>JBCCLJ010000093.1:0-25437 GCA_039026915.1 Acidobacteriota bacterium
GATGAGGTGGTTTCGGAGTTCTGGACAACCGAGCAGAGGCAGGTCTACTACAACCTTCAGGTGCTGCAGCAGAAGGGCCTCGTCGAGGCGGAGATCGAGCCGAAGCGAGACAGTGCCGACCGCAAGATCTTCCGAGTGACCGCCGAGGGCGCCGACGAGCTCTTGAGTTGGCTGACGACGAAGGGCCATGCCACGCCGATGGCTCTGCCGTGGCTGGTCCAGCTCTTCCTCGGCGACGAGATGCCGCTGCCTGACCTGGTCGCCGTGCTGCAAGCGCGCCGAGAGACGTTGTTCGACAACCTCGGGCGTCTCGATCAGCATCTTCAGACGGTGCGCGAACGGCAGGCCTCAGCACCGGCCGTGCGTTCCCTCTATCGGTCGCTGACGATCGACTATGGAGTGAGGTGGCAGCGAATGCAGCTCGACTGGCTCGATGACGTACTGGGGCACCTTCGCGGTGTCACGGAAGGCAGCACCGACGAGGAGCTGCGCGTCGTGCGCGAGCGCATCGCCCGGCTCACTCAGGAGGCGCTTTTGGCCACCGAGACGCCGCGGCTTCCGACCGACGAGGGTTAGCCTCGGCTGCGACGCTGCCTCAGCCGCAGGTTCTCGGCACGCTCCTCGCGCATGCGCTTCTTCGTTGCTGCGAAGGAGCAAATGAGGCAGTCCTCGAGCTCGTGAAACCGGGCCGGGCAGTACTCGCGCCCGAAGAAGATGATTTGCAGGTGCAGTTTGTTCCACGCCTCACGGGGAAAGACCCGTTTGAGATCCGTCTCCGTCTTGGTCACGTTGGTGCCGTTGGAGAGTCCCCAACGGGCGGCGAGGCGATGAATGTGCGTGTCGACGGGAAAGGCCGGCACGCCGAAGGCCTGCGACATGACGACCGAGGCGGTCTTGTGCCCCACGCCCGGTAGCGCTTCCAGGCCTTCGAAGCTCTGGGGAACCTCCCCACCGTCGGCGACCAGCATCTCGGTGAGTCCCTTGATGTTGCGGGCCTTCTGGGGAGCGAGCCCGAGCTGCCGAATGAAGCCCAGGATCTCCTCGACCGAGAGCCTCGACATGTCTTCCGGAGTGGGCCCCGCCGCGAAGAGAGCCGGTGTCACTTCGTTGACCTTCTTGTCGGTCGTCTGCGCGGAAAGCAGGACGGCGATCAGTAGCGTGAACGTGTCGGTGTGGTCGAGGGGCGGCGGCGTCTCCGGATAGAGATCCTCCAGGATCGTCTGAATGCGCTCGGCCTTTTCTTCTCTTCGCATGTGTCGGAGTCCGTAGTCCTTGAGGGAACGAACGCCGATCTTAGGCGGTCCGCGGCGAAGATGCCGCCCAGATTCGGGCCGGGGCTTCGCCCAGAGCGAGCTCGTGGCCGGGCCATGACAGGAAGTGGACCGCGTTGCTGTACCGTCGCGCCTGCCGTGCATCGTGACGTCGGGCCAGGAGGCCTGAACTGCCGCGCTCGATCGACGTCTCAACGGATCCAACGACTCCCAGAGGAAACAAGAGTGACGTACGACTACATCGTGGTGGGAGCGGGCTCCGCCGGCTGCGTTCTTGCGAATCGGTTGACCGCCTCAGGCGAGCATCGCGTTCTGCTCCTGGAAGCTGGCGCCCGGGACAAGAAGAAGGAGATCCACTTTCCGGCAGCTTTTGGGAAGCTCTTCAAGACCGAGGTCGATTGGAACTATGAGACCGAGCCTCAGGAGCACGCCGACGGACGCCAGCTGTACTGGCCGCGCGGCAAGGTGCTCGGCGGCTCCAGCTCGATCAATGCGATGGTCTACCAGCGAGGCCACCGCGCCGACTACGACGGATGGGCCGACCTCGGCAACCAGGGTTGGAGTTGGGAAGACGTGCTGCCCTACTTCAAGCAGTCGCAGAACCAGGAGAGCTCCGCGACGGCCTTCGATGAGACGGCACACGGCCGCGGCGGTCCTCTGAACGTCATGGACTCCCTCGAGCCGAATCCACTCTCGTCGGTCTTCGTGGACGCCGCCGAGCAGGCCGGATATCCCCGTCAGAGAGACTTCAACGACGGTAGCCAGGAGGGCTTCGGGCCGTTCCAGGTGACGCAGAAGAAGGGCGTGCGCAACAGTACGGCGGTCGCGTACCTGCGGCCGGCACTCGAGCGCAGCAATCTGCAGGTCGAGACCGAGGCTCAGGTCCTGCATCTTCTTTTCGAGGGAAAGCGCTGCGTCGGTGTTTCGTATGTGCAGGGGGGGCAGCAGCGTGAAGCACGTGCTGCGCGAGAGGTCGTGCTGTCGGGAGGCGCCATCAACTCGCCGCAGCTGCTGCTCCTGTCGGGAGTCGGGCCGACCGAACACCTCACCGAGAAGGGGGTCGAGGTTCTGCATCCCTTGCCGGGCGTGGGGCAGAACCTGCAGGACCACCTGGTCGTTTCTGTGGCCTGGAAGTGTCCCAAGGCCGTGACGCTCGCCAAAGCCGAGTCGCTGGTCAATCTCGCGAAGATGATCCTCTTCAAACGCGGGATGCTGACGTCGAACGTAGCGGAGGCCGGGGGCTTTCTGCAGGTCGATCAGGACTCGGCGAAGCCGGATCTGCAGTTTCACTTCGCGCCCGTCATCTTCATCGAGCACGGCTTCGAGGAAGTGAAGGAGCACGGCTTCACCATCGCGCCGACGCTCGTCGTCGTTCGCAGCCGAGGCGAGATCCAGCTCAAGTCGAAGGATCCGCTACAAGCTCCGCGGATTCAGCCGAACTACCTGTCCGACCCGGCAGATCTGGAACTTCTGGTCGAGGGCATCAAGATCGCGCGCAACATCGCGTCCCAACCGGCCTTCGACGAGTACCGAGGAGAGGAGTACGTCCCCGGAGTAGCGTTGCAGAGCGACGACCAGCTCCGTGACTACGTTCGCTCCAAGTCCGAGACGCTCTATCACCCGGTCGGCACTTGCAAGATGGGAGTCGACGACCGGGCCGTCGTCGATCCTCAGCTGCGAGTGCGCGGTCTCGAGGGGCTACGGGTCATCGACGCTTCGATCATGCCGGTGGTCGTCAACGCCAACACGAACGCTCCGACGATCGCCATCGCGGAGAAAGGGGCCGCGATGATTCTTGAGGCAGCGCGGGCGGCGCGCACGGCCTGAGCGGCCGGAACCTTCTTCCGGTCTCCGTCAGGGAGCGACGGGGTCGGTGCTGCCGATGTCCGTGACCTCGCGGCTCTCCAGCGCGCGGCGCTTCTCGAGCAGATCGGCGGCGTCCGAGAGCAGCTCGAGCGCAGCGATGACCTGCTTGTCGATCTGAACGAAGGCGCGGTGGCCGTCGTCGAGCGAGAAGACCGAGTTGAAGATCTCGAACTGCATCCGGTGCTTGATGAACTCCTGGATGCTCTCTTCCGCGAAGCCTTCCTCGGCCTCTTCGGCGGTCACGAGCTCCTCGTCGATGACGTACTGCTTGAACTCGGCGTAGAGCTCCGGCGGCGGCTCCCAGTCCTTGCTGGTCACCGGGTTGCGCAGGTTCCAGTCGACGGCGAAGTTGAAGAAGCCGCTCTTGCTGAAGATCTTCTGGACGACCGCTGCGAACTCTTCCGGCTCGACGACGTGGTCGGGAGTGACGCCGCCGCCGCCGAACACCTTGCGGCCGAGATCGGTGTAGAAGATCTCGTCCTGGCTGGCCTGCTCTTCGGCTTTCTCGCCGTCGACGTCGCCGTCGTAGTCGGTGTAGTAGTCCCAGTAGGACGAGTAGTCACGCTGGATGAGGCGTCCCGACGGGCTGTAGTAGCGGGCGGTCGTGAGCGCCAGGCCGGAGCCGTGTGGCAGCGTGTAGACCGTCTGCACGAGTCCCTTGCCCCAGGTGGGTTGTCCGACGACCAAGCCGACATCGTGATCCTGGATCGCTCCGGAGAGAATCTCCGAGGCCGAGGCCGAGCCGCCGTTGACGAGCACGACGAGCGGCATGTTCAGCTCTTCGTAGTTCCCCGAGGCGCTGTAGGCGCTGAAGGAGCTCGGGATGCGGCCGCGCGTCTCGACGATCTTGGTGCCGGCGGGGACGAACTGGTCCGCCACTTCGATCGCTTGATCGAGCAGGCCGCCACCATTGTTGCGAATGTCGAGGATCAGCTGCTGCATGCCCTGCTCGCGCAGATCGGCAATGGCGCGGGCCACCTCGCTGCCGGTCGAGCGAGCGAAGTCGCTGATGTTGAGGTAGCCGACCTCCGGCGTCAGCATGTACGAGTTGCGAACGGTGTTCTGGGGGATTTCGGCCCGCGTCACCTCGAGGTCGAGGGCCTCGTCGAGGCCCGCCCGCTCGATGGTGATGTTGACCTTGGTGTCCTTCGGGCCTTTGAGGTTGCCAATCGCCTCGTCGGTGGTCATCTCGTCCGTGGGTTCGCCCTCGATGGCGGCGATGACGTCGCCGGCGCGCATGCCGAGGCGGAAAGCCGGGGTGCCCGGGATCGGAGTGATCACCGTCAGACGTCCGTTGCGCTGGCCGACGTAGATGCCGAGGCCGTAGAAGCTCGCCTGCTGCTTCTCGCGCATCTGGGCGTAGGCTTCCTTGCTGAGGAAGCTGGTGTGCGGATCCAGCGTGCGCAGCATGCCGTGGATCGAGCCGTAGACGAGGTCGCGATAGAGCACGTCTTCGCCGTATTTCTCGTAGGCAGCCTCGATGAGCTCGACGAAGAGCCGTGTATTGGCTTTCGTCTGATCCGTCAGAGCGAGGACCCGGTCACCGAGAAGACCGCCGAGGAAGAGTGAACCGCAGAAGAGAACGACAGCCAATACGCGCCAGGATTGCCTCATAACGGCCGAGAGTATCAGGTTTGAGTGGGCTTTCACGGAGCGAATCGTCCCTTTCTTCGACGCGGCAGATGCGGGGCTGGTGATGGGTCGCGGCGAGCCGCTGCAGTCCAGTACGTGGTGCGTGGCTCGACGTTGCACCACGAGGGAAGGAACCTGAGGGTGGGTGCCTCAGATTCCGAGGGCTTTCGGTCGTCGTCGACCTTCAGTCTTTCGCGAAAGGGGCGACGGTGGATGGATCGAGGCCAAAGCAGGCGATTCTTCGGCGCTCCTCGGTTACACTGCGGCGGTCATGTTTGGCCCTCTTGGTTTTTGGGAAGTCCTCTTCATCGTCGTCCTGGCGCTTCTGATCTTCGGCCCGAAGAAGCTGCCGGAAGTGGGGCGCACTGTGGGACGCGGAATGTCCGAGTTCCGCAAGGCGACGAGCGATCTCAAGCGCACGATCGAGCACGAGATCAACCTCGAGGAATCGCAGGCGACGATCGAAGGCCCTCGCCCGGTCGAGTCGGCGGTCTCGCGAACGGATCATCGCGGCAGCGGCTCGGTGACGCAGCAGGCAGCCGAAGCCGCCGAGGCAGCGCAGGCGGCTGCGAGCCAGGACGAGGAGTCCGGCGAGCCGGCCAAGGACGACTGAGAGTGTCGGCGTGACCCTCCAGGTCGCCGCGCCCGGTTCGACGCCCACGATGCTCCGGTCCCCCTGCGTTCACCCACGCTCTCGGCCGCAGCGCAGAGTGGCGCGTCGGGAGGCCCGCGATGAGTGAGCCGGAACGTCTCACTCTTCCTGAGACGGGGAGCGAAGAAGAGCTCGCTCGCATGTCGCTCTTCGAGCACCTCGAAGAGCTGAGGACCCGCATCCTCCGCTCGGTCGTCGTTCTCGTGCTTGGCTTCTTCGTGTGCTTCGGTTTTTCGAAGCAGATTTACCGGGTGCTGGCGCTCCCGATCCAGCCCTACGTCGAAAAGCTCGCCTTCAGCCGCGTTCAGGACCCCTTCATGATCTACGTGAAGGTCGCGCTCCTCGCGGCGGTCTTCCTGACGTCGCCGCTGATCATGTGGCAGGTCTGGCGCTTCGTCTCACCCGGGCTCTACAAGCGCGAGCGCCGCATGGCGATCCCGTTCGTCGTGCTCAGCTCCGGGTTCTTCATCGGTGGCGGTCTCTTCGGGTACTTCATTGCTTTCCCGTTCGCCGTCGAGTTCCTCCTCGGCATGGGTGACGACTTCGAACCGGTGATCATGATCGGCGAGTACCTGTCGATTCAGACGATGATCCTGCTCGGCTTGGGCGTCATGTTCCAGTTGCCCATCGTCATCTTCCTGCTGGCTCAGATCGGCGTCGTCACCCCGGGCTTTCTGATCCGCCACTTCCGCTGGGCAGTGGTCATCATCTTCATTGTCGCGGCCGTCATCACACCGACGCCGGACGTCGTCAACCTGTGCATCGTGGCTCTGCCGACGATCGCTCTCTACCTTCTCGGCGTCGGGGCGGCCTGGGTGGTGCAGCGAGGAAAGCGCAAGCGCGGCGAGTGACTGGTGAGGCGTTGTTGCCCGCCTGAGGTTGCAGGAGCTCACCTGGAACGCGTTATCGCCAGGAGCGCGCGAGGGCGGCCGTTCTTCGCCGCGCACGCCTCAGCGCAGCTCGTCGACCAGCGCCTGCCACTCGCCGCGCAGCTTGAGCAGGTGCTCGACCATCTCGCGCACGCAGCCCTGGCCGCCCGGCGTCTCGAGCACGACGTCGCTCGCTTCCTGGACCTCGGGCGCTGCGTTCGCCGGTGCATAGGCCAGTCGGCACGCACCGAAGAGCGGTAGGTCGGGCAGGTCATCGCCGATCGTGGCGATGCGGTCTGCCGTCGTTCCATGCGTCTCCAGGAAGCTCTCGAGCGCTGCGCGCTTGTCGCCGCGACCGAGCATGACGGCGTCGAGTCCCAGCTCGCTTGCTCGGTGCTGCACCGCGCTGGAGGCGCGGCCGCTCAGCAGAGCGACTTTCAGCCCGGCCCTCTTCGCGAGGCGCAGGCCCAGCCCGTCGCGGACGTTGAAGGTCTTGGCTTCCGCGGGTGCTGCCTGAGCCGCCGGACCGCTGACGTAGAAGAGGCGGCCGTCAGTGAGCACACCGTCGACGTCGCAGATCAGCCACTCGATCGCTCGGGCGTGCTCCTCGAGGTCGTCGCCGGCGTCGGTCACGAGCGCCGTCTCCCGCGCTGACCCCAGAGATCATGAATGTGAACGACGCCGATGAGCCGCCCGTCGCCGTCGCAGACGAAGAGCGAGGTGATGCGGTGCTCTTCGAGCTTGGCGAGCGCCGTGCGGGCGTACTCGTCTGATTCGATCGACAGCGGGTTCGGCGTCATGCAGCTCTCGACGCTGCGCTCCAGCAGCCCCTCCGTCGACTGGTCGGCGAGCAGTCTTCGCAAGTCACCGTCAGAGAGGGCTCCGAGGGGGCGGTTCTCCTCGTCGACGACTGCCGTGATGCCGAGTCCCTTGCGCGACATCTCGTAGATGGCGTCGCGAAGAGGTGCATTGCGCGCCACGCTCGGCACGTCATCGCCGTCGTGCATGAGCTGGGAGACGCGCCGGAGCTGGCGGCCCAGCGAGCCGCCCGGGTGGAGGTGGGCGAACTGCTCCGACGTGAAGCCGCGCGCTTCGATCAGCGCCATCGCGAGAGCGTCCCCGAGGGCCAGCGTGGCCGTCGTCGAGGCTGTGGGTGCCAGGTTGAGCGGGCAGGCTTCGCGGTCGATCGCTGCCGAGAGATGCAGGTCGGCAACGCGCGCCAGTCGACTCTCCTCGCTGCCGGTGATCGCGATGAGTGGGACCTCCTTCGACTGCAGGTTGGGGTGCATCTGCAGGAGCTCTTCGGTGTTTCCCGAGAAGGAAGCGGCGAGGACGACGTCACCCTGGACGATCATGCCGAGATCTCCGTGAATCGCCTCCGCCGGGTGTAGGAAGAGGCTCGGCGTGCCGGTCGAAGAGAGCGTCGCGGAGATCTTCTTCATGACGTGCCCCGACTTGCCCATGCCGGTGCAGACGATGCGTCCTCGGCAGTCCCTCATGCGCTCGACCGCCTGGACGAAGCGCTCGTCGAGCTGCTCGATGACGCCTTGGATCGCGGCTGCCTCGGTCGCCAGGACCTCCTCGGCAATCTCGAGGAAGCGGGCTCCTGCCGCGGTGCCCTCGGCGGCCGTCACGTTTCGCTCCGCACGGCGCGGTGAAGAACCAGAGCGCTCTGAATGAGAGCCTCTGCGCGCTCGGGAGGCAGCTGCGTCGCACTGTCGCAGAGCGCCGCGTCGGGGTCCGGGTGGCTCTCGAGGTAGAGGCCGCCGGCGCCGGCGACGACGGCCGCGCGAGCCAGCGGTTCGGCGAAGCGACGGTCGCCGCCCGTGTCGACCTCGCGCGCCCCCGGCAGCTGCAGCGAGTGCGTGACGTCGTAGAGAACAGGGATACCGTCTCGCTGCATCATCAGGAACGAGCGCATGTCGACAACCAGGTTGTGGTAGCCGAAGGTCGAGCCTCTCTCGGTGACGCCGACGCGGTCGTTGCCCTGCTGGCGTGCCTTGTCGACGACGCGGCGCATCTCGTCGGGCGCCATGAACTGGCCCTTCTTGATGAGAACCGGCTTGCCCGTCTGGGCTGCAGCAACGACGAGGTCGGTCTGGCGGCAGAGAAAGGCTGGGATCTGCAGCACGTCGACGATCTCGGCGGCCGCCTCGCAGTGCGAGGGCGCGTGCACGTCGGTGAGCAGGGGGCGTCCCGTCGCTTCCTTGACCGCCGCGAGAGCAGCGAGCCCTTGCTCGAGGCCAGGTCCGCGAAAGCTCGAGAGCGAGCTGCGGTTCGCCTTGTCGTATGAGGACTTGAAGATGTAGCGAGCGCCGACGCGGTCCGCCATCGCGCTGAGCTCGACACCGCGCTCGACGAGCCAGTCGGTGCCCTCGATGACGCAGGGGCCACCGATGATCGGGAGATGATCGCCCCCCAGTTCGATACCGGGGGCGAGCTCGAAGGGAGTGACGGTCATTGCGGTCTCTCTTCCCTGGTCTCTCTTGCTGAAGCGACGGGAGCGTCGCGACGTGCCGAGAGCTCAGTTGGTCTCGGCAGGGACGGCTTCGTCTTCGAGCTTACGCTCGTCCGAGGCCGCCGCCGAACGGCGCGACTTCTCTTCGACGGCGGCACCGATGTAGGAGACGAAGAGCGGGTGCGGATCCGTCGGCTTCGACTGGTATTCCGGATGGAACTGGCAGCCCAGGAACCAGGGGTGGTCCGGCAGCTCGACGATCTCGACGAACTTCTCGTCCGGGCTCAGTCCCGACACGACCAGACCGTTCTCGGTGAGCTGCTGGAGGTACTTCTGGTTCACCTCGAAGCGATGGCGGTGCCGCTCGCTGATCTCGGTCGTGCCGAACACCTTGTGGGCCAGGGTGCCTTCCTTGATCTTGCAGGGGTAGGCGCCGAGGCGCATCGTGCCGCCGAGATCGTCGACGCCCAGGAGGTCGCGCAGCTTGTAGATGATCGGCGTCTTGGCGTCTTCGTCGAACTCCGACGACGTCGCATCTTCGAGACCACACTCGTGCCGGGCGAACTCGATGACCGTGCACTGCATGCCCAGGCAGATACCGAACATCGGCACCTTGTTCTCGCGGGCGTAGCGGATCGCAGCGATCTTGCCCTCGGCGCCGCGCGTGCCGAAGCCGATCGGCACGAGCAGCCCGTGCACCTGGAGCACGTCCTTGGGGAAGTTGCCCTCCTCGATCTCCTCGGCGTTGATGTAGACCAGCTCCACCTCGACGCTGTTGGCAATGCCGCCGTGCAGCAGCGCCTCGTTGAGGGACTTGTAGGCGTCGGGCAGCTCGACGTACTTGCCGACGATGCCGATGCGCACCGTGTCGTCCGGGTTCTTGATGCGCGCCACGAGGTCCTGCCAGGCGGAGAGGTCGCGCTTGTAGTGCGGCAGATTCAGCAGGTCGAGCACTGCCTCGTCGAGGCCTTCCGCCGCGAAACGCAGCGGCACCTCGTAGATCGTCTCGACATCGCGGGCGGCGACGACGTGCTCGATGCCGACGTTGCAAAAGAGCGCGATCTTGCGTTTCATGTCGTCGGGCAGCGGGCGGTCGACGCGGCAGAGCAGCACGTCGGGCTGGATGCCGATGGCGCGCAGTTCGCGCACGGAGTGCTGCGTCGGCTTGGTCTTGAGCTCGTCGGCGGCAGCGATGAAGGGCACCAGAGTCAGATGCAGGTTGATCGCGTTGCCGCGGCCGGCCTCCTGGCGGAACTGCCGGATCGCTTCGAGGAAGGGCAGCGATTCGATATCACCGGCGGTGCCGCCGATCTCGACGATGACCACGTCGACCCCGTCAGCTGCCGAGGTGATCGCCGACTTGATCTCGTCGGTCACGTGAGGGATGACCTGTACGGTGTTGCCCAGGTAGTCGCCTCGACGCTCCTTGTTGATGACGCGCTCGTAGATCTTGCCTGTCGTGTAGTTGTGCCGCTTGCTGGTGACGCAGTTGGTAAAGCGCTCGTAGTGCCCGAGATCGAGATCGGTTTCGGCCCCGTCCTCGGTGACGAAGACCTCACCGTGCTGGTAGGGAGACATGGTGCCCGGGTCGACGTTGACGTACGGGTCCAGCTTCATGATGGTGACTTTGAAGCCGCGGGCCTCGAGGATGGCGCCCACCGAGGCGGCCGCCACGCCCTTGCCCAGGGAGGAGACGACGCCGCCGGTAATGAAGATGTATTTGGTTGCCATGGGCTCTCCCTCGGATCGGATGCTCAGTCGAGTGAAAAGGGGACTCTAGATTCAGAGGACGGGGATTACAGGATTGGGATCTAGAGGATTGGGAAGGGTCAGAGAACGGGGAAGGTCTGGGGATTCAAGTCGAGGCCAGGATCGCCTCGACTTTTTCGAGATCGTCTTCGGTGTCGACCCCGATCGGTGCGCGCTCCGCCTCTAGGACGCGGATTCGAATCCCCGTCTCCAAAGCGCGAAGCTGTTCCAGCGACTCGCTCTGCTCGAGCGGCGTCGGCGGAGTCTGCGCCAGCTGCAAAAGGACCTCCCGACGATAGCCGTAGAGACCCAGGTGACGCCAGACCGGAGCGATGCCGGCATGGCGCGGAAAGGGGATCGGAGCGCGGCTGAAGTAGAGCGCGCTCCCTGCAGAGTCGAGAACCACCTTGACCTTGTCCGGGTCGCGGAGATCCTCCTCGCTGGCCGGCGTCGCCGCGGTGACCATCGCGTCTTCGCTGCGGCTGAGATGTTCGGCCACGCGGGAAACGAGCTCGGCGTCGAGCAGTGGTTCGTCGCCCTGCACGTTGACCACCGCCTCAGCGCTCCAAGCTTTTGCCGCCCAGGCGATGCGTTCGGTGCCGTTGGCGCACTCTGCCGGCGTCATCTCGACGTCGCCACCGAAGGCCTGCACGGCGTCGCGAATGCGCTCGTCATCGGTCAGGACGACCACGCGGTCGACGCCGCGAGCCTCGGTCGCACGGCGATAGACGTGCTCGATCATCGGAGTCCCTGCGAGCAGCCTCAGCGGCTTGCCGGGAAGCCGCTGAGAGGCGAAGCGCGCTGGAATCGCGCAGACGACTCCGGAGTCAGCCACAAGAGTCTCCGGCCGGGGGCACTGCGGCCGGGAGAGGCAGGGCAGAGGTCGGTCGGCGGCGGCGAAGAGGCCGTCGACGCTGCGTTTTCCCGGGGTGCACGGTTAACACTACTGCGGCGTGGCTCAGCGAGTCAAACCAGGTCTCCGGTCGGCCTGACGAGTCCGACGAAACTCGTGCTAACTTGAGCTTTGGTCTCTGCTTCGGACCCCCTTTGTCGCCATGAAACGCCCCTTCGCCGTCCTCGCCGCGGTCCTCGCCGTGCTGCTGCTGCTCGAGCGTGGCTGGTCCATGGTGCGCGCCGACCTGCCTGCGGAACTCGAGGGCGCCGAGTGGATCTGGGCGCCCGGTGCTGCCGAGACGAGCGTGCCGGTCGCGTTCTATCTGGCCCGCGACTTCGACCTCGCGTCCACGGAGGAGCCGCTGCGCTTCGCCGTGACCGCAGAAGGTGAGTATCAGCTCTTCGTCAACGGTCGCTTCGTCGGCGCGGGTTCCTGGATGCAGGACGCCCCTCTCGACGTCTACGATCTCGACGGGCTGCTGAGGGTGGGTCGAAACCGGATTCTGGTCGAGCTACGCAGCATGAGAGGGGCCGGCGGTCTGCTGGGCTCTCTTTTCTCCGCGGGTGAGCCGTTGCTCGTCACCGACGCCGACTGGCAGGTCTTACGGCACCATCGCAAGGGTCTCCACGAAGGAGTGGCACGTCTCGGAAGAGCGCCCCAGGCCGTCAGTTGGGGAGCGCCTCCCACGGGGCGCTGGGGCACGGTTCAGCTGGCGGACGGAGTGCTACAGCCGGCGGGCAAAGTCCCGCGGAGTGCCGTCACCTGGGCAATGGAGAAGTCGAGAACGGAGCTCTGTCAGACCGTGGCCGAACTCGAAGAGAGCGGCGTGCGCGTACAGGACCTGGGTCTCGGGCCCGGCGAGAGCTTCTGTCAGCCGTTGCTCGTCGTCGACTTCGGCGGGCAGGGCTGTGGCTACCTCGAGCTGGAGTTGGAGGCGGCGACGGAGAAGGCTTACCGGGTCTGGTTCGGTGACCGGGCCGAGGCTCTTCCCGGTGCCCGTACCGCGGATGAGCAGATCGTCCTCGTGCCGGGCAGCCGGCGCTGGCGCGCCTCTCACTCGCGCGACGCCTCCCGCGTCTGGATCGCTGGCGTCGACGACGTCGTCGGCGCGCGGCTGCGTCTCCAGGACAACACGTCGGGAGACGAGTGGCCGCCGCCGGAAGAGGGCGTCTGGGGCCTCGAGCCGCCTGCGGCCGGCCCGACCTCCTAGACGGCGGATCCACTCAGCGGTCGGCCGACGAGATCCGCATCACCCGCTTGGCTCGAGCTTCAGCGACTACCGGTCGTTGTCGCGCTCTGGGCACGCTCTTCGACCGACGGCACCGGGTCGAAGTTCACCACCTCGGAGAGGCGTCCGTCGCGGAAGAGGTAGGTGGCTCCGAGACTGAAGTACCACCAGGCCTCCTCGGTCGCGTCCGCGAACTCGGTGATCTCCACTTTGTCGGGCCGTCCTCGCTCGCCGTAGATGCGTCGCTGGTCGTTGCTCTTCACCGAGGACTCGAACTGGCGCAGGTTGTAGAGAAAATCAGCGTTCTCGAGGACCAGCGGTGCGACGACCGGAGCCCCTTCCTTCATGCGCTCGGTGATGTCGCTCGAGCCGAGCACTTCGGTCTTCATCTGATCGCCGAAGCGCACGCCGATGACGGCGCTCAGCTCGAAGCGGTTGTAGTAGTCGTGCCACTGCCACTCGAAGCTGTAGTTGCCGTTGGCGTCCGTCAGCGTCTGAAGCATCGCCGGGTTGAACTTCTCGCGGCGGAATCGCTTGTAGCTGAACGCCTTGCGCGAACCTTCGACGCGCACCTCGACGCCTTCGACCGGGTTGCCCGCTTCGTCGGTGACGCGGCCGGTGATCTCGACGATCTCTCCCTGGGCGTAGGAGCGCTTCTTCTTGAAGAGCTGAGCCTCCGCGGAGAGCGCCGTGGTGAAGACCGCGAGGAGAAGGAGGGTGGGCAGGCGCCGGGAGTGCATCACGGGTCTTCCCACTCGACGTCGGCGGGTGCGGTGAACTGACCGACTTCGGCGCCCTGACGATAGTCGGTGATCTCGAAGAGCGTCTTGCTCCCCTCCGCGTCCTCGTAGCCCAGGCTGAGAACGCGGCCGGCCTTGGTGTCGATCACGACGTGGGCGCGGGCGACCTCCTCCGTCGGCTGCGTCGGCAGGAGCTCGACCTCGAGACCACGCGCCGTGCGCCTGGCGGTGGCGTTGTAGCGGACCTGAAGCTCGTCGGTGTCCATGAGGAAGAAGTCGAAGCCCGGAGCCTCCTGGTTGCGCACCGGGTAGCGGTGCCCCTTGGGCTCGCCGGGATTCCAGAACCAGGCCGTGTCGCCGCAGAGCAGGAAGCTCTTGGGAAAGGGCTCGGCGTAGTCCCACCGCAGGCAGTGCGGTAGCGACAGCGCGACGCGGCCCTGTTCCGTCTCACCTGCGGTAAACCCTGCGGGTGTATAGGTTTGCACGAAGTCCGCCTGGAGCGGGCTCTGGGCGCGCAGGCCGCCGCGCAGCGACTCGAGGGCCGTCCACGGGTTGTCGTTGCCGAGGGCGACCCCGGGAAGCAGCAGAGCCGTGAGCAGGAGGAGCGACAGAAGCCGAACCTTGTTTGTTCTCATGTACAGAAGCCTATCGCGGTCGGGGTTCTCGTGCCTCGACCGTCGTCTCGCCGTGGGACGAAACGACGTTCAAGAGCAGCAACCCCCGCCGGACACCGAGGGATTCCGCCGTCGTCGAGCTCGGCGAAACCTCAGCCGCTGACTTCGAACGTCAGCGTGGCCCACTGCGAGATGTAGTCGTACTCGCCCGATGCGTCCTCGGTCATGTGGATCAGGCGGACGTACCAGCGCCCCGCCTTCTGGACCGGGACG
The DNA here is from genome assembly GCA_039026915.1 of Acidobacteriota bacterium. Classification (GTDB taxonomy): domain Bacteria; phylum Acidobacteriota; class Thermoanaerobaculia; order Multivoradales; family Multivoraceae; genus JBCCLJ01. Next base: position 14,248 of record JBCCLJ010000093.1, read on the forward strand.
GTGATCTTGCCGTCTTTGTCGCTGCGCGTCTTCACGGCCTCTTGGTGACTGCCGTCGGCGCCGTGGCCGTGGTAGCCCTCGTGGCTGGCATAGACGAGCTGATTCGGCAGCGGCTTGCCGTCGGCGAGGACGGACAGCTCGAGAGCCCCGCCCGCCTCGAGGGCAAAGGGATCGGACGTCGGCACGAACTCGACGGGGTAGCCGAGCACGGTTTTCCAGGAGTCGCTCGTCTGGTCGCCGACGCGGAGAACCGTCTTGACGTGCTTGGCGTAGCTCTCCCGCGCCGGCTGATCGTCGGTGCCGTTCTTCTTGCGCTCCTCGAGGGTGTCGAGCACGCCGTCGTGCACGAGGTAGTCATTGAAGGCGGTGGCGTCCATCTCGATGAGTCGCGGCTTGGTGGAGACGCCGAAGACTGCGGTTCCTGCTGGGCCGCTCTCGAGGCTGACGATCGCCTTGGGGCCGTCGTCCCGCCAGCTCGCCGCGGGAATCTCGTGCTGCTTACCTGCGCCGTCGACGAGCGTCACGTCGACCATGCGATCTCGGGCGATGGCGTTCTCGCTCTTGTCGAACGTGCCGTTGAAGAGCTCGATCTCGATCGCGGTGGCGGCGCGCACGTCGTGGTCGCCGACGATCAGGAAGAGGTCGTGTGCCAGCACCGGCGACAGAGCAAGAGCCAGAGCGAGGCTCGTAGCGAGAAGGTGACGTTTCATCGAGAAGCTCCCTGGAAGGTCGAAAGCACAGAGGTTTGGGTAACAGTCAGGGTTTCGACGTCCGATGCAGAGCCGATGCGGCGAGATCCCCCCGGCTCGAGACGTCCGGCGTCGAGCGTCAGTCGGGCGCCGGTGTGAGCCGGAAAAGGCGCACGTCGTGAGCTCCGATTTCAGCACGAAGCCTCGTCTCGTAGCGACCGTCGTCGACGTGGCGTCCCAGGCTCTCGCCGGTCCAGAGGTCCTGGACGTTTGCTGCACCGGCTGCGAGACCGACGTCGCTCCAGCGGACGTAGCCTTCGATCGCGTCGCCGCTGCGATTCAGCAGCGCGACGGCGACCGCGCCGCCCTCGAGCGGCTTGGCCCAGACCTGTAGTCCGTAGCCGCGGTCGAGAACGATGCGTCCCTGCCGACCGAGCGGGTCCTGGTTCACCGCGAGAACGTCGGTGTTGGTGAGCAGGTCGAGGATCTCCTCGCTCATCGCGCGAAGGTCGTTGCCCGCCATCAGGGGCGCGGCCATCAGAGCCCAGAGCGTGAAGTGGGCGCGGTTCTCGGAGAGGGTCAGATCGCCGTTGCCGACCTGCAGCATGTCGGGGTCGTTCCAGCGCCCCGGCTCGGCGAGCTCGTGATGGCGCTCATTGGCGTCGGCCGTCCAGAGGATGCTCTCCCACGTCGGCTGGATGTCAGCCGTCGTTCGCCAGAGGTGGCCAATCTCGCGAGCCCACTCGAACGGAGCGTTGCGACCCCATTCGCAGATGCTGAGCACCATGGGCCGACCGGCACCGTCGAAGGCGTCGCGGAACTTCCGGTAACTGACGGCGGCATCGAGCCCTTCGGAGTGGCACCAGTCGACTTTGACGTAGTCGACGCCCCACTCGGCGTAGGTCGCTGCGTCGATCTCCTCGTAGCCGAGCGATCCGGGCCGGTCCTGACAGGTCATCGGTCCGACGTCGGTGTAGAGGCCGAAGAGCAACCCCTGCGAGTGCACGTAGTCGGCGAGCGCCTTCATCCCGGAAGGGAAACGCTCCGGATCGGCGACGATCCGTCCGTCGGCGTCGCGACTCGTCTGCCAGCAGTCGTCGACGACGACGTAGCGATAGCCGGCGTCGCGCATGCCGGTCTCGACGAGCGCGTCGGCAGTCTCGCGCAGCAGCGTCTCGTCGATGTCACAGCCGAAGCGGTTCCAGGTGTTGAAGCCCATCGGCGGCTTGAGCGCGAGGTGGGCGGAGATGGAGGCTGGCGGTGGACTCTCCGGTGCGGAAGGGCTCGTCTCCCTCGCACAAGCGGGCAGGAGGAGCACTTGCGCGAGCAGCAGGGCGCTCGTCGCGCGTCTCTTGGAGAGGGTCATCGCGCCGCAGTGTACGGGAGCGGAGGACTGGGTCGACCGATCGCGCTGCCTCGGATGCGTCGTTGCGAGGAGTGCGGGGCCGGCGCCCACAGCGCGAGGCATACCCCTGTGTGGCGATCGTGTCGCCGGTGCCAGGCGAGAGCCAAGAGGTCCGACCCAGCGGAGGACTCCCGCTGCGCGTGGTCACGTTCGCTCGCGGGGCGGCTCCGACGGGCTCTACTGACCCTGCGAAGCGCTGCAGCGATCGCTGGACCCGGCGGCGTGGGACCCGCGCTCGCTCTCTGTTCTCAGAACGTTCTGCGCCTTCGGCTTCACTTATCCGAGGTCGAGGTTGATCTCGTTTCGGGTTCCCATGCCGCGGTTGGTGTTGCAGGTGTACGTGTTGTTGTTCTCCTGCTCCTTGAGCGAACCCTTGCCGCCAGCGACGCTCTCGAGATCGGCGTCGGAGAGCTCTGATCCCTCGCCGGGAACCACGTAGGGAGCCACGAGAACGATCGTGTTTGCCTCTTCCTCGATCACCTGCACGTTCATACCGGCCGGGAGCTCCGTGCCCATCTGGCGCGCGAGTACTTCCGCGGGATTGTCGAGCAGAGCTTGGCGATACTCGGGGCTCTGGGCCGCAAACTGACGGACGATGTCCTCGAGCTCGCCGCGGGTGACTTCTTCGGACATGGTGATCTCCTCTTACGTGGGGGGCACGGTTGGCATTCGACAGCACGGGCCGTCATTCGAAGAACAGAAGCTAGCAGTCTCTGTGCCAGCTCCGTCCGCTGAGAGAACAAAGCAAGTGCTTTCGGCATTTCGAGGGGGAAGATGTGCCGTCGTCTCGGAGGAGTGGAGCGGGAGCTCCGTGCGTTGGAGCGAAGGCTCTATTCGCTGGGGCGCTTCCTTTGCTGGGGCTACTAAAGAAGCTTCGCTTCTTCACGCCGGACGGTAGGTTTTCCTTGGGAAAACCTACGGGCTAAAGAAGCTTCGCTTCTTCACGCAGCGTTCTGAGTTTTTCCTCCGGGCCTTCGGCCCTACGGAAAGACTCAGTGGCGAACGGTCTGTGGCTCTGCTGGGTTTGGGCCCGAGTTCGCGGGTGTCGTGCGCTTCCTTTGCTGGGGCGGCTAAAGAAGCTTCGCTTCTTCACGCCGGACGGTAGGTTTTCCTTGGGAAAACCTACGGGCTAAAGAAGCTTCGTTTCTTCACGCAGCGTTCTGAGTTTTTCCTCCGGGCCTTCGGCCCTACGGAAAAACTCAGTGGCGAAAGTGCCTCTGGCCGGTGAAGAGCATCGCCATGCCGTGCTCGTTGGCTGCCGCGATGACTTCGTCGTCGCGCTTGCTGCCTCCGGGCTGGACGACGGCGCGGATGCCGGCTTCGGCGAGCACGTCGAGGCCGTCGCGGAAGGGGAAGAAGGCGTCGCTCGCGGCGACGGCACCGTTCACTTCGAGCACCGCTTTGTCGAGGGCGAGGCGGCAGGAGTCGAGGCGACTCATCTGTCCCGCGCCGATGCCGACCGTCTGCTGGCTGTTGCCGACGACGATGGCGTTCGATTTGACGTAGCGACAGACGAGCCAGTTGAACTCGAGCGCTGCTTGCTCGTCGTCGGTCGGCTGTGACTCGGTGGGGCAGGTCCACGCGGAGGTGTCCTCGATCAACCCATCGGGCGTCTGTGCGAGGAAGCCGCCGTCGATGCCGCGGAGCTCCATGTCGCCCGCGTCGGCGCGGTAGAGCGGGCACTCGAGAACTCGCAGGTTCTTCTTCTTGCCGTAGCGGGCGAGGGCGTTGTCGCCGTAGGACGGAGCGATGACGACTTCGACGAAGAGGTCGGCCATGGCGGCCGCCAGCGTTTCGTCGACCGGGCGGTTGACGGCGATGATCGAGCCGAAAGCGGAGACCGGATCGCAGGCCAGCGCGCGGCGGTAGGCCTCCTCGAGCGTGTCGGCTGTGCCGACGCCGCAGGGGTTGTTGTGCTTGGTGATGACGACCGTCGGCGGCTCGAAGAGGCTCGCCAGCTTGCGGGTCGCGTCGGCGTCGAGCATGTTGTTCCAGGACAGCTCCTTGCCCTGGATCTGGCGCATGCCGCCGAGCACGCCGCCTTCGGATGCGACGCTGTAGATCGCCGACGCCTGATGCGGGTTCTCGCCGTAGCGGGGCACGAACTCGCGCTCGAGCTGCAGGCTGACGCGCTCGGGAAAGGCGTTGCCCTCTTCGGCGCCGAGCCAGTTGGCGATCGCCGTGTCGTACGCCTGGGTGTGCCGGAAGGCCTTGAGGGCGAGACGGCGGCGGATCTCCTCCGGCACGACTCCGCCGTGCTCCTGCAGGGCGACGAGGATCTGCGGATAGTCCTCGGGGTCGACGACGACCACGACGCCGCTGAAGTTCTTGGCCGCCGCGCGCAGCATGCAGGGCCCGCCGATGTCGATCATCTCGACGCACTCGGCCGGCGTCGCACTCGGGTTGGCGATCGTCTCTTCGAACGGATAGAGATTGACGACGACGAGGTCGATGGGGCGGATGCCGTGCTCGCTCAGCTCGGCCAGGTGCGAAGCGCGGCCGCGGTCGGCGAGGATGCCGCCGTGAATCGTCGGATGCAGCGTCTTGACGCGGCCGTCGAGGATCTCCGGTGAGCCCGTGACGCTCGCTACTTTGGCGACGGGGACTTCGGCCTCTTCGATGTGCTTCATCGTGCCGCCGGTCGAGATGAGCTCGATGCCGAGCTCGTGGAGACCACGGGCGAAGTCGGCGAGTCCGGATTTGTCGCTGACGGAGAGAAGGGCGCGCTGCGCTGGCAACATGAGAGGTCCTCGCGATCGCCTCAGACGGGGCGGGAGAAGAGTGGAGAGGAGACGGCAGTGTAAGCGAGCGCGAGCGGCGAGTCACGGTCTGCGAACGGCCTGGGAGTTGCGGCTCGTGAAACGCAAAGGTTGCCCGCCGCCTCCATGAGCAAGCTTGGCCTGTGGCCCGGACAAGTCGGTCCTGCGGGAGCGCGCGTTGGCTTTCGGAAGCGCTTCGACGTCCCGGGCTTTCGCCCGATCGAGGGCCTCTTTCGCCGACGGCGGATGGGAAGCCGGCGTCGCTCCGGGCAGCGACCGCGCAGCGTGTCGCCGGGTCGTGCTCTACAGCTTCGCGAACGCTATGATCCGCTCCTCTTTACGGCTCTTCGGAGCCTCCTCAGTCAACGCGGAACTCAAGTCATGAACACTCCCAGCACCTCCGACCTGCGCACACTCGCTCTCGACTCCAAGGCGTGGCCTCACGCCGAGGCGAAGAAGTTGCTCAAGCGCTACGAGGCGTCGCCGCCGGAGAAGGGCTACGTGCTCTTTCAGACGGGCTACGGTCCGTCGGGCCTGCCGCACATCGGCACCTTCGGAGAGGTGGCGCGCACGACGATGGTGCGCAACGCATTCGCCGAGATCAGCGACCTGCCGACGCGTCTGATCTGCTTCAGTGACGACATGGATGGCATGCGCAAGGTGCCCGGCAACGTTCCGAACGCGGAGCTGCTCGAAGAGCACCTCGGCAAGCCGCTGTCGCGCGTGCCGGATCCGTTCGGCACGCACGAGAGCTTCGCTCATCACAACAACGCCAAGCTGCGTGACTTCCTCGACCAGTTCGGCTTCGAGTACGAGTTCGTCTCGTCGACCGAGTGCTACGAGTCGGGGCGCTTCGACCAGGCGCTGCTCGAGATCCTCGGCAAGTTCGACAAGATCCGCGACGTCATCCTGCCGACGCTCGGGGAGGAGCGACGCCAGACCTACTCGCCCTTCTTGCCGGTCTCACCCAAGACCGGCGCGGTCCTGCAGGTGCCGATGCTCGAAACGGACGCGGAAGCCGGCACCGTCACCTTCGAAGACGAAGACGGCGAGCGACAGACGGTCAGCGTCGCGGGCGGCGCCGTGAAGTGCCAGTGGAAGGCCGACTGGGCGATGCGCTGGCATGCGCTGCAGGTCGACTACGAGATGTCCGGCAAGGACCTCATGGAATCGGTGCGCCTCTCGAGCATCATCTGCCGCATTCTCGGCACGCCGCCGCCGGACGGCTTCACCTACGAGCTCTTTCTCGACGAAAAGGGCGAGAAGATCTCGAAGACGAAGGGCAACGGCCTGACGATCGAAGAGTGGCTCACCTACGCCACGCCCGAGAGCCTCGGCCTCTACATGTTCCAGAGCCCGAAGAAGGCGAAACGCTTGTACTTCGACGTCATTCCGAAGACGGTCGACGAGTACTACACGTGGATGCGAAAGTACGCCGAGCAGGAGCCGGCGGACCGCATCAAGAACCCGGCACACCACATCCACGGCGGCGAGGTCCCCGAGGCGGCAATGCCGATCGAGTTCGGCCTGCTGCTGAACCTGGTGAGCGCTGCCCACGTCGAAGACAAGGACGCGCTCTGGGGCTTCGTCTCGCGCTATGCACCGGGCACCTCGCCCGAGGCGACGCCGGAGCTCGACCGTCTGCTCGACTACGCACTGAGCTACTACCGCGACTTCATCCAGCCGCAGCTCAGCTTCCGCGAGCCGACGGACATGGAGCGCGGTGCCCTCGAAGACCTCATCGCACGTCTCGAAGCGCTGCCCGAAGACAGCGACGCCGAAACGATCCAGGGCGAGTTCTACGCGGTCGGCAAGGAACACCCCTTCGACCCGCTGCGCGCTTGGTTCCAGTGCGTCTACGAGTGCCTGCTGGGGCAGTCGCAGGGGCCGCGGATGGGCAGCTTCGCGAAGATCTACGGGCTGGGGAACACGGTGAGGCTGATTCGGGAGCGTCTCGGCTAGCGTGCTCGCGCTGATGGCGATCAGCGCTGCGCTCGCCAAGGCGAACGAGTCTGAGTCGGTGACCGTTCCGGGGTGTTGCTCTCGTTCGACTGCTCGTAGTCCAAGCTCGCCAGGTGCAAATGCAGTCGTCTAGACCGAGTGATCGACTGCGTTTGCCCGTCCAAGCGGTGTCCGGGGACTCCGCGAAGGCGAATGGAGACGGCGACTCGATTGAAGCAGCCTCCATTCGCCCCGCTTGGCGCTGCTCCTCCCCTGCGTCATTGGGAGGAGCGCGGGCGCCGGGAACGGCGCAGCCGGGCCCAAGCTCGCCGACGTGGCAATCGGGTCAGAGTCCGCGTCCCAACCAGCGCGCGGAGTCTCTGAGTTCGCTGGCTCTACCGTTTTTCACCGAAAGGTGTAAAATGGCTCCATGGCCCGCCCCCGCGAACATGACGCCCAAGCCGCCCGCGACGGCGCCGTCCAGGCGTTCCTCCAGCGCGGTTTCGCTGCCACCTCGCTCGCCGACCTCGAGGCTGCAACGGGTCTCGACCGGCGGCAGCTCTACAACGAGCACGGCGACAAGATGGGCGTCTTCCTGCAGGCCCTCGACGACTTCGAACAGCGCGCGTCGGCGCGCTTTCTCGGAGCCCTCGAAGCTCGGGAGGCCGGGAAGGCCGAGATCGTCGAAACTCTGAATACCTTCGTCGAGCTGTCGGCGACGGAGGAGGGAAGGCTCGGATGCCTGCTCTGCAACACCTCGAGAGAGCCGGTGTCGCGGGACGACGCGCGCGTCGGTGATCGCGTGTCGGCCTTCTTTGCGCGGATCGAAAAGGCCTACGCCAACGCGCTGCGCAACGCCGTCAAGGTGGGAGATCTCGAGCTCACCGCTGCCGGACGAAGGCGTCACGCACGGCATCTCATGGCGACGCACGTTGCTGCCTGCGTGCTCTCCCGCGGTGGCGTCGATCGCAAGACGCTCCGCGACGTGGTCACCGTCGCACTGCAGCCCCTGCGCTGAACAGCCTAGGTAGATCTGGAGAAAGTGATCCCTGTACCCGTTTTTCACCGTATGGTGAAGAAAAGCGCGAAGAACGAATCGGAAAAGCCGAGCAAGGAGACGACAGCATGAGCAAAACGATCGACTGGACCTTCGGTGGTACCTGGCCCTACGAGCCGCGGTGGTTCGACCACGCAGACGGAAAGATGCACTACATCGACGAAGGGCCGCGCGAGGCGCGCCCCGTCGTCCTGGTGCACGGCAACCCGACCTGGGCCTATCTCTACCGACACTTCATCGCGGCGCTTCTCGAAGCAGGCTACCGCGTCATCGCCATGGACCACCTCGGCTTTGGTCGCTCCGACAAACCGGATGAGCCCGAGCTCTACCGCATCCCGCGCCACGGCGAGCGCTGCATCGCGCTCCTCGAGTCTCTCGAACTCCAGGACGCAACGATCGTCGTTCAGGACTGGGGCGGGCCGATCGGTCTCGCATGGGCGGCCGAGCACCCGGAGCGAGTGCGCAGCCTGGCCGTTCTCAACACCTTCGTGCGTCGGCCGCACCAGAAGGTCCAGCTCCCGCTGCCGCTGAAGCTCTTCCGCACTCCCGGCGTGGGAGAAGTGATGGTCAAAGGCCTGAACGCTTTCGTCAACGTCTTCCTCTTTCGCGCGGGCCTCTACGACACGAAGCGCCTCGGGCCGGTCGAGAAAGCGGCTTACCGAGCGCCTCATCCGCGCTGGCGCGATCGCACCGGCATGCTCGTCTTCCCGCGAGAGATTCCTGCGGGCCCCGAAGGACCGGTCAGCGACTATGTCGACGAGATCAACAAGAAGCTGGTTCCGGCGTTTCGAGAGAAGCCGGTGCTCATCGCCTGGCCAATGAACGACGTCGCCTTCACGCCTGACATTCTCGACGAGATGTGGATTCCCGACTTTCCGCATGCCGACGTCCACCGTCTCGAGAAGGCCGGGCACTACGTACAAGAGGACGCCCATGAACGCGTTCTTCCTCTCCTGCTGGATCATCTGGAACGGGGTTCGTCCTCAGGAGCGACGGGACAAGGCGAGGGCGAGGTCGTGGTGCCGCTCTCGACCGTGAGCTGAGAAGCTGCACTCCTCAGGGCCCCGTAGAACATGGGGACGGCAACCCGATCGACGGTCCAAAGGATGGAACAGTCCATGAATGAAGAGAGAACACCTCCAGAAAACGACGGCGTCCAGCGGCCCTTGCCGCACGTCGTGCCCTTCACCGTCGGGGACTTCAAGATCACGGCGATCTCGGACGGCTACCTGGCCCTGACCTCGGACGTACTGCAGGGTGTCTCCGCGGAGGAGTACGCTCAGCTGCTGCGTCAGGCGCACTTCCCCAAGCCGGAGTACACCGGGGGTGTCGCTGTCTTCCTGATCGAAGGCGGTGGGCGCAAGCTGTTGGTCGACGCGGGGACCGGAACGGTCATGGGGCCAACGCTGGGGCGGCTCGAAGACAACCTGCGCTGGATGGGCGTCGATCCGTCGAGCGTCGACGCCCTACTGGCGACGCATCTCCATCCCGATCACATCGGCGGTTTGGCGGGTCCCGACGGGCACCCCTTCGCCAACGCTGAGCTCCTTGTGAACGAGGCCGATCTCGCCTTCTGGACCGACCCAGAGGCCAAGACCGGTGCCCCGGCCGACGTTCAGCCCTTCTTGGACCTCGCGGTGGGGGCGGTTGCTTCCTTCGGGGACCGGGTCACCAGGTTCGACGGGGAGTCCGAGGTCGTACCCGGCATCACGGCGGTGCCGCTACCGGGTCACACCCCCGGCCACACCGGGTACCGGATCGAGAGCGAGGGCGAGACCGTGCTGATGTGGGGCGACATCATTCATGCTGCGCCGATTCAGCTGCCCCGCCCGGACGTCACGATTGCCTTCGACATCGATCCCGCCGCCGCAGCAGCGACACGAGCGCGGGTGCTCGACCAGGTCGTGGCCGACGAGTTGAGGGTGCTGGGAAGCCACATGCCGTTTCCCGCCTTCGGTCGGATCGAACGCGAGCAGAGCGGCTACCGATTCGTGCCCGTGCACTGGCAGTACGATTGAGGGCGGACCGTCGGCGCGCCGCGACGAGCTCGGGCGCGAGTGTCAACGCGGCGACCGACCCCGCCCGCCGGTCTGCGGCTCATCCTTCGGAATCAGGAAGATGCGTCCCTCGTCGTCGTGCGGCGTCGGCCGCCAGTCTCCACCGCCGGCCTCGATCCAGAGATACCGGAGGATCTGCGCCGTCGTCGTCACGGCGCGGCTGTGCATGAGAGCCGCGGTTCCAAAGGCAGAGGAGCGATCGTCGAAGTACCGGCGGCCGGGCAGTTTGTTGATGCGCCGGTACTCCTTGCCGATCGTGTCGTAGAGGTCGCGACTGCGCTCGACCGTGCGCTCGATGTAGCCGCTCTCTCCGCCGAGGCGACGATCGGTCTCGAACTGACGGTCGAGGCCGTAGAAGACGACCTCGAGGCGGTCTTCGGTGCTCTCGAGATAGTCGCGGAAATCGGCGTAGTAGTACTTCTCGCTGGCGTCTCGGTTCGACGTGTTCAAGGGGTTGTTCGCCTGCGCAACGTAGTGCGCGAGGACGCCGACCTGGTACGCGATGTCCTTGAACGGCTTGTGAGCCTTGATCGCGGCGACCGTGCGCTCGACCTCTCGTTGAAGGACGAGGTGGAGCTGGCCGTCGGTCTCGTTGCGCTGGTGGTACGCCGGGTCGCCGTCCTTGAAGGGAGCTAGCACTCCCTTCTCGACCTCGTCCATGTGCTTCAGGAGCTGGCGTCGCAGGTCCTTGGGTGCGACCTTCACAGCCTGGCGAACCAGGAAGATCTGACTCTCGGGCGTCCACGCTCGAGCCGCGGCAGAGCCGGCGAGAGTGGAGCTCACGAAGAAGACGACTGCAAGAGCTGATGCGGTCCGTTGCACGACGCGGATGCTACCAGCGCCCGCGGCGCCGTCTGGCCGAAATCTCTGAGTCGAGGCGGCTTAGCCGTTCTGTGCTCCGAGATCTCGATACCAGGCCTTGAAGGCTTTCTCGAAGTAGTCCTGCCCGAAGAGGGTCCAGTCGCCCAGCGAACTGGGCAGTTTGAAGGCTGCAGCGGCTTGCTCGGCCGGAGTGCCGGCTTCGTGACCCTGTCGCGCCGCCGTCTCGACCGCGGTCAGCGCCTCGGCGTAGGTGCGGAAGTCTTCCGCCGATGGCAGATTTCCGTGTCCCGGAACGAACGAGTCGACCTGGCGGTCGAGTAGCTCGCGCACCGACGCCTGCAGCTCGAGGGGGCGCGCATCGACGAAGTTGGGGAAGAAGAAGTTCCAGAAGAGATCGCCCGCCAGGTTGATGCGATCGTCGACGACGGCGAAGACGTCGCTCGCCGTGTGCCCGCTGCGC
>JBCCLJ010000094.1:0-24983 GCA_039026915.1 Acidobacteriota bacterium
GCTCCTTGCAATGACGGGTTGGAGGTGCGCCTCACTGCCCGACAGCCACGGGCCATTCAGGCCTCGCAGAGATCCGTTCCTACCTCGAAGATCGCGGCTCGACCCGACGCTGGGCAAGAAGTGGAGCGAATTTTCGGTGGATCGGCCAGGTGTGAATCACCGAATTTTCGACACCGTTCGCCGAAATCGCCGAACAACCGGCCTTAAAACTTGGATTTCTATGGTTGGTCGGTCCTTACCGCTGGCACCGATCGTGATTAGTAGAGCGACGGACGCAAGTCCCTCCAGTTCAATTTGTCCCAACACTGATCCCAAGGAACACTCATGCGCCCCATGCCCCAAGGTCCTTCGTCGCGCCGTCTAGCGACGACCCTACGCCTGGCCGGCTTGCTCCTGCTTCTTCTCTCTCTTCTTCCCGTGGCTCCTGTCACCGCGAAGCGGGGAAGAGACAGGGGCCCGAAAGCCGAGAAGTTCAGCCAGACGCTGAAGCAGCAGCGAAACGCTCGCGGTCGTAGCCGCAGCCAGTACGTCGACGTCATCATCCAGGTCAACAAGAGAGACCGGAAGGCTTTCTTCAAGACGCAGCGACGACTCGGAAAGCGCATGAAGCGCAACATGTATCGCCTCGGCATGCAGACGGTCCGGGTCAGGGTGTCCGACCTCGACCGGTTGGAGAACGAGGACGCGGTGACCTTCGTCTCCGAGGACCAATCTCTCGGTGCTTTCACGGGGGAGACGCGCAAAGTTGCGAACTACCCGCAGGAAGGTTTCTCGGTCAACACGAGCTACACCGGCCAAGGCGTCACCATCGCCGTGCTCGACTCGGGCGTTGCCGATCACGTCGATCTTCAGAACGTGATCGAGCACGTCGATTTGACGAACACGACCTCGTCCTCCGACGACCCGGACGCCTCGTACGACGACTACGGACACGGAACGCACGTCGCTGGGATCGCGGCGGGCAGCGGCCAGTCCGAGAACGGTGACCGTCGCGGTGTCGCTCCGGGTGCCAATGTCGTCGACATCAAGGTGCTCGACGGCATCGGCCGCGGCACGGTGTCTTCGCTCCTCGAGGGACTCGAGTGGGTCGCAGCGAACCACCAGCGCCTGAACATCCGCGTCGTCAACATGTCGCTCGGCGGCGGCGTCAATCAGTCGGCGGACACCGACCCGCTCGTCGTGGCGGCCGAAGCCCTCTGGGACATGGGCATCGTCGTCGTCGCTTCGGCCGGCAACTACGGCTGGCACGGCAACTTCACCGTGACGAGCCCCGGCATCTCGCGCAAGATCATCACCGTCGGCTCGATCACCGACCAGGGCACCTACGACGACAACGCCGACGACTACATGTCGAGCTTCTCGTCGAAGGGCCCCTCGGCCATCGATCACTTCATCAAGCCCGACCTGGTCGCTCCCGGCAACCGCGTCGTCTCGCCGCACTCGCACGGCTCGGTGCTCGAGCAGTACCTGCCGTGGCGCGTGAAGCCGTCGGCGGTCGGCGCCGATCCGGGTGTGCCCTGGGCCGACTACAACTACTTCGAGCTTTCCGGAACCAGCATGGCGGCGCCTCTCGTCGCAGGGACCGCGGCGCTTATGCTCGAGAAGGAGCCGACACTCAACCCGGCTTCGATCAAGGCCCGCCTCATGCGCTCGGCTCGCAAGATCCCCGGTGATCTCGTCACGGTCGGTGCGGGTGTCGTCGACATCGATGCGGCCCTCAACGAGACCGGCTACGTCGCCGACGCTCCGTCGCCAAAGATCATGGTCGCCGAGGACGGCTCTGGCGTGCTCGTCGAAGATACGGCGGCTCTCTGGGGCAACGCCACCTTCGCGGCCGACGACCTCTGGAGTGATGGCTTCCTCTGGAGCGACGGTTTTCTGTGGAGCGACGGTTTTCTCTGGAGCGACGGCTTCCTCTGGAGCGATGGTTTTCTCTGGAGCGACGGCTTCCTGTGGAGCGATGGCTTCCTGTGGAGCGACACCTTCGACGGCAAGCAGGGCCTGAGCCCGAACGGGGTCTTCAATGACGATCCCTGAGCCGACGCCCTCGACCCACTGCCCGACTTCGACTGCTTCCTTTTTGATCCGATTGACTTTGATTCAGAGAGCTTCCGCCATGACCGCAAGACTCCACACCAAGGCCCTCCTCTCTTTCGCACTCACCCTCTTTCTGGCGCTGCCTCTGGCTCTCGGCGCTCAGGAGCGCGCTTTCGAGCTCTCGCAGCAGAGCGTGCTCGCCATCCACGCCGACGGCGACGATCTCTGGATCGGCACCGAGGATGGCCTGAACCACGTGCGCGACGGGCAGGTCACGCAGTACCGCCACGACGCGCGCGACAGCTCGTCGCTGCCGGCGAACAAGATCCGCGCGATCGCGCCCGGCCCGAGCGGCACGCTCTGGATTGCGGTGGCGAACCGCGGCGTCGTTCTCTGGGACGTCGGCGGCTGGGTCGTCGAGCGCCGCGTCGCCAAGCTCGGCACGGCTCAGGGCAACGACCCTCGCGCTCTGCTCGCCAACGAGGACGGTAGCGTCTGGGCGGGCTTTGCACGCGGTGGTCTCGAGCTGATTCAGGCCGACAGCGTCGACAGGTTCGAGATCCGCCGTCGCTCCGGCCGCGCCGGTCTCGTCGACGGCCGCGTCACCGCGCTGGCTCGCGCCGCCGACGGCAAGATCTGGGTCGGCACGCCGACTGGCGTCGACCTCTACAACCCGTCACTGCGCCGCGCCGAGCGCTGCGCTTCCTGCACCCTGCCGACGGTACGCGCCCTGCGCGTGTCCGAGCAGGGGCTGTGGGTCGGCACGGGTGAAGGTACCTTCCTCGTTGCCGAGGACGAGTACGGCGACCTCGCCACGAGCTTCGTGGAAGGCTCGACAACGCGCGTCAACACCGTCTCGAGCGATTCGGAAGGCCGCGTCTGGGTCGGTACCGCGAGCGGCCTGCTGCACATCGACACGGCGAGCCTCCAGGCACAGCCGGTGGCTCTCGCCGCCCGCCGCGGCGGCGTGCTCTCGATCCACGAGGATCGCGACGGCGCCGTCTGGCTCGGCACGATGACCGGCGGACTGCAGTCGCTCGCGTCCAACAGCCTCGCAGCGCGCCACCGCGAGCTGCCGCAGGAAGAGCAGCTGGTACCGACGGTCGTCACGTCCTTCGCCCAGTCGCCCTCGGGCCACCTCTTCGTCGGCACGATGGACAACGGCCTGATGATCCAGGATCCGCAGGGCCTCACGCCGCGTCGTCTGGCGTCGGAGCGCGCGGACACGCTCGCTGCGGCCGCCGTCATGACGCTCCTCTACGACCAGGGCGGTCACCTCTGGGTCGGCACCAAGCAGGCGGGCCTGAGCCGCTTCGACGCCGAGACGGGTGAGGTCGCCACCTATCGCGCCGATGAGGGCGACGTTCGTGGCCTGCCGTCCGACGGCGTCATGTCGCTCTTCGAAGACGCTCAGGGCGTCGTCTGGGTCGGCACCTTCGGCGGCGGCCTGGCGCGCTTCGAGCAGGCGACGGAGACCTTCCGCACGTACACGAACATGCACGGCCTGCGCAGCAACCGCATCACCACGATCGCCCAGGCGCTCGACGGCGGTCTCTGGGTCGGCACCCTCGGTGGTGGCCTGCACCTGCTCGACGAGCGCCAGCGCGTCACCCGCGTCTTCGCCAGCATGGGCGACGGCGAGATCGTGCTGCCGGACAACACGGTGTACAGCGTCTACGAGACGCAGGACGGTACCGTCTGGGTCGGCACGCCGGGCGGCCTGACGCGCCTCGAGCGCTTCGCCGGCGACCAGCTCGAAGCGTCGTCGCGGACGTACACCGAGGCCGACGGCCTCTCGAACGCTGCGGTCTACTCGATCGTGCCCGACGACAACGGCTACCTCTGGCTGAGCACCAACAGCGGTCTCTCGCGCTTCGATCCGACCTCCGAGGTCTTCGAGGTCTTCGACGAGAGCCTCGGCTTTCAGCGGGAGTACAACTTCGGCGCCGCCCTCAAGGCGCGCGACGGCCGACTCCTCTTCGGCGGCATGGACGGCTTCGACGCCGTCGACCCGAACGAGCCGGTGATCGATCGTCGCGCACCGCAGGTGGTCACCAAGTAACCGCCAGTCGGATCGCGACGTGGGCCGGAAGGCTCGCGGAGGGCCCTGCTCGGGAGAGCAGGGCCTTTTTCTTTTTGGGGTGCTGAGGACGGTGAGTAGGGAGGGATCGGCTCGATTCGCCGTCGAGGGAGGCTGCTGCGCATCCGCCGGGCGGCAATCTGGCCCGAGTTGGTGCCGCAGTTTCAAGACGCTGTGCATGCTCGCTCCCTTCCACTCGCGCTGACCTTCACGATCTCGTTGTCCCACCGCAACTTGCGACGTATCGTCGGAATCGAATCATTCGATCTTCACGTTCCGTAAGAACAGACGTGGCCCCCAAGAAGAAAGCGCCGGCAGGCAAGAAGACGACGAAGGCCTCCGGCTGGCGCCGGCCGGGCGCCGGTACGTCTCGGAAGAAGAAGCGGCGGAAGAAGAACCGCCGAGGCTCGTTGCTCGGCGGTCTGCTGGCGTTCGCGCGGCGGCGCTGGAAGCCGTTGGCGATCGTCGGTCTGGTGCTGGTGGCTGCTGCCGCCTGGCTCTTCATCCCGTTCTGGCGTCTGGCCGGCCAGTTCTCGCCGACGCCTCGGCAGCAGCCTTCGCGGCTCTACGCCGCCGGGCCGCAGCTCTGGGTGGGCGACGTGCTCTCGTCGGCGGAACTCGTCGGGCTGCTGCGGGAGCGCGGCTATCGGCCGGCGGAGGCCTCTCTGCAGCCGGGGCGCTATGCGCTCTCGCAGACGGCGGAAGGGCCGCGCCTTCAGGTTTGGCTGCGTCGCTTCCCGACGAAAGAGGGTGTCACCGAGCCCGTCGTGCTCGACGCGCGCTTCCGCGGTCCCTACCTGCGCACGATTCTGCTCGACGGGACCGAGGTGCGCACGGCGCCGCTCGACCCACAGCTCATCTCGAGCTTCCTCGGCCCCGAGTTCATCGAGCGCTGGCCCGAGTCCATCGAGGAGCTGCCGCAGCACGTCATCGAAGCGGTCCTGGCGGCCGAGGACGCGCGCTTCTTCGATCATCAGGGGCTGTCGATCACCGGCATCTTTCGCGCGCTCGTCGCCAACGCGCGGCTCGGCCGAGTCGATCAGGGTGGCAGCACGCTGACGCAGCAGCTCGTCAAGAACATCTACCTCACTCACGACCGCACGGTCGTGCGCAAGATCCGCGAGGCCGTGCTCTCGATCCTCCTCGAAGTGCGCTACGAGAAGCGGGCGATCCTCGAGGCCTATCTCAACGAGGCCTACTTCGGACGCAGCGGCGGCACCGAGCTCAAGGGCGTCGGGGCAGCGGCGCGCGCGTACTTCGGCGTGCCGGCGACCGAGCTGTCTCTCGCCGAGGCGGCGACGCTCGCCGGCATGATTCGCTCGCCCGGCAACCTCGCTCCCAACCAGCATCCCGAGGCCGCCAGCGCCGTGCGCGACCGCGTTCTCTCACGCATGGTCGAGCTTGGCTGGCTCGACGCGGAGATCGCCGAGCCGCTCTACGGCTCGGAGGTCGAGGTGCGCACCGGCGTCGTCGATCGCTCGAGGGCGCGCTACGCGAAGGACGCCGTCGCCGACGAGGTGCTGCGGCGCTTCGGTCTCTCGGAGCTCGCGGACACCGGCTACGTCGTGCTGACGACACTCGATCTCGGCGAGCAGCTCGCGGCAGAGAAGGCGGTCCTCGAGGGTGTCGTCAAGCTCGAGGGCGACAAGGCGAGGGAGGAGAGCCCCCTCCAGGGCGTGCTCGTCTCGGCCGACCCGCACTCCGGCGGCATTCGCGCCTACGTCGGCGGTCGCGACTACGGTCGGTCGCAGTACGACCGCGTGCGCCTCGCCAAGCGCCAGGTGGGCAGCGCGTTCAAGGCGGTCGTGCTGGCTGCAGCGTTCTCGGAGCGCGCCGCGACGCCGGCCACGCAGTACGTCGACGAGCCGATCGAGGTCGTGCAGGCGGGCAACGTGTGGGAGCCCAACAACAACGACCGCACTTTTCGCGGCCGCGTCAGCGTGCGGCGCACGATCGAGGACTCGCTCAACGTGCCGACGGTGCGCCTCGCTCTCGACGTCGGCCTGCGAGAGCTGGCGACCTGGGGGGAGCGGCTCGGCATCGAGAAGCGACTGCCGATGCTGCCGTCCGTTGCACTCGGCGCGGTCGAGCTGAGCCCGAAGGAGCTGCTCACGGTGTATTCGACCTTTGCCGCCGGCGGCCGCCGCCCGGCACTGCATCTGGTCGACGCAGTCCTCGACCGACAGGGCGAGACGGTCGACGGTGCGCGCATCGCGGAGCCCGAGCAGGTGCTCGAGCCGGCGGTCGCCTACATGGTGACGAGCGTGCTCGAAGGCGTCGTCGAGCGCGGCACGGGTCGGCGTCTCAACGCCCTTGGAGTCGGTCCGGGGATCGCCGGCAAGACCGGCACGACGAACGGCCGCCGCGACAGTTGGTTCGTCGGCTACTCGAAGGGGCGGGCCACGCTCGTCTGGATCGGCTACGACGACGCGGCCGAAACGCGTCAGTCAGGGTCGCGCGCGGCGCTGCCGATCTGGGCCGCCTTTGCCAATCAGGTGAAGCCGCGAGATGGCTGGGGGGACTTCGAGCCACCGCCGGGGGTCGTCACCTTGGCGATCGACCGCCTGCACGACGGGCGGCTGCGCGGCTGGTGCACGGAGGTCATCACGGAGGTCTTCCTGCCCGAGATGACGCCGGAGTACTACTGCGACCGGCAGGGCCGGGTTCGTCGCTGGCGGGGACCGCCGGAACGCCGGCGCGGCTTCTGGAAGCGCCTCTTCGGTCGCAACAGCGGCGACAGCTGAGCCTCGGCGCCCGCTTGGAGGCCGCCGCTCGTCTCGCGTCTCAGGTCAGGGGCGGCGAGGGTTGCCCGGGATCGGGCCGTCGATCCTCAGCTTCTCCGGCTCGTTGTCGAACCGCGACAGCCCCGCGCTCGGGATCTGGATTGGCATGTGCATCGGCGCCACCTTGTCAGGGGGCTCGACCGTCAGCGTCTCGATCGTCTCGACTTCCTCGGTCTGCCGCCCGCGCAGGCGCGGCGAAGTCACCATCTTGTAGACGATGATGAACGCGAGAATGGCCCTGAGATCCTCGAACTCCATCCTTCGATTTTACTCCACGGCCCCGCGGTTTGCCGCTCTCGGCCCGTCGCGGCGCCCGCAAGCGCTGTTTGCCGAGCCCGGGCGCATCCGGCGCGGCTCTCCGTCCGTAACCATCGAGTCAGAACGACGGTCTCTACAGGGCGGGTGCAGCCACCTCGGCTTCCCGACGCGCTGCTAGACTGAGGAGACCCTCTTTCTTGGCGAACGCGCCGCTGCGCAGCGCTTCTCTTCGGCCGCGCATCACCGACGACCCTCCCCGAAGCCTTCTCGAGAAACGACCGTTCACCGCATCATGAGTGTTCAAGACCTCGCCTCGCCGACCGACCTCGGCGCCTCCCAAGAGACCGTCGCCGAATCGACATCGTGGCGCCTGCGCCGCGCACTCAGCATGCTGGGCGGTGCCTTTCTCGGCGTCGTGCTGCTCTTCAGCACCTGGGCGAAGGCGATCGATCCGGCGGCTTTCATTGAGCAGATTCGCACCGAGGGGCTCGATTTTGTGCTGCCGGCGACCTTCGTCGCCGTCGTTGCCCTGGCGCTCGAGGCCGGGCTCGGCCTGCTGCTCCTCCTCGGCGTACGACGCCTCTGGAACCTCCTGCCGACGGCGGGACTCGTCGCCTTCTTCATCTTCCTGACGGCGCGCACCTACTGGAAGGATGCCAACGGCCTGCTCGAGGAAGAGTCGAGCTGCGGCTGCTTCGGCAAGCTCGTCGAGCGCACGCCGGCCGAAGCGTTCTGGCAGGACCTCTGGATGCTCGTCCCGCCGCTCGTGCTCGCCGCCCTCTGGCGCTCGGCGGCGGCCTGGCCGAAGTGGCGTGCCGCGGCCGCGATCGTGCTCATCGCTTTTACCGGCGGGCTCGCCTGGAAGGCGCCCGAGCTGCCGCTCGACAACCTCGCGACGCGACTCGCGCCCGGCAAGCTCACGGACGAGATCTGCTCGGGAAGCGACGACGAGCGGCTGTGCCTCAGCACGATCGCTCCCGAGCTGCAGGAAGGGCGCCACGTCGTCGTCATGGCCGACCTCGAGGACGAGGCTTTCGGCGAAAGCACGGCGGCCCTCTCCGACTGGGCTCTCGAAGGCAACCCGCTCCTCGTGCTCGCTGCCGCCGACCCGGATCAGGCGCGCGCCTTCTTCTGGCAGTGGGGTCCGGCCTTCGAGATCCGCGAAGCGCCGCCGAGCCTGCTCGGGGCCCTTTACCGCACTCTGCCTCGTACCTTCGTCGTCGAAGACGGCAAGGTCGTCTCGACCCGCAACGGGCTTCCCGAAGGCGTCGCCGCGAGCGCGCCGAGCGAAGCTGCCACCGATCCCACCGATACCCCCGGCTGACGAGACCTCGCAGCCCGTTCGAAGCGAGGACGTGCACCGTCCCGCGCGACTGGAGGAATCCATGACTTCCGTCCCCTTCGTTTCCACGACTCTGCGCCGTTGCCTGTTGGGTGCCGCCGCTCTGCTCCTCGCCCTCGGCCCGGCGAGCGCTCAGAACGACTCGCTCTTCAGCGGCTTCAAGAAGGTCCCCGAGCTCATCGTCGAGGTCGACGGTGCACAGGACCAAGGTGCCGAGATCTTCTACCAGGTCCGCATCCCCGCTTACGTCGTCGTCTCGGACAGCCTGAGCTCGCCGGCGCTCATCATGCCGCGCACGAAGCAGGTGCAGTCGGTCTCGCTGATGAAGATGTCGCGCCGGGGCGACCAGCTCGACCTCGCCGCTGACGCGATCTTCGGCACGATCGGCACCTTCGAGCAGCAGGGGACGAGCATCTCATTCGCCGCCGACGGCAAGAGCTTCGTCATGCGCGACAAGCCGGCGCTCCTCGGACTCATGCGCGCCTCGGGCCTCGAGAAGTACAACAGCAGCTACACGACGCTGGCCGCGGCGTACTCGCCGGATGAAGGGGCCATGGCGGTCTTGAAGAAGGACGCGCGCGACGTGCGCGTGCGCGTTTACTTCGGTTCTTGGTGCCCCTTCTGCTCGCGCTACGTGCCGCGCATGATCAAGGTGAACCAGGACCTTGCCGGCACCAACATCAAGATCGACTACTACGGGCTGCCGCGCAATTTCGACGACGATAAGGCCGTCGTCGACGCGATGAAGTTGACCGGCGTGCCGACCGGCGTCGTCTTCATCGACGGCAAGGAAGCCGGCCGGATCAAGGGCGAGTCTTGGAAGGCTCCCGAGCAGTCGCTCAAGCGGATTGTCGAAGCGCGTCGGTAGCAGCGGGAGTTTTCTCGACGCAGAGGACTCGCTCCTCCTGCCGCTGAGCGTCTCGCCGACGTCGGAGCGCCGGCGCTCCTTGCAGCACGCTGGGGCGGCCGCGGGCGCCTCCCGCCAGCCGAGGGGGCTGTCGGTCCTCGGCCTCGCCCCGAGACCGGGTCCGACTCCCTACGAGGGAGTCCTCTCGGTCGGATACTCTCGGCCCGTGAGCGGTTCGGGAGCGCCTCAGGTTTTGATCGCGACGTCGCGCGAGCGGTGTGACTTCGGCTGATGGCGAAGCGCTCTCTGCTCGAACGTTCGCTCGGTTGGCGTCAGGCGGCGCCTCTACTGACGCTGCTCTTCTTCGGGCTGCTCGCCCTGGCGACCTGGTTTGCCATCGGAGCGGTTGCGCGGCTTGCCGTCACGGAGCGCCTCGGCGGCGAGGCTCGACGCTCGACGGAAGCGCTGACAGGGCACGCTGCGGCTCGCGTGCGCGATGCGCTGACCGTCGGACTCGTCGCCGAGAAGGTCGACTGGATCGCCGACCTGGCGCGGGGTGGCGCCGCGGCGCCCACGGAGACCGACGATCTGCTGCGCCAGCTCTCTCGCGATCTCGGATCGGACGGCTTTGCCCTGCGCCGCCCGGACGGCGAGATCGTGCTGCGCTGGGGACGTCTCGAGAGCGAGACAGCCCTGATCGAAGAGCTCACCGAACTCCAGCTGGAAGAGCCGGCCGCGGGCCTCATGGCTGTCGACGGTGGCGCCGTGCCCGTCGTCGTGGTGCCGCTCGAGCAGGACTTCGACCTTCTCGGCACGGTGCTGCTGACCCTTCCGCCCTCTTCCGCGGAGACCTTGGCCGCCCTCGCCGCCGGGCGGGCGGCGTTCGTGACGCGCGCCGGGCAAGAGCTCGACGAGGCGGTACCGCTCGACCTTCCGAACCGCGCCGCCGATCTGCTCGAGGGCATCAACGGACCGACGACGATCGAAGAGGGCGGCGGCCGCTGGATCGCTTCGTTGCAGCCGACGCCGCTGGTCGGTCGCGACAGCGAGAAACTGAGCGCCTCGCAGCTCGTGCTGGTGCACCTCCTGCGCGCCGAGGAGGCCTGGAAGCCCTTTCGCTGGCTGCAGTGGGGGGCCGCGGCGCTGGGAGCGCTCTGCGTGCTGCTCGCCGCCGGGCTGTTGAGGCTCCGGCCCGGCCGCTCGGCCGTCGACAAGCTGGCGGGTGCGCTCGAAGCGCTCAGCCGGGGGCGCGCCGCGCGGATCGACGGCGTCGCTCTCGAGCAGCTCGGCGAGGCCGGTGCGGCCTTCAACCGGTTGGGCGCCGCGGCCGAGCGTCAGGAGCGCATGGAGCGGTTGGCTGCGGAAGCGAGCTCGGCGGCGGCGGTGCAGGCGCTGCAGGCCTCCGCCGAGGAACGCTCGCGCAACGTCGAGGGCATCCTCTGTGAGGAGACGTCGCTGCTGGGCGTCGAGATTCGCCGCTTCGCCAATCCGAAGATCGCGCAGCGCGCTCAGGAAGACGCCGCGCGGGCCTCGGCTCAGCTCGACGCCCTGGCGGAGCTCTCTGCGGCGCTCGACGGCGAGCTGCTCTTCGCGGCGGGGCTGCGCGCCGTCGTTTCGTTCCGGGGTGACGGCGGCGAAGCACGCGCCGCTCTCGCCGCGTGCCAGCTGCGCGGTCTCTTCTCCGTGCCGGACGACCCGCAGCGAGACGCGACGCCGCCGCTCTGTGTCCTGGTGCGCGACGTCGTCGTGCGCGGGCCCTGGCGCGCGACCGGCTCGCCGATGACGCTCGGACCAGCGGTCCAGCAGATGCAGCCGCTGCTGCTCGAGGCCGTACCCGGCGAGATCCTGGCGACGGAGTCTTTCTTCTCGGGTCTGCAGCAGAGCGTGCCGGAGCTGGCTTCGAGCACGAAGGCGCGCCGGGCCCTGCTGACGAGGCTGAGCCTCCGAGAGGTGAGCCCGGGCGCCGAAGCCGACCTGCGGCGCTGGGCCGAGCAGCAGGGCTACGAGCTCGGTGAGCGCGATCGCTGGCTCGGGCGCGAGCATTCGATTCGGCACCTCACCGATCTCTCGGCGACGATGGGTGTGCACACGCTGGCGCGCGTCGGTCGCCTGGGCCGCTCGGGTGTCGCCGGTGACGTACTCGCCCAGCCCTTCCGCGCCGAGACGCGCGAAGGTTCCTGGCTGCTCAAGCTGGCGCCGGCCGACGGCGGCGAGCTGACGGAGCGTTGGGCCCAGGAGACGGAGCGCATGAAGGAGTTGCTCCCGGAAGGTCTGCGTCCTCCCGTCGTGCATCGCTTCGCCGGCCGGCCGCCGATTCTGCAGCGCGCCTGGCGCAGCGGCGCTTCGCTGCGCCAGATCCTCAGCGGCCGTCGGTTGACGCCGGTCGAGACGGCGCAGATCGCCATCGCTCTCGGCGAGGAGCTGGCGCGTTGGCACCGTCGCTTCATGCATCACGGCAGCATCAAACCGGAGAACGTGATCGTCGATCACGCCGGCTCCTTGAGCTTGACCGACGGTGGCCTCGGCACCAGCTACTGGCTCGAAGAGCGAGGGCCGCGTGACATCAGCGAGGTCGTCTACGCCGCGCCCGAGCAGCTGCGCGGCCGCGGCTCCGATGCGCGCAGCGACCTGTTCGCGGTGGGCCTGGTGCTCTACGAGATGGCGACGGGGCGGCTGCCCTTCGAAGGCAACACGCTCGTCGAACGCATCGAGACGCAGAGCGACACGACGCCGACGTCGCCGAAGATCTTCTGCACGGCCATGTCGGAAGGACTCGAGCTCGTCGTGCTGCGCTGCCTGGAAAACCGCGCGGGACAGCGCTACCAGACGGCCGACGAGCTGCTGACCGATCTCGCCGGGACCGAGGAAGGTCTGCTGGTCGGAGGCACCGAAACGGCGACCTGAGGCGAGGTCGGCCGAAAAAGTTCGGATCGCGGCGCAAGTTTCCTCGGCACGGCGTGTTTCTGTGAACTGTGGGGGGCTCTGGAGTCAGCGCGTCGCCGGGGTCTCCCGCATGTCTTCTCCGCAGCGGAACGACCGCTGCGGTCTTCCTTGAAGCCCGTCAGGTCCCCGATGCGCGATGATGGAGCTCGTGTCTTGGTCGTATCTGATGTAAGAGCAGTGCCCACGTTGAGTCGCACGAAGCAGGAGGAGGCGCTTGCGCCTTCGCTCGAGGACTGGAGTGATCTTTCGCGCACCGCCGCGGGAGACGAAGTCGCGTTCGGTCGGATTCTTGCCCGTCACCAGGAGCGGCTCTACGCCCTCTGCTTCCGTCTGCTGCAGGACCGGGGCGAGGCTGAGGACGCCGCGCAGGAGGTCTTCCTCAAGCTCTACCGCAAGGCTTCGACGTTCGAGCCGCGCGGGCAGCTGTTCACGCTGCTCTATCGGATGGCCACGAACCACTGCCTCAACCGACTGCGCCGTCGCAAGATCGCGCAGTTCCTGCCGCTCCAGAGGCAGGGAGCGAGCGACGACGACACCTTCGAGCTCGATCCGCCCGATCCGTCGCCCGAGCCGGACCGCGCCACGGCATCGCGCGAGCGCTGGCGCGCGACGCGGGCGGCACTGCAGAAGCTGCCTCGCAACCAGCTGGCCGTCGTCGTCCTGGTGCGCTTCGAGGGTCTCGCCTACAAGGAGGCCGCCGAGGTCCTGGGCGTGACGGTGGGAGCCGTCGAAAGCCGGCTGTTTCGAGCCATGCGTCGGCTCGAAAGAGACCTGGAGGGCCACGGCCCCGTCGCTGGATGAAAGACTCGGGCTGCGAGGTCGGCTCAGAAACCAAGAAAGACCGGAGAGTTCGTTGAACGATCGTAGTTTCCGTCGGCAGCACACCGTCGAGGCGGCAGAGGAGAAGGCCCTTCAGCGCCTGCTCCACGGTGAGCTGCGCGGGCCCGAAGCTCGGCAGCTGCGCGAGCGACTCGACCGCGAGCCGTCCCTTGCCCGGCGCTACGCGGAGCTCGAGGCTTCCTGGTCCGCTCTGGGAGAGTCTCTACCGGTTCCGCCGACCCCCGATGTCGAGAGCGCCGTCCGCGCCCGTCTCGGCGAGACGGATCGCGCTCCCGCACTCTGGGACACGGCCTACGGCGGTCTGCTGGCCGCAGCGATGCTGCTCGTCGGTGCGGGCCTCGGATGGTGGGCTCAGGATCTCTGGACGGCGAGCGGTGCCGCGCCTCAGGAGCCCGCAGTGGTCGTTGCACAGACGCCGACGGCGGACGAGACGGTCGAGTCGTCGACGCCGCCCTCGATCCGTCAGCCGACGCCCACCGAGCCTCCAAAAGCGGCGGCGCCGGTCGAGAGGGTCGAAGAGCCGGCCGCAGCTGCCCCGCGCCTGGCGTCGACGACGCGTCCTCTCGACGAAGACTTCGAGGTCTGGAGCGCGACGCTCGGCGACGAGCCGGAGTGGAACGACGAGCTCTTTTCGTCGTCGGTCGACGAGCTGCTGGCCGAAGCCGAGTCTCCGCGGCAGGTCGAAGGCTGGGACGCGACACTCGCCGACGGCTGGGGACTGCCGAGCACGTCGATGGCTGCCGCTTATCTCGGCCTCGAGGACGCGGCGGGAGGCGATTGATTTGATTCGTCGGACCGGACTCGGGAGCGTTCGTTCATGAAGCGCTGGCTGCTGCCTGCAGCGCTGCTGCTGTCTCTGGGGTTCAACTTCGGTCTGTTGGCGTCCTACGTGATGGACCGGTTCGAGCCGGTACCCGTCTTCGAGAAGCGTCGGACCGAGCCCCCGTCGGAGCCGGCCTCCGCCACGGCGGGTGAAGCCGGAACCCTGCGTCCGACGGAGACCGATCCTCCGACGACCGTTGCTTCGCCGGAGGCCGAGGCGGCCGAGCCACTCGTCCTGGTGCCGGAGCCCGCACCGGCGGCGACTTCCGAACCGGAGCCCGAGCCAACTCCGCAGCGCGAGAGCGCGCGCTCCGAGCCGTCGTCGACCCAGCCGTCAGCGGCACGCCAAGAGCAAGAAGCGGACGAGTCGGCCGAAGGGGCACAGCCCGCGCGCCCGGGATTCGGTGCCGCACGCCGTCTCGGTCAGCGCACCGACTTCGAGCAGATGGCCGATCGACTCGAGCTCTTCGGAGAGCAGCGGGAGAAGTTCCTGGCGGACCACCTCGAGTTCTCGAGCAAAGTGAGACGGATCGTGCCGCGTACGCTGAGGTTACGCCGCGCGTTCTTCAGCGAACTCTCAGCGGCGCAGCCCGACGTCGAGAAAATCAAGCAGCTCACGCAGCAGCTTGGCGCAGCCAACGTGGCGCTCGAGCGCGCGTTGGCGGACGTCGTGCTCAAGACGAGGGCACACCTCGACGTCGACCAGCAGCAGCAGTACCTGCGCTACGTGCAGACGCGGATGCAGCGCCTGCAGGAGTTCGTGCAGCAGCGAGGGAGCCAGCGCCCGCGGCAAGGTCAGGGGCAGCGCATCAGGCGCCGGCCCAACGCTCGGCCGCCCGGCTTCTAGAGCCCCTGGCAAAGGGGGGTTCTCGCGGCGTTTCTCGTGAACCGGCGGCGCGCTGACGCGTATAGTCCCTAGAACAGTCGAGCGGTCCGCGAGCTTCTGCCGCCCAGCGACGTCACGACGTCGCTGGGCCTGCCTGTGCCCGGCCGCAAACAAAGCTCTTGAACATCGAGAGGGAGACCTCCTTGCAGAACTCTTTTGTAAATCGGACCGTCGCGGTCCGTCGCGCCGCTTCTCGCGCCGTTTCTCGCGCCGTTTCCCTGGGTGTCGCACTGGCGTGCACCCTGGGCGCCGTCTCACCCGCCGCTGCCGCGGACGATCGCGGCGCCCGTCTGCTGCGCCATCCGGCGGTGAGCGACGAGCACATCGTCTTCGCCCACGGCCAGGACCTGTGGATCGTCGGTCGGGAGGGCGGAGAGGCGCGCCGACTGACGACGTTTCAGGGACAAGAGGCTCGGCCCGCTTTCTCGCCCGACGGCCAGACGGTCGCCTTCTCCGGCGAGTACGACGGCAATATCGACGTCTACACGGTGTCGATCTCGGGTGGCGAGCCGCGGCGTCTGACCTGGCACCCGGGCACCGATTCGGTGCGCGGTTTCAGCCCGGACGGTCGCTACGTGCTCTTCGTCTCCGGACGCGACTCGGCTCCCGTGCCCTATGGACGCTACTGGCAGGTGCCGCTCGACGGCACGATGCCCGAGCCGCTCGCGTTTCCGAGGGTCTACAAGGGTTCGTTCTCGGGCGACGGCTCGCAGTTCGCCTACCAGGAAGTGCAGCCCAACGACATCGAGTGGCGCGGCTATCGCGGCGGTCAGGCGAAGCCGATCTGGCTCGTCGACACCGAGAGCTACGACATGAAGACGACGCCGTGGGACGGCAGCATGGACACCGACCCGATCTTCGTCGGCGACGAGCTCTTCTTCCTCAGCGATCGCGACTGGTCGGTGAACCTCTATCGCTACGGCGACGGCGAGATCGAACAGCTCACCACCGAGAGGGAGTTCGACATCAAGAACCTCAACGCCGGCGGTGGCGTGCTCGTCTACGAGATGGGTGGCTACATCTACGTCTTCGATCCGGCGAAGGGCGAGGCGGAGCAGGTCGTCGTCCAGCTGCGCGGCGATCGCCCCTGGAGCCGCCCGCACTGGGAGGACGTCGGCAGCTCGCTGCGCAATGCTTCCCTCTCACCGACGGGCAAGCGTGCTCTCTTCGAAGCCCGCGGTGAGATTCTCACCGTGCCGGCGGAGAAAGGCGACGCGCGCAACCTGACTCGGACATCGGGCGTTGCCGATCGCCAGCCGGCCTGGTCGCCGGACGGCCAGCACATCGCCTGGTTCTCCGACGAGGGCGGCGGCTACGCGCTGATCCTCGGCGAGCCGACGGGGCTCGAAGAGGTGCGCCGCATCGAGCTGGGCGACGCCAGCTTCTACTACGACCTGGCCTGGTCGCCCGACAGCGAGAGCCTGCTCTTCACGGACGTCGATCAGAACCTGCTCGTCATGGACGTCGAGAGCGGCGACGTGAAGACCGTCGACACCGACGACTACGCCCATCCGCAGCGCACGATCAACCCGAGCTGGTCGCCGGACTCGCGCTACATCGCCTACAGCAAACGCCTCGTCTCGCAGTACCACGTGGTCATGGTCTACGACACCGAGACCGGTACCAAGAATCAGGTGACCGACGGTCTCTCGGACGCGACGTCGCCCGTCTGGGACCGCAACGGTCAGTACCTCTACTTCCTGGCGAGCACGAACCTCGCTCTGGCGACCGGCTGGCTCGACATGAGCTCCTACGAATCGCGTCCGACGCAGTCGGTCTATCTCGCCGTACTGCACGCCGACGGTGAAGCTCCCTTCCCACCGCAGAGCGACGACGAGGAGATCAAGGAAGAAGAGGAAGAGGACGAGTCGGACGAGGAGTCCGAGGGCGAAGGCGAAGAGGGTGAAGAAGACGCGGAGGAAGAGGACGTTCCGGCGATCGACTTCGACGGCCTCGACCGCCGCATCGTCGCTCTCGAGGGCACGTCGGAAGGTCGCTATCTCGGTCTGCTGAGCGGCCCCGAAGGCACGCTCTTCATCGCCGAGCAGGGCTCGTCGCCCGGCACCCCGGCGACGCTGCACAGCTATTCGGTGGAGAAGCGCAAGGTCGAGCCGTTCCTCTCCGGCATTCAGGCGGTGACGGTGTCGGCCGACGGCAAGAAGCTGCTCTATGGCTCGAACGGTACCTGGGGCATCGTCGGCACGTCCGGCAAGGCCAAGATCGGCGACGGCAAGATCGACACCTCGGTGCGCATCAAGGTCGACCCCAAGGCCGAGTGGCGCCAGATGTTCGACGAGGCGTGGCGCTTCCAGCGCGACTTCCTCTACGTCGAGAACACGCACGGCGCCGACTGGGACGAGGTCTACGAGAAGTACTCGCCCTGGGTCGAGCACGTCGGCCACCGCTCCGATCTCAACCACCTGATCGACATCGTCACGGGTGAGGTCGCGATCGGCCACTCGTTCGTCGCCGGCGGCGACGCTCCGGAGGTCGATCGGGTCAACGTCGGTCTTCTGGGCGCCGACTGGCGCGTCGAGGGCGGGCGCTACCGCATCGCCAAGATCTACACCGGAGAGAGCTGGAACCCGCGGCTGCGGGCACCGCTCTCCGGCCCGGGGATCGACGCCGCAGCGGGCGACTATCTGATCCGCGTGAACGGTGAGGAGATCACGCCCGCCAACAACCTCTACAGCGCGTTCGAGGGCACCTCCGGCAAGCAGGTGCGCATCGAGCTGTCCAGGAGTGCCGACGGCAGTGACGCCCGTTCGCTGACCGTCGTGCCGGTGGGCAGCGAGGTGGGCCTGCGCCGCTACGACTGGATCGAAGGCAACCGGCGCAAGGTCGACGAGATGTCGGGCGGCAAGCTGGCCTATGTCTGGCTGCCCGACACCGCCTTCGGTGGCTACACCAACTTCAACCGCTACTACTTCGCCCAGCAGGACCGCAAGGGTGCCGTCATCGACGAGCGCTTCAACGGCGGCGGCTCGGCGGCGGACTACATCGTCGACATCATGGCGCGCACGCTGCAGGGCTACTTCAACAGCCCGGTTGGCAGCCGTCGTCCGTGGACCAACCCTCAGGCCGGTCTTTGGGGGCCCAAGGTGATGATCATCAACGAGACCGCAGGCTCGGGCGGTGACCTGATGCCGTGGATGTTCCGTAACAAGAAGGTCGGCCCCCTCGTCGGCACGCGTACCTGGGGCGGCCTCGTCGGCATCTGGGGCACGCCGCCGCTGATCGACGGCGGCTTCGTCACGGCGCCGCGCGGCGGCTTCATCGACACCGAGGGCAACTGGGCGGTCGAGAACGAGGGCGTCGCTCCGGACATCGAGGTCGAGCAGACGCCGAAGGAGGTCATCGCCGGTGGCGACCCGCAGCTCGAGGCGGCGGTCGCCGAGGCGTTGCGCCTGCTCGAAGCCAACCCGGTCGAGCTCCTGCCGGAGCCACCGCCGCCGATCCGGGCGCGTCGACCGGGGCGGTAGGAACTGGAGACGGTGGATTGTGGGCCCGGCGCGAAAGCGTCGGGCCCATTTCGTTGCAGGGAATGGCCTGCGCTGCCTCGGCAACGGCGAGGCAGGTTGGCAGGGTCGGTGGCTGGGACGCGGACTCAGAAGAGATGGCCGCCCTGACCCACGCGAGGAAGCCCCTCCCTCTGGCCATCTCCCCCCTCAGACGGGATACTCAGGCATGCCCGCCCGCTTCGACGACGCCCACCGGACGCTCGAGCTCTCCGTGGCCGATCTTCTGGAGCGTGACCTCGGCAAGAGTCTCGGTTTTGCTCAGCGGGGCGGCTTCGAGCGGCTCTGGGTGGGGCAGGCGATTCACAGTCGCTACCAGGAGCGCGCCATGGAGGAGGACGGCTCCTATCGTCGCGAGGTGACGGTGCGTCACGAGCTCGTCCACAAGGGTTGGACGGTCAAGATGCACGGTCGGCTCGACGGCCTGCGGCGCGACCCGGACGGCGTCCCGACCGTCGAGGAGATCAAGTCGGTGCGCCCCGGGACGCAGCTTTCGCCGACCGTCGCCGATCTCTACCATCGCCAGGCGGCGCTCTACGCCTGGATGTTGGGTGAGAGCACCGGTGAGCCGGTGCGCGCCGAGCTCGTGCTGATCGAGATCGGGGCGTTCGACGACTCGGGCATCGACCGGATTTACGTCGACGTCGAGTCCCGGGCGATCGAAGCGGCGGTGAAACAGCGTGCCGGCGGTCTGATCCTCGAGCGCGAAGCGCGCGCTGCGGAGCGCGAGCGGCGCCGGCTCGGAGCGGCAGAGCTGCGCTTTCCGTACCACGAGACGCGGCCCGGTCAGCAGAAGATCATCGACGGCGTGCGGCAGGCGCTCGAGCAGAAAGAGCACCTGCTCGTGGAGGCGCCGACCGGCATCGGCAAGACGGTGTCGGCGCTCTTTCCGGTGCTGCGCTACGCGCTGGCGAACGACAAGCGCATCTTCGTGCTGACGGCCAAGACGCTGCAGCAGCGCATGGCGACCCAGGTGTTGAGTCTGCTGAACTCTGAGTCGCTCTTTCACTCGTTGCAGCTGCGCGCCAAGGGAAAGATGTGCGCCAACGGCGAGGTGCTCTGCCACGAGGAGTACTGCAGCTACGCCAAGGAGTACTTCCTCAAGCTGCAGAAGAGCCGACTCGTCGACGAGCTGCTCGACCGGCACCCGGATCTGGAGCCCGACGCGATCTTCGCGGCCTCCAAGCAGGAGGTCGTCTGCCCTTTCGAGGTGAGCCTCGAGCTCGAGCGCCGCGCGCAGGCGACGGTGTGCGACTACAACTACGCCTTCGATCCCTACGTCTCGCTGACCGGCTTCCGCGAGGACTCGGACCTGCGCGACGTGATTCTCGTCATCGACGAGATCCACAACCTGGTCGACCGCGGCCGTGGCTACTACTCGCCCGAGCTCGATTCGCAAGACATGCGCCGGGTCAGCGACGCCATCAAAGACATGCTGGCGACGTCATCCGCGTCCCTCCTGCTGCAGATGGCCGAGGTCGTCGACGGCCTGGCGGGGCTGGTCGAAGATCTGGTCGGCGACGCGGTGCCGCCGGGGCAGTACGGCGCGGTCGAAGCGAGCTTTCCGGAAGAGCAGCTGTGGCCGCTGCGCACCGAGTTCGATCGCCTCTTCGTGAAGTACCTCGAGCACCGGCGCGAGACGAAGTCCTTCCGTCCGGAAGACCCTTTCGTCGGCCTCTACTTCGACCTGCTGCGTTTCATGAACACGCTGCAGCTGACGCACAACGACTCCGCGTTGTTCAGCACGCTGGCCGTTGCAGAGCGCAGCGGCCGCTGCGCTCTGCAGATCCTCTGCAAGGACGCCGGTAAGTACCTGGGCGCCGTGATCAACCGGACGCACGCCACGATCGGCCTCTCGGCAACGCTCTCTCCCACCGAGTTCTACCGCGACCTGTTGGGCTTCGACGCCGAGCGCACCAGCGACCTGACGGTCGGCAACCCGTTTCCCGAGGAGAATCGACGCATCGTCATCGACGGCAGCGTCGGCACGACGTACAAGGAACGCGACAAGAACTATCAGCCGCTCGCCGAGCGGCTGGCCGAGTTCGCCGAGGCCGTGCCGGGAAACTGCCTGGCGCTCTTTCCGAGCTACCGCTTCCTGGCCGAGGTCTACGATCGGCTGCCGGAGCTGCCAGGACGACGAGTCCTCGTACAGAGCCGGGCTGACGGCGACGCCGAGCGCGACAAGATCCTCGAGGTGCTTCAGAGCGCACTCTTCGGCGACGTGCTGCTCCTGGCCGTCGCGGGCGGCGTCTTCGCGGAGGGCGTCGACTATCCCGGCGACATGCTGCGCGCCGTCGCGGTCGTCGGGCCATGTCTGCCCGCGGTAACGCTCGAGCAGAAGCTGCTGGAGGCCCACTTCAACGAGCGGTGGGAGCGCGGTTTCGAGTACGCGTTCGTCGTGCCGGGCATGACGCGGGTGGTGCAGGCGGCGGGGCGCCTCATCCGGTCTCCGCAGGACCGCGGCGTCATCGCCCTGTTCGATCGTCGCTTTCTCGGCGGGCTCTACAAGAAGCACCTGCCGGACGACTGGGCCGGGGAGGACGGCGAGTTCGAGCCCGGGCACCCGGCCACCGTCGCACGCGCCTTCTTCGCCGAGCCGGTGGCTCTGCTCGACGACGCTGACGAGGCCACCGGGAGCTAGCTCGACGCCTCTGTGCAGGTTCCGACCGACCGCTTGGTCGAACTTCGCCCCGAATCGACTCTGCGGCAAACGCTTTTCTTCGCTGCTCCGTAGTTATTGATGAACGCGGCCTGAGAAGGTCGCGGAGAGCCGGAAACGGCTCGCACCTCGCTCCGGATCACGCTGCCGCTCGACGCGGAGGCCGGGTCTGGACCGAGCGCAACAAAGCAAAGAGACAATCTCCCTCACTCCAAGGGCTCTGCGAGCAGCAGAGCCCTCTTTTTTTGCGCCCATGGTTTGGAGCATGAAGAGGCTCGAAAGTCGACCGGAGGGCGAAACCAGCGAAACGCTCTGCGTCGAATACCTGATCTGAAATACAGGCCCCTCTGCGGCCAAGGTACACTGCATCTCAATGAACGAAGTCAAATTTCCGAGCGGCGGCAACGTCGAGATGCCGGATTTCGGGAAAGCGCTCAAGCGCGGGGCCGGTGGCCTGCGCTTCGTGCTTCTCGGCATCCTGGCTCTGATCCTGCTGCTGAACAGCTTTTACACGATCAACACCGAAGAGGTCGGGATCATCCTGCGCCTCGGCAAGTACCGCGGACCGGAGACCGACGCCGGACCGGGCCTTCACTTCAAGATTCCGCTCATCGACAGGGTCGAGAAGGTGCCGATCGAGCGGCAGCTCAAGGCCGAGTTCGGCTTTCGCACCGAGGAGGCCGCCGTGCGCAGTCGCTTCTCGGAAGAGACCGACGAGGCGAACATGCTCACCGGCGACAAGAACGCCGCGGTCGTCGAGTGGGTTGTGCAGTACCGCATCATCGACGCCTACAAGTACAAATTTCGCGTGCGCAACGTCGACATCACCTTCCGCGACATGAGCGAGGCGGTGATGCGGCGCGTCGTCGGCGATCGCACGGTGAACGAGGTCGTGACGATCGGTCGTGGCGAGATCGAGCGTCAGGTCGAGCAGGAGCTGCAAGCGCTCTGCGACCAGTACGAGACCGGCATTCGCGTCGACCAGGTCGTGCTGCAAAACAGCGCGCCGCCGGATCCGGTGAAGCCGGCCTTCAACGAGGTCAACCAGGCCGAGCAGGATCGCGACACGCTGATCAACGAGGCCCAGGCGCAGTACAACCGCGTGATTCCCAGGGCCGAGGGTCAGGCGAGCCAGGCGATCGAGCAGGCGGAGGGCTACGCTCTCAACCGCGTCAACCGCTCGCAGGGTGACGCCGCTCGCTTCTCCTCGCTCTACGCCGAGTACCGCAAGGCGCCCGAAGTCACCCGGAAGCGCCTCTACCTCGAGACGATGAGCACGGTGCTGCCGAACGTCGGGCGCAAGCTCGTCGTCGACGACAGCATCGAAGGCCTCGTGCCGCTCCTCGAAATGCAACAGATCGCTCCGGCGGCCGCTCGCGCGCGCACGCAGGAGCAGGGAGGTGGCCAGTGAAGGCTCTCGGCGCTCTCGCGGTTCCCCTGATCTTCGTCCTCGCCATCGCCCTCCTGCAGGCGTTCTACATCGTGCGTGAGGACCAGCAGGTCATCATCACGCAGTTCGGTAAGCCGGTGGGGCAACCGGTCGTCGAACCGGGCCTCAAGTTCAAGCTGCCCTTCGTGCAGAAGGCGCAGACGTTCGACAAGCGCTTCCTCGAGTGGCAGGGCGACGCCGACGAGCTGCCGACGCGCGACAAGGTGCTGATCTTCGTCGACGTCTACGCTCGCTGGCGCATCTCCGACGCGCTCCTCTTCTACCAACGTCTCAAGGACGAGCGTGGCGCGCAGTCGCGTCTCGACGACATCCTCGACGGCGAGACGCGCAACGCCATCGCGCGGCACGACCTCGTCGAGGTGATCCGCACGACGAACCGCTCGCCCGAGCAGGACGAGGCGACGCCCGAGGAAGAGTTCGAAGAGATCGAAACGGGCCGCGAGGCGATTCGCAAGGAGATCCTTGCTGCGTCGCAGCCTAGGACCTCCGACCTCGGTATCGAGATTCTCGACGTGCAGTTTCGCCGGATCAACTACGGCGACGATCGAACCAAGGAAGCCGTCTACAAGCGCATGATCTCGGAGCGTCAGCGGATCGCCGATCGCTACCGTTCCGAAGGACAGGGCGAGGCGCAGCGCATCCTCGGTGAGATGGACCGCGAGCTCAAGCGCATCGAGTCCGAGGCTTACCGCGAAGCGGAGACGATTCGCGGCCGCGCCGACGCCGAGGCGACCGAGATCTACGCGCAGGCTTACAACCAGTCTGCGGACTCGCGCCAGTTCTACGAGTTCCTCAAGACGATGGAGACTTTCGAGAGCACGATCGACAAGGAGACTTGGTTGATGCTGTCGACCGAGAGTGACTTCTACAAGTTCCTCCAAGGGAGCCGGTAGCCGGGTGTGCTCAGGCTGATGGCGATCAGCCTTGCGCTCACCCCATGTAGATGCGCTGTCGCCTCTTGCGAAGGGAGTCGATGAACCCCTTGTTAGAGTCTCCGTTCGCTTTTCCCGCGAACGAAGGCGTCTTCTTCAAGGCTCGATCGACTTCGTTCGCTCCAGGCGACTCCGCGCAGCTCGCTTCGCTCGCACTTGGCCAGAAAAGGATGGCGACAGCCTCTTGCAAGATGAAGAACAAGTCTGTGGCAGTTTGACGAGCTTCGGTCTCAGGAGCTTCCCAGCGTGATCGGCATTCTCGGACTGCTGGTCATGCTGGCCATTGCCTATGCTCTTTCGATCGATCGGTCGGCGATTGCCTGGCGGACGGTGGGCGCCGGGTTGGGGCTGCAGTTCGTCTTCGCTCTGCTGATCCTCAAGACGCGCGGCGGTGAGTACTTCTTCGACAAGGCGCGTGTCCTGGCGACGCGCTTTCTCGACTTCAACGACGCTGGCGCGGCCTTCATCTTCGGCGAGAACTTCACCGAGCACTACTTCGCCTTCAAGGTGCTCACGACGATCATCTTCTTTTCGAGCTTCATCACGGTGCTCTACCACTTCGGCATCGTGCAGCTCGTCGTGCGCGCCTTCGCGGTCGTCATGATGAAGCTGCTCGGCACGTCGGGTGCCGAGTCGCTCTCGGCCTCGGGCAACATCTTCGTCGGGCAGACGGAGGCGCCGCTTCTCATCAGGCCCTACATCAGCAAGATGACGCAGTCCGAGCTGCTGGCGGTGATGACCGGCGGTATGGCGACCGTCGCGGGCGGAGTGCTCGCGGCCTACGTCGGCATGGGTGTTTCGGCCGGGCACTTGATCGCTGCGAGCGTCATGTCGGCGCCTGCCGCGCTGGTCATGGCCAAGATCATGGTGCCCG
Source organism: Acidobacteriota bacterium (assembly GCA_039026915.1). Taxonomy (GTDB): domain Bacteria; phylum Acidobacteriota; class Thermoanaerobaculia; order Multivoradales; family Multivoraceae; genus JBCCLJ01. The sequence continues at coordinate 24,275 of JBCCLJ010000094.1, forward strand.
AAACGGAAGAGAGCATGACGGCGGGCAAGGTGACGCTCGACGTCGAGCTCCCCTACGTGAACGTCATCGATGCCGCGGCACAGGGCGCCGGCGACGGTCTCAAGCTGGCGCTCAACGTCGGCGCGATGCTGCTGGCCTTTCTGGGGCTCATCGCGCTCGTCAACGGCGCGATTCTCGGGCCGCTCGGCGGACTCTTCGGCTTCGAAGGGTTGAGCCTCGAGCTGCTCCTGGGCTGGCTTTTCGCGCCGCTCGCGTTTGTCATGGGCGTGCCCTGGAACGAGGCGGTTTCGGTCGGCAGCCTGCTCGGGATCAAGACGGCGGCCAACGAGTTCCTGGGCTACATCGAGCTGCAGGCGATGATGGAGGCGGGGACGCTCTCGGAGCGCTCGCAGGTCATCGCGACCTACGCTCTGTGCGGTTTCTCGAACTTCTCGTCGATCGCCATTCAGATCGGCGGCATCGGCCCGATCGCGCCGGAGCGCAAGCAGGACCTCGCGCGTCTCGGGATCCGGGCGCTGATCGGCGGCACGCTCGCCTGCTTCCAGACGGCGACGATCGCCGGACTGCTTCTCTAGGGGCTTGATGAAAAACTCCCGTAGCGCTCAGTTTGCGCGCCGCAGGTCGAGATTTGGTGCGCCGCGCGCGAAGGCGATGCGGTGTCCATCGTTGAGCGTGCGCCGTGCCGAAGATCGGCCTGCGCCGCGCAAAC
>JBCCLJ010000095.1:0-24808 GCA_039026915.1 Acidobacteriota bacterium
CGGTCTGTGGTGACGGCGACGCCGATGTCGAAGTAGTTGTGGTAGACGATTTCGTCGCCTTCGATCTTGGCGTTGATGCGCGGGAACTGTCGCAGCGCGTCGATCGTCGCCTTGACGAAGAATGACATGAAGCCGAGCTTCACTCCGTGGCGATCGAGGAAGCTGTCCTTGTAGCGCTTGCGCATCTCCATGACGGCCGACATGTCGACTTCGTTGAAGGTGGTGAGGAGTGCCGCTCCCTGCTGGGCCGCGACGAGTCGCTCGGCGATGCGCTTGCGAATCGAGGTCATCTTGACGCGCTCGACGTCGCGGCTGCCGAGCGCCGGCGCGGGTGCTGCGGCGGGCGGAGCGGCTGCGGCGCCGGCGACGTGGTTCTCGACGTCTTCCTTGAGCAGGCGACCGCCGGGGCCGGTTGCTTTGACGTCTGACGCCTGCAGGCCGTGCTGCGCGAGCAGGCGCGCGGCAGCCGGCATGATCGGTCCCTGCTCCGCACTGGAGGGAGCGGGCGCTGCCGGGGCTTCCGTTGCGGGGGCCTCGGCTGCCGCGTCTTGGACAGCGGGAGCGCTCGGTGTCGCGACTTCGCCTTCTTCGATCATCGCGATCACGTCGCCGACCAGGGCGGTGTCGCCAACCTCGACCTTGAGCTCGAGAATCGTGCCGGAGACCGGAGAGGGAAGCTCGAGGGTGACCTTGTCTGTCTCGAGTTCGGCGATGGGTTCGTCGACGGCGACGGTATCGCCCACCTTCTTGAACCACTGGGCGATGATCGCTTCGTTCACCGACTCGCCGACGGCGGGGATCTTCACTTCAACAGACATGTTGTCTCCGTTGTCTCGAGGAATCTCAGAGTCCGGCGAAGGCCGCACTCAGGAGCTCCTCCTGCTCGATCTTGTGACTCTGTGCGGACCCGGTGGCAGGGCTCGCGGATTCCTGGCGGTAGATGCCGCGGAAGGGATAGCGCCCGAGGAGCTGGTTGGCGTAGTTGAGCCGTAGGGTAGGCCAGGCGCCCATGTTGCGCGGCTCTTCCTGCACCCAGACCATCTCGACGTCGTCGCGGTACCAGGAGAAGGCGTCTTCGAGCTGTTTCTCGGGAAGCGGGTACAACTGCTCGACACGGACCAGCGCGACGTTGTCGCGGCCTTCGCTCTCGTAGCGCTCTGCGAGCTCGTAGAACAGCTTGCCGGAGCAGAGGAGGACCCGGTCGACCTTCTTCGCCTGCTCCTCGGTCTCGATCCGCGGATCGGGCAGCACGCGTTGGAAGTGGCCCCGTGCGAGGTCGTCGAAGCTCGAGGTCACCGCTGGGTGGCGCAGCATGCTCTTCGGAGTGAGCACGACGAGCGGCTTGCGGATCGGACGATGGATCTGGCGCCGCAGCACGTGGAAGATCTGTGCCGGCGTCGTCGGGTAGACGATCTGAATGTTGTCTTCGGCCGCGAGGCTCAGCCAGCGCTCGAGCCTTGCACTCGAGTGCTCCGGCCCCTGGCCTTCGAAGCCGTGGGGCAGCAGCATCACCAGACCGGAGAGCCGGTTCCACTTGTCCTCGGCGCTCGTGATGAACTGATCGATGACGACCTGGGCGGCGTTGGCGAAGTCGCCGAACTGCGCTTCCCAGAGGATCAGGCCGTGGGGGCAGTCGAGGCTGTAGCCGTACTCGAAGCCGAGAACCCCCGCCTCGGAGAGCGCCGAGTTGTAGATCTCGACGGACGCCTGGTCCTCGCTGAGGTGCGCCAGCGGCATGTACTCGTCGTTCGTCTCGAAGTCGTGGAGGACGGCGTGGCGGTGCGAGAAGGTGCCGCGCTCGCAGTCCTGTCCGGACATGCGGACGCGATGCTTCTCGGTGGCCAGCGTCGCGAAGGCCAATGCCTCGGCTGCCGACCAGTCGAGCGGTCGCTCGCCGCGGGCCATCTGCCGGCGAGCTTCGAGGATGCGCTTCAGTTTGGGGTGGGGCTGGAACGACTCCGGCAATTCGGTGAGTTTCTCGAGGAGCTCGCCCAGGCGGGCCTCGTCGACGCCGGTCTCAGCCTCTTCGACGGCTCCGTCGGCGCCGCCGACGTATCCCGACCAGAGGCCGTCGTAGGCCTGCGGCTTGTTCTTTTCCTTGGCAGCACGCGCGGTCTTGAGTGCGTCTTCCAGCACCTCCTCGACCTTGCCGGTGAGGCTGTTGGCTTCCTCTCGCGTGATCTCACCGAGGCGCAGGAGGTGGTCGAGATAGCGCGCGCCGACGTCGCGGCGGGAGCGGATCTCCTTGTAGATGTGCGGCTGGGTGAACGCCGGCTCGTCGCCCTCGTTGTGGCCGCGTCGTCGGTAGCAGTACATGTCGATGACGACGTCGCGCTGGAAGCGCTGGCGAAAGTCGAGGGCGACTTCGACGACGTGAGCGACGGCTTCGGGCTCCTCGCCATTGACGTGGAAGATCGGGATCTGGAGCATCTTGGCGACGTCGGTGGCGTACGTGTTCGAGCGCGCCTCGTGGGGCTCGGTGGTGAAGCCGATCTGGTTGTTGACGATGACGTGTACGGTTCCGCCGACCTCGTATGGCCTGAGCTCGCTCAGGTTCAAGGTCTCCTGAACGACACCCTCGCCAGCGAATGCGGCGTCGCCGTGAATCAGGAGCACCATGCCCTGCGTGCGCTCGGCATCGCCGCGTTGGTCCTGCTTGGCGCGGATGCGGCCCTGCGCGACCGGGTTGATGAACTCGAGGTGACTCGGGTTGAAGGCCATCGAAAGGTGCACGGCGTGACCGGACGCCGTGTGCCAGTCGCTGCTGTAGCCCATGTGGTACTTGACGTCACCGCTGCCGTAGAACTCCTCGGGGTCGACGTCCTCGAACTCCCGGAAGATGTCGTGGGGGCTCTTGCCCATGATGTTGCACAGCACGTTGAGGCGCCCGCGATGCGCCATGCCGAGGACGACCTCCTCGACGCCGAGGTTGCCGGCCTTCTCGATGGCGAGATCGAGAAGCGGGATGAGGCCTTCGGCACCTTCGAGAGAGAAGCTCTTGGCGCCCAGATACTTCTTCTGGATGAAGCTCTCGAAGACGGTGGCGCTGCTGAGTCGGCCCAGGATCCGCAGCTGCGAAGCGCGGTCGAGCACCGTGCGGTTCTGGGTGACCTCCATGCGCTCCTGCAGCCAACCTCGAGCCTCGAGGTCGTTGATGTGCATGAACTCGGCGCCGATGGAGTCGCAGTAGGTGCGCTTCAGGCGCTCGTAGAGCTCGGCGACGGTCGTGTGGTCGACGCCGGGCAGGTTGACCGTCGAGATCGTACGCTCGAGATCCTCGGGGCCGAGCCCGAAGTTGGCGAGCTCGAGCCTCGGTGCGAGCTCCGCGGGCACCAGCGGATTGAGCTGGGCGGAAGCGTGACCGAGGATGCGGAAGTTGCGAACCATCTCGTCAGCCGCATGCTGAAGCTGAGCGACACCGCTGCCGTTGCTGCTCGGGGTCCCGTGCGTGCCGTTGCTCGCCGGAGCGCTCGAGCCGAAGAGAGGCCGCGGTGTGAACGAGGGGCCGAGCTGAGCGCCGCCGTTCGTCAGGTTCGCGCGAAAGTACTCGCGGAAGTCTTCCGGCACCGACTGCGGGTCCTGTTGGTACTGCTGGAGGAGCGCCTCGACGTAGTCGAGGCTCAGGCTGTGGAAGGCGTCTTCACTCACAACGGGTGTCCTTCTTCGACCGAGGGCTCGCCTTCTTCAGGCGGCTCCTAGGGCATTCTCACGGATCGATTCCGTCCTATTTCTTGGTCCGCTCCGCTGAGCGGCGGAGAGGCAAAGAGAGCAGGCGTCGCACGGCGCCATTCCGAGAGAGACATTAACCGGTCATCTGGCCTGAATCAATTGAAACGCAAGACGTTGCACGACTCTGCGCGTCCGGGCTCAACGGTGGCTCCGCGGCGGAAACCAGAACGCGGGCGTAGGGATTCTGAGGGCCCCTTCGACCGCGCACGAGCCGCAGTCTGCGAGCGCGCGAATCGCAGTAGAGTGGCGCGTCGCGTCGGGCGTGGCCTCAAGTCTTGGGAAGGAAGAGATGACTCACTCTGGCAGCAGCGAAGGTAGGCGCGAGCTGCGCGCGCTCGTGGCGCTGGCGGTACCGATCGTGGTGGCACAGGTCGGCATGATGCTGCTCGGCACCGTCGACGCGATGATGCTCGGCCGCGTCTCCAAAGAGGCGCTCGCGGCCGGCGCCGTCGGCGGGACCATCGGCTTCGGCCTGCTCTCCGTGCCGATCGGCATTCTGATGGGTCTCGACCCGCTCGCGGCCCAGGCTTTCGGAGCCGGAGATCGCAGACGATTGAGGCGCACGCTCGAGCGCGCCTTCGCCCTCGCGGTGCTGCTCGGCTTGCCGACGATGGCTGCGCTCTGGCTGGCGTCGAACTCGTTCGAGCTCCTGCGGCAGAGCCCGGAGATCGTGCCGCTCGCAAAGGACTACTTGCGCGGACTCGTGCCCGGCGTCCTGCCGTTCCTCTTCTTCGTCGTGCTGCGCCAGACGGAGCAGGCGATGGGCATCGTGAGGCCCGCCCTGCTCGCCGCACTCGTGGCCAACGTCTGGAACGTCTTCGCCAACTGGGTCCTCGTCTTCGGCAACCTTGGTGTACCGGCTCTCGGCGTGCGAGGCTCGGCGTGGGCGACGTCGTCGGCGCGTCTCGTTCTCTTCCTGGTGATCCTGGGCGCGACTCGGCCCGTCGTTCCGTACCTTCTGAAGGTCAAGCCGTGGCGCCAGTTCGCCCCTCGACTGCACGGCGAGATGATGAAGATCGGTCTGCCGATCAGCGTTCACCGATCGCTCGAGTTCTGGGTCTTCTCGGTCGTCGGTCTGCTGATGGGGACGCTGGGGTCCCTGGAAATGAGTGCTCATCAGATCGCGCTGAATCTGTCGTCACTCTCCTTCATGGTGCCCCTGGGCATCGGTACGGCTGCGGCGACGCGCGTCGGCAATGCCATCGGACGCAGCGACCTGCCGGCAGCCGCCCGCTCGGCGAACCTCTCGTTGGCTCTCGGTTGCGCAGTGATGGTCGTTTCAGCGAGCCTCTTCGCGCTTCTGCCGCGCCTGCTGGCCCGTCTGTATACGGCCGAGGCACAGGTGATCGCGCTCGCCGCGACGCTTCTGCCGATCGCAGCGGCATTTCAGTTCTCGGACTCCGTGCAGACGGTCGCGGCGGGGATTCTCCGCGGCACGGCGGATACCACTTGGCCTGCTGTATCGGTCTTCGCCGGGTTCTGGATCCTCGGTCTGCCGATCGGCTGGTGGTGGGCTTTCCAGCAGGGTTGGGGGCCGACCGGACTGTGGTGGGGGCTGACGCTCGGCTTGACCATTGTCGCCGTGCTCCTGACGGTGAGGGTCCGCGTTCGGCTGCGGCAGTCGCTCGACAAGCTGCAGGTCTGAGGTTTGTCGGGCACGACTTGTGGCGGGGCAGGGGGAAGCACGATAATGCGTCGTTCTCAACGGGCAAGGAGAAGGTCTTGAGTCAGAAGAAAGCGGTGCTCGCCTACAGCGGCGGGCTGGATACCTCTTGCATCCTGCGGTGGCTTCAAGAGGAGGGCTACGACGTGGTCGCCTTCATCGCCGACGTCGGCCAGAGAGAGGACTTCGAAGCGAACGCCGAGCGTGCGCGCTCGATCGGCGCATCCAATGTGATCATCGCCGACCTCAAGAAGGAGTTCGTGACGGACTTCATCTACCCGGCGGTCGCCGGCAATGCGGTCTACGAGAACCGCTACCTGCTGGGTACGTCCCTGGCGCGACCGCTGATCGCTCGCGCGCACGTCGAGGTCGCCGTCGCCGAGGGCGCGTCGGCCGTGTCTCACGGTGCCACGGGCAAGGGCAACGATCAGGTGCGCTTCGAGCTTGCCTTCGCCGCTCTGGCTCCTCAGCTCGAGATCATCGCCCCGTGGAAGGAGCGCAAGTTCCTCGATCGCTTCCAGGGCCGCACCGATCTGCTCGAGTACGCCGACGCCCAGGGGATCCCCGTCGACGTCACCGCTTCCAAGCCCTACAGCATGGACGAGAACCTCATGCACAAGAGCTACGAGGCCGGCATGCTCGAAGACCCGGCCGCGGCCCCTCCAGCCGACATGTTCGATCTGACGCGCTCGGCCCTGGACGCTCCCGACGTTCCGGAGCAGCTCGAGATCGAGTTTCGCAACGCGCACCCCGTGCGCGTAACGTACCTGACCAGCGGTGAGAGCCAGACCGAGCCGCTGGAGCTCTTCAACACGCTGAACGAGGTTGCCGGGCGGCACGGTGTCGGACGCATCGACATGGTCGAGAACCGCTTCGTCGGTATCAAGTCGCGGGGCGTCTACGAGACGCCGGCAGGAACTGTGCTGCATGCCGCGCTGCGCGACCTCGAAGGCGTTGCCATGGACCGCGAGGTGCTGGCGCTGCGCGATTCGCTGTCGCCGAAGTTCACGCAGCTCATCTACAACGGCTTCTGGTTCAGCCCTGAGATGGACTTCATCCGCGCTGCCTTTCGGCAGGCGGAAGAGCTGATTGACGGCGTCGTTCGCGTGCAGCTCTTCAAGGGGGCCGTGCAGATTCTCGGTCGTGAGAGCCCCAGCTCGCTCTATGACCAGGACTTGTCTTCGATGGACATCGAGGGTGGCTACGACCAGGAAGACGCGCGCGGATTCATCCGGATCAACGGTCTGCGTCTGCGCGCTCATCGGCGGATCCTGGAGCGCGCCGAGGACTGATCCCCGTTCGGCCGGCGCGGCCCTCGCGGACGCAAAAAGACCGCCCGGAACCGCGAGGGCTTCGGGCGGTCTCTCGGCCGTTTCTGGGCCGTCTCTGGGCGGTTTCTACTTTTCAGCCGCTGCTCGAGCTGCGGCGAGGATCACCGAAGGCTCGATGCGCACTTTGTAGTCCGGGTTCACATAGTGAAACTGGATGACGCCCTCCGCGTCGAGGACAAAGACCGAAGGCACTGGCAGCTGCCAGTGGCTCTGACCGGAGGCCTTCTGGAGATCGAGGCCAAAACCCTTGTACCGCTCCTTCGTCTTCTCGTCGAGCGTGAAGGCGATGCCGAAGGCGCGCGAAGCGGCCATCGTGGCATCGGAGAGAAGACGGTAGCCGAGTTCGTTCTTCTCGACGGTCTTCGGCAGTTCTTCGGGCCGATCGGGCGTCAGAGCCACGATCTGGTAGCCGAGCTCCGCGAGCTCGCCTTCGATGCTTCTCAGCTCACCGAGCTGAGTGTTGCAGTACGGTCACCAGCCGCCCCGGTAGAAGACCAGAATCGAGGGCTTCTTGCGGGCGTCTTCCAGAAGGTCGATCGGCTCGCCGTCGATCGTCTGGACGGTCACCGAGGGGATCGTCGTGCCGACGAGAAGCGGCTGCACCTCGCTGGCGGAGTTGGCTGCGTCGTTCGCTGCGCTCGAAGGCAGCGCGAAGGCGAAGACGAGGAGAAGGGTGGCGAGAGTGCGCGAAAGGACCGGGGCCTTTCGGACTCGCGTTGGGGTCTGCATCGATGCAATCTCCCTGAGAGTTGAACGTCTACGGGTGAGCAGTGGGTGACGCACGGTGACTCGGTCGTCACAGAGATCGTCACGCCGAAGGGTCTTGGACCTCTAGTCTACGGTCCGCAGGCGCCGGTCGGTTCACTCGAGCGTCTCCCCCGTCAGCGCTGAGCTGGAGGAACCGGCTGACGATCGACCCGCGGAGCCAGCGGATCGACCCGTGACAGTTTGTGGAACACCACCGCTCTCGCCAGCTCGGCGCGGCCTGCGGCGGCCTCGCGGTCGTGCCTCTCGAGGCGTGCGCTCTCCCAGGCCAGGAAGACGGCGGAGGTCACGTGGTAGAGCCCGGTCGCTGCGCGGCGGACCTCTTCCTCGAGCTCGGGACGCTCCGCCACGAGGCTGAAAAAGAGCTGGCTCCTGTGGACCAGCGGATCGAGCAGCCTCCGGAGCTCTGGCGCGACGCCCTCGGCAAGGAGCTGCTTCAGGTAGTCGATGAGCGCATCGAACGCGCCTTCACGGCGTGCGGCGCGCGCCACGTCGAGCGCGACGATGTTGCTGGTGCCCTCCCAGATCGAGCCGAGGTGGGAGTCCCGCAACAGCCGCGCGTCCGACCACTCCTCGATGTAGCCGACGCCACCGCGCACCTCCATGGCGTCGCCGGTGACCTTGCGGGCGTCGCGACAGGTGCGGAACTTGATGAGCGGGGTCAGTATGCGCAGCGTGCGTCGCATCGTCTCGTCACCCGCATCGGCGGCTTCGAGCACTCGCGCCGTGTGAAAGACCATGGCGCGACCCTGCTCGGCGACGGTCCGCATCTTTTCCAGCTGACGTCTCATCAAGGGCAGGTCGGCCAGCGACCGGCCGAAAGCGACGCGGTTTTGCGCGATGTACTCGGACTCGTTGACAGCGCGCCGCATCATTCCCGCCGAGCGCACGCCGTTGGCGAGTCGGCTCATGTTGATCATGTCCGTCATCTGCTTGAAGCCGGCGCCGGGATCTCCGACGAGGTGGGCGACGGCGCCCTCGAGGACGACCTCGCCGCTGGCCATCGAGCGCGAGCCCAGCTTGTCCTTCAGGTTCACGATGCGGTAGGCGTTCGCGCGACCGTCCTCCAGGCGACGGGGCAGGAGAAAGAGTGAGAGCCCCCGCGTCCCTTCGCTCCCGTCCGCCGGCCGGGCCAGGACCATCGCCAGGTCGGCGTCCGGGTTCGAGCAGAACCACTTGTCTCCCCAGAGCCGCCAGGTGCCGTCGGTGTCCTGCCGGGCGGTCGTGCGAATCGCGCCGACGTCCGAACCTGCCTCCTGTTCGGTCATGAACATGGCGCCCTGGAAGAGCTCGTCGAGATCCTGACTGGTGAGCCGGCCGACGTAGCGCTCGATCAGCTCCTGCGACCCGAACTTGCGCAGCGTGCGCGTCAGCGAGTCGGTCATCGAGAGCGGGCAGCAAAGACCGAACTCCACCTGAACGAAGAGGTAGACGAGGGCGTACTTGACGAGCGGTGGCAGGGGAGCGTCGCTGCCCAGGACTCCGCTTCGATGTGACATGGCCGCGAGTCCGTAGTCGCCGAAGGCGACCTGCTCGAGGGCTTCGAAGTCTGGGTGCTTGAGGACCCTCTCTTCCGGCGCGCCGCTGCGCGAGCGGACCTGTAGCGTCGGCGGGTTCTTGTCGGCCGAGAGAGCGAGCGCTTCCAACTCTTTGCCCACGCGCTCTCCGAGCTCGAGAAAGTGCGGCTCCAGACGCTCGTAGAGCTCCGCATCGAGGTAGACGCGCAGGAGCTTCGCGTAGTCGGGATCGAGCGCGCAGGCGCTGACTCCGGTGGAGTCGGGGACGTTGCGGTAAACGGGGCTCATGAAGTGCTCACTCGGGGCTTGCGGTGACCGATTTACGGTTTTCGTCGTCTCCTGAAGACTAGCCGACGGCGGTTGTGGAGGGCACAGTGCCGGGCTAACATCATCGTAAGGAGAAGTTCTATGCAGTGCGATGTGAGTCATGACGGGGACGTTGCCGTCATCAGTCTTCAGGGACGTCTGGTTGCGGGCGTCGGTGACATCCTCCTCCGCGATTCGGTGAACGAGCTACTCGCGGACGAGCGCAAGAAGATCCTCATCGATCTCTCCCAGGTAACTCACATCGACAGTTCCGGAGTCGGCGAGCTGGTCGCCAGTCGCCGGATCGCCGAGCGTTTCGGCGCTCGCCTGAAGCTCGTGCGGGCCAAGCCGGATGCCGGCGTCGACCGCGTGCTGCGCATGGCGCAGATTCTCCCGCTCTTCCAGATGCACGAAGATGCCGAATCGGCCGTGAGCTCGTTCGGCGAGGCCGCGGCTGAAGCCGACTCGGCCTAGCCTTCCGAGCCGGCCTCTTGCTCTCTCTCGGGCAGCATTCGCTGCGGCGGTGCCTGCTCTCGCTGGCGTTCGCCTCGGCGGCGTACGGCCTTGCTGCTGCGGCCTCCGCTCAGTCGTCGGCGGCACGGCTGGAGCTCGAGGTCGGTCGTAGCGAGACCCGGGTCTACTCGTCGCCCACGCCCCTCGTTACGGGGAAGAGAGTCGGTGACCTGGGCGTGGCTCGACGCTTCGACCGCCTCGGCTACCGCAGGGTGCGCGGCCGCCGGCCGAGCGTCCCGGGCGAGTACTTCTGGGGCTTCGATCACTTCTGGGTCTATCAGCGCGCCCATCTCGTGAGCGGTCAGAAGGCCGTGCCCGCGGCGCTCTGGGGGCTCGAGCTGAAGCGACCACACGGAGAGATCGTCGGCGTCGTCGAGGTCGGGCCCGAAGGCGACCCCGTCGGCTCCAACCGTCGTGCTTACGTCGAGCCCGAGCTTCTCTTCGAGTCGCTCACGGAGCGTCGTGCGCCACGAGTTCCGGTGGAGCTCGAAGCTCTGCCAGACGTCGTCTGGCAGGCGGTGATCGCCGCCGAAGATGGCCGCTTCTTCGACCATCGGGGCGTCGACGGTCGAGGTATCGCGAGAGCGCTGCTCAGGAACGCTCGCGCCGGTCAGGTCAAGCAGGGCGGCAGTACGATCACGCAGCAGCTGATCAAGGTGCGCGAGCTCACCCCGAAGCGCACCCTCGGCCGCAAGGTCTCCGAAGGTCTGCGCGCGCTGGCTCTGGAGGCCGAGCACAGTAAGGAAGAGATCCTCCAGGCGTATTTGAACTCGGTCTACTTCGGCGCGGTCGAGAACGTCTCGCTCTACGGCATCGGAGCCGCCGCGCGCGGTTACTTCGGCGTCGAGGCGACCGAGCTGACGCTCGAGCAGGCCTCGGTGCTCGCCGGCATCATCCAGTCCCCGAACCGGTTGACGCCCGCCCGGCACCGCGAGGCAGCGCGCGAGCGCCAGTCCTATGTCCTCGGCCGCATGAAGGATCTCGGTTTCATCACGACGGCGCAGGCTGACGCCGCTTCGCTACCGAAAGTGCGGGCACGTCAGCTCTCTGCGGGGCCGACGACGACGCTGCGCAATGCTCTGCGCACGGTCGTCGAGGCTCGCTCGGATCGCCTCGGCGACGGTCGCGGTGTCGTCGTGCGCACGGCACTGGACCCGTGGCTTCAGGAGGTCGCCGAGAAGTCCGTGGCGGACCTCCTGAGACGATTCGATCCGGAGAGCGGAGTCAGCGCCGCCCTGGTGGCGGCACGCATCTCCGACGGGCGCATCGTGGCGTACGTCGGCGGAGATCCGAACAAGCTGGACGGGTTCGACCGCGTGCAGAGCAAGCGCCAGCCCGGCTCCACGGTCAAGCCCTTCGTCGTCGTCGAGGCTCTCGATCGCTGCGGAGAGCAGGACGAGCTGCACCTGGCGACCCGCGTTCGTGACGAGAAGCTCACGCTGGAACTGCCTTCGGGCCCGTGGACGCCGCGCAACTCCAAGCGTGAGTTTCGCGGCGTCGTCGACCTGCGCGGCGCGCTGGTCGACTCTCTCAACGTTCCCACGGTGCGGGTCGCGCGACACTGCGGCTTCGACGTGGTCGCCGAGCGTTTCGAGGCTTTCGGACTCGATCTTCCGGCGGAGCGACCGCCGTCGTTCGTTCTCGGCTCCGTCGAGACGTCTCCGGTCGACCTCCTCTCTGCCTATCTGACTCTGGCAGCGCAGGGCAGGCCGGAGCGGGTCGTCCTCGTCGACTCGCTGGAGCTGCCGGGCGGGCGCCGTCTGGGTTCTCGCTTCGGTCAGAAACGGGGCACTCGACGCCCCGTCCGGAGCTCGACGGCGCACATCGTGCGCAGGGCCCTCGAAGACGTCACGTGGGAGTGGGGGCCCGAAGGTTCCTGGGGCAAGACCGGAACCTCGTCGCGGGGTCGAGACGCCTGGTTTGCCGGCGGCTCTGGCGATCTGGTGGTCGTCGTCTGGGTCGGCGCCGACCGCGGCCGCGGGCTCGGCCTGAGCGGTCGTGGCACCGCTGCGCCGATCTTCCAGGAGTTCGCGAGCAAGGCGACGGCAAGCTACCCGGCAGTCGGTCAGGAGCGGCCGAAGCGTGTCGTAGAGCACTGGCTCGACGAGGAGACGGGCCTCATCGTCAAGTACGAGAACAGCCGCGCGCGCCGCGAACTCTTCCGGCGCGGCCACATGCCGCCGCGTCGACGCCTGCTGCTGCCGCGCAGCGTGCCGATCCTCGAGTAACGAGTTCGGAGACTCGCTCGAGCTTCAGTCGACAGAGGCGATGCGTCGGTAGCCACCGCCCCAGAAGAGCAGTGGATCGCCTCCGAGAATCTCGCCGCTGAGTGCCTCGCCGACGAAGATGTCGTGGTCGCCGCCGGCGAGCACCTCGCTCTTGCGGCACTCGACCCAGCCGAGCGTGCCGGCGAGGATCGGAGATCCCTCGGCTCCGAGCTGATAGTCGGCGCCCCGTAGCTCGCCGGCCTCGGGATCGCCCGATCGCGCGAAGGTGTTCGAGACGTCTTCCTGTTCGGCGGACAGGATGTTGACAGCGAAGTGAGAGGACTTCTGCAGCTGCTGATGGCAGTTGTTGCCCCGGACGACGCAGACGAGGAGCAGAAGCGGGTCGAGCGACACCGAGGTCACCGCGTTGGCCGTCATACCGTGAAGGTCGCCGTCGACGTTCGTCGTGACGACGGTCACGCCGGTCGCGAACTGACCCATGAGATTGCGGAACGCCTTGTCGTCCATACTGACTCCTGCGGTGAGGGGAAGATTCCCGAGGCGCAGTATGCGAGGCCACCGGGAACCGGTCAACCGCCGAACCCGGGCTCGGCGACGCTGGGGCGTGGCCGCGAGTGAAGGTATCCTTGGCGCCATGCCAGAGCTCGAGCAGATCGTCGAGACCTACGCCGACCGGGAGGACCGAGGTCGCGCGGTGTCCGGTTCGGCCGCGGTGGCCATGGTCCTCCGCGAAGGACCTCACGGTGTCGAAGCCCTGTTCATCGAACGGGCACGCCGCGACGGCGACCCGTGGTCGGGGCAGATGGCCTTTCCCGGAGGCCGATGGGAACCTTCGGACGAATCGCTGCGCGAAACGGCTGCTCGCGAGACGCTCGAGGAGCTCTCGGTCGACCTCTCGCAGTCTCCCTACCTCGGTTACCTCGGTGAGGTGACGGGAGCCGGGCGAGCGGTTCAGGTCTCCGGCTACCTCTACCACTGGCAGGGGCCGGCGCCAGAGCTGCGGCCGAACGAAGAGGTCGCGGCGGCGCTCTGGCTGCCGCTGCGCGCTCTGAGAGACCCACGCCGGTTCACGCACTATCGCGTGCCCTACGCTCCCCGGGAGAACTTCAACGGACTCCTGATCGACGGTGTTCACGGTGAGGTCGAGCTCGACCGGCCGGGCGGTCCCCGAGTTCTGTGGGGGCTGACACTGCGCTTAGTGCGCGAGTTTCACGAGCGACTCGGCTTCGAGTTTCCAGTGAAGCCCGAAGAGATTCCGGTCGTCGGCTACGGCGTCTGACTCCCTCAGATCAGGCGCACCTCCGTTCGCCGAGGAACGCTCGAGCTCGTCTCCTTCGAGAGCCTCGAGGAATGGCGTTTCACATGCTGATCGAGGGGCCGGGATTCATGGCACGCCAGTCGTGGAGGGTGGCCTGCTTGGAGTGATTTCGGGGCTAGAAGGTCATGAGTCCCAAGTTGATTACGTCTCCTGGCTCAATGGACACGGCTCGTTCGAACACACGCTTGCCGTCACAGCGAGCGAGAAGCAAAGCGTCGCCAGAATCCAATCCCTCGAAGAAGAAAGACTCGCCACGACCCGCTCGTGCTCTCAGCGAGCGCCCGCCCTGGTACTGCAAGAGCACCTCGGGGTTTCCTTCGCATAGCCGCTTGATGTAGGTCCCACTCAACCTGGCTGCGGAGTAGACACCGAGCTCCACCGCCTGGCTATCGGCCGCGGAGAGATCTACGGTGCGCTGGGCTGAAATCCAACCAGCACCGTCAGCGCTTACCCTGATCGACGACGCTGCGACGACCTCCAGCATGGCAACGCCATCGTCTCCAGTTGTGCCTACTTCACGCCTTCCGGTGAGGATGTCGTCCGCCTTGACGCCGATGCCCTTGACAGGTTCGCCTCTGTGAGTCACCCGGACGTCGAGTCGAGCGGTTTTCAGTTCGTCGAGTTCGATCTCGACCTCGCGAGTCGTCGCTAGATCGACGCTCAGCTTCTTTGGGAAGTAGGCCGGGTCGATGACTCGCAACACGACCGATTCCCGCGGCAAGAAGTTCGCTGTAAAGGCCCCATCGGTACCGGTCACCACGGTTGAGATCATCTGGCCCGAGCCAGGCTCCACGAGCATGACGCCGATGTTCTCGAGCGACTCCCCAGTCCTCGAGTTCACCAGGAGTCCTCGAAGGGTCGCACCCCGGTCATAACTTATCGAAGCCAGATGATCGTTGGGACCGAGGTCCACGAAGGGGCCACGGGCCGTATCGTCGTCCAGCGCCAAGCTGAGGCGGACGGTGCCAGTAGGCACCTCCTCCACAAGGAAACTTCCATCACCATCTACACTCGAGAAACCGCAGTCGCGCCTACCCGCGGGAGCATACTCGCAGCGAACGAAGAGCCTTAGCTCTGCCGCTGGGGAGAAACCCTCCACGACGCCTGCGACAACCCTAGAAGTCCGAACCGCCAAATCACTCAAGGCTCGAGGACTCCCTACCTTCACTTCCTCGGCTACATGCTCGGCTGCATCCAACCTAAGGGTCAGAGGGAAGGCGGCCTCTTGAGAGAGCAAGAAGAAATTGCCGGCATCGTCGGTCAGCGTTGCCTCTTCGGCCAGCGGAAAGAACTCGGTGACAGCGTCAGCCATCGGAAGCAGGTTTGTTTCCGTGACAAGCACACGGGCATTCTTTACAACCTGAAGATGCTGGTTGCGAAGGTGACCTGCGAAGGTCACGAGAGGCCTTGGGACAGGGACGACGGCCAGGTCGCTGCAGTCACGTGCCCTCCGATCGACGGTAGCAAACGAACGGCCATCCAAGCCCTCTACCGTAACTTGATAGCGCTGCTGGCAGCTGAGAGTCACATGATGCGTTCCGTTTTCGGCAGGGAACGCGCCGTGAGGCTTCGGCAGAACGGTGAGCGCTTCAACCGAGCTCCAGTTGCGGAGGTCGATCTTGAGCTCGTAGGTATCGCTCTCCCTAGCCGGATGCGTCTCGCCAGTGGACACCAAGAGTGCTAACAGAGACGTGATGAATGTCAGCAATCAAGACCTCCCTCCACTGACCTCTTGCTACTGGTGATCGGGTGGTTCTGCGCAGACGAACGTCTGAAAGCCTGTCTGAAAGGCACCACCCTGGTAGCAACGAACGAGACCTTCCCCTTCATCCTGCGCTCCAGAATCCGCACCAAGGACGCCAGAAAACGCCTGAGTCTGGTTCCGAACAACGCTGCGGACATCCATGACTAGTTGGCAGGCGCCCGCTCGAGCTCGTCTCCTTCCAGCGCCTCGATGATCGCGTTGGTCATCTGACGGGAGCTGGCGTTGCCACCGAGGTCTGGGGTCACATGCTCGCCTTTCTCGAGCACGCTCGAGACGGCGGCTTCGATGCGGCTGGCGATCTCGTCCTCGTCGAAATGCCGCACGAGGGCCACGGCGGGAGAGAGCAACGGCAGAGGATTGGCTTTGCCGGTGCCGACCAGGTGTTCGGCGTCACCGTGAATCGCTTCGAAGACGCGGTAGTCGTCTCCGAGGTTGATGGAGTGGGCCGAGGAGATTCCGCCCGCCAGGCCGGAGCCGAGGCTGCTGAGGATGTCGCCGTAGAGGTTGCCCGTCAGGATGACGTCGAACTGGTACGGATCGAGCACCATGTGCATGCAGGCCGCGTCGACGATCATCTCGCGGTACCCGACGTCACTGTTCTCTGCTGCGACGCCGCGCACGGTCTGCATGAAGAGCCCGTCCGACTTCTTCATGATGTTGCCCTTGTGGATGAACGTGACGTGCTCGCGTCCGTGCTCGCGGGCGATGCGGAAAGCGTAGCGGGCAATCCGCTCGCAGGCCTCGCGGGTGACGACCTTGGCGCTCTGTACGACACCGGGCACGAGCTCGTGCTCGATGCCCTTGTAGATGTCCTCGGTGTTCTCGCGAATCAGGATGAGATCGAGATCGGGGTAGCGGGTGGGCAGCCCCTTCATCGTCTTGATCGGTCGCACGCCGGCGTACAGCCCGAGCTGCAGTCGCAGCTGCACGTTCGGGCTGCCCGATCCAGAGACGCTCGCTCCGGTGACTCTCTTCTGGCGTTTGGGCGACAGCAGCTTGGTCTTGAGGCCGATGCCGCACTTCTTGACAGCGTCGACCGCGTTCTCGAGAAGCTGTTCGGCGTCTTCCGAGCCGGCCGGAACGTAGACGCGCTGCCAGTCGAAGCGAGCGCCGGCGCGATCGAGAATCTCGAGCACCAGCGGGGTGATCTCGGTGGCGATGCCGCCGCCGACGATGAGTGCGATGCGTTGTTCTTCCATGATGTCTGCCTCAGGCCTGGGCGCCGGAGCTCTTCATCCGGGCGTCGATGAGTCTCAGGAGCTCGTCAGCGAGAGAAGTCGTACCGGCCGTGCCGCCGAGGTCACGGGTCAGCACCTTGCCCTCGGCCAGCAGCTCCTCGACGCTCGCGCGCAGATGCGTTGCCGCCTGAGCCTCGCCGATGTGGCGGAGCATCAACTCGGCGGAGAGGATCAGGGCGATCGGATTGGCGAGATCGCGCCCGGCGATGTCGGGAGCGGTGCCGTGGACGGCTTCGAACACCGCGTGTCCGTGGCCGATGTTGGCGCCCGGCACCATGCCGAGCCCGCCGACGAGGCCGGCACACAGATCGCTGACGAGATCGCCGTCGAGGTTGCCCATGACCAGGGTGTCGAACGGTCGAGGATCCTGAACCAGAGCCATGGCGAGGTTGTCGAGCGGCAGCAGCTCGACCTCCATGTATGGGTAGTCTTCGGCGATCTCCGCGGCGCACTCCAGAAAGATGCCGTCGGAGAGTCGCGTGACCGAAGCCTTGTGCACGACCGTGATCTTCTTGCGTCCGTGGTTGCGCGCGTACTCGAAGGCGAAGCGGACGATCCGCTCGGAGGCTTCGCGCGTGACGACCTTGAGGGCTTCGACGACGCCGTCGACGACCTCGTGCTCGCGACCGGTGTAGAGGCCCTCGGTGTTTTCGCGCACCACGATCAGATCGACGTCCTCGTAGCGCGACTTGCTGTCGCCCGGCATCGAGGTGACGGGACGAACGCAGGCGTAGAGCCCCATCTCTTGACGGAGCGTGACGTTGACGCTGCGCCATCCGCCTCCGATCGGCGTCTGCAGAGGACCTTTGATGGCGATGCGGTTGCGGCGTACGGACTCGATGGCGGGCTCCGGCATCGGGTCGAGGCCCTGATCGACGGCGCTGCTGCCGGCGAGGACCTTCTCCCAGACGATGCGACCTTCGGTGACGCGATCGACGACGCGGACCATCGCTTCGCTGACCTCGGGGCCGATGCCGTCGCCGGGAAAGAGGGTGACTCGGTATTCCACGTTGAACTGTCTCCGTCTGGGAAGCGGTCGGTGTTCGGAAGGGGCAGGAAGAGCGAAGGCGGGGCGGCGCGCTGAGACTACCTCAGCCTCGAGCCTCGGTTGGCGACGATTCGCTCAGCGGCAGTGCGGTCGTACTCTTCTCTTCTCGCAGAACGATACTGGTCCGGATCCGGTCGACGCCGGGAGTCGGCGTCAGCCGTTCGACCAGGAAGGACTCGAGGTCGCGGTGGTTCCTGCAGACGACCTTGAGGAGGTAGTCGAACTCGCCCGTGAGATGGTGGCACTCGAGGACTTCGGGCATGGCGTCGATCGCCGTGCGGAAGCCTTGGACGGCGTCGAGCTGGTGGTGGGTGAGGGTCACCTGGACGAAGCAGAGGACGTCGAGACCCAGAGCCAGGCGATCGAGCAGGACGACCTCGCGCCGGACGACGCCTGACCCTGCCAGCTTGCGAAGCCTCTTGGCCAGACCGGGGGCCGACATGTCGAGTTCCCTCGCCAGCGCTGCGCTCGGCGGGGCGCTATCCTCCTGAAGTCGGCGCAGGATTCTGAGGTCGAGTTCGTCGAGCTCGATGTTCCAGTGCTCGGTCGTCGTCATCGGTACGTTTTGCCTCCCCGGCAACCTCGAAGGCCGCGTTGGTCATGCAATTATTTACCGAATTGCGGTTTATGGGCAACAAAGAGAACCTGTTTGCGGTTCTTGGATGCGATATGTAAACTCAAGGCTCATCAGAGGAGTCGAATTTGTCCGCTACGCCACAGACACCCTCCGCCGAGGCCATCGACGCCAAGGCCCTGGCCACAGCCGCTTGGCTCGAGGGGCGGGGACGCTCTGTCCTGCGTCAGATGGTGGGGCTCGTGGCGCAGCCCGGCGTCATTTCTCTCGCGGGCGGCTTGCCGGACCCGGCCCTCTTTCCGGCCCGCCGCTACGGCGCGGCGGTCAAGGCGCTGCTCGACGAGGATCCGCGAGCGCTCCAGTACTCGCCGACCTTCGCCGATCTGAAGGAACAGATCGTCGGCATCATGAAGCGTCGGGGCGTCGACTGCACCGTCGATCAGATCTTCCTGACGACCGGGGCGCAGCAGGGGATCGACATCGCCACCCGGCTCTTCCTCGATCCGGGGGACACGGTCGTTCTGGAGAGCTTGGCCTATACGGGAATTCACAACACGATCGCTCCTTATCGGCCCAGGGTCGTGACGGTCGAGACGGATCTCGAGACGGGCTTGAACGTCGATGCTCTCGAGCGGGCTTTCGAGCAGAGCGAGGCAGCTCTGACCTACGTGATCCCGGACGCTCACAACCCCCTCGGGGTCAGCCTCAGCGAGGAGAAGCGGCAGCGTCTGGTGGAGCTCGTACGGCACTACGGTGTGCCCGTCCTGGAGGACGATCCTTACGGCCTTCTCTGGTACGACGACGAGTTCGCGCCGCCGCTGCGTGCCCGCTGCTCTTCGCACGTGCTCTACCTCGGTTCCTTCTCCAAGATCCTGGCGCCGGCTCTGCGCCTTGGCTGGATCGTCGTTCCTGACGGGCTGCTCGACCGACTCACGCTCGTCAAAGAGGCGACCGATCTCGAGTGCTCGGCTCTGACCCAGCGTGCGGTCTCCCACGTATTGGCTGACGGCCTCCTCGAACCGCAGTTGGAGCGCATCCGCAGCAGCTATCGCGAACGTCGCGACGCGCTGCTGGGCGCTCTCGACGAGTTCATGCCTGCGGAGGCGCGCTGGACGCGTCCCGGTGGCGGCATGTTCGTCTGGCTCGAGCTGCCGGGCCGACTCGACGCCTTCGAGCTCCTGGAGCGCAGCCTCGAAGAGGACCGCGTCGCCTTCATCCCCGGTGGCGCCTTCGCCTCGGACCCGACGAGCGGAGCCGGCCGCCACTGCGCGCGTCTCAGTTTCGCCACCCTCGAACCAAAGAACATTCACGAGGCGGTCGCCAAGCTCGCCGCCTGCATCGAACGAAGCGTCTGAGCCGCAGCGACCGGCTCTCCGGAGCCGGCAGAAGAAAGCTCAGCAAAAGACAGGAGTACGTGATGACAGAAGATTTCTGCCCTATCCAGGCCTTTGACCACGTCGAGTTCTACGTCGGCAACGCCAAGCAGGCAGCGCAGTACTACGAGCGCTGTTTCGGGTTCACCAACACTTTCTACAAGGGGCTCGAGACCGGCGAGCGCGAGGTGGCCTCCTACATCATGGATCAGGGAGCCATTCGCCTGATTCTGACGACCGCTCTGTCGCCCGACCACCCGATCTCTCACCAGGTGCATCGTCACGGCGACGGCGTCGGGCGCATCGGACTCCGCGTCCCCGATGCTCGCGCCGCTTTCGCAGCCACCGTCGAGCGCGGCGCCGAAGCCGCCGAAGAGCCTCGCGTCATCGACAACGGCAACTCGGAGATCGTCGTCTCGGCGATCAAGGCTTACGGCGACACTCTCTTCGAGTTCGTCGAGCGTGATCCCGCTTCGCTCAACGACCTCCCCGGCTTCGAGAAGCGCAACGAGCACGTCCGCGGCAGTGGGGCAGGCCTCACCAACATCGACCACATCGTCGGCAACGTCGAGCTGGGCAAGATGAACGAGTGGGTCAACTTCTTCGCCAACACGCTCGGCTTCAGCCAGCTGGCGCACTTCGACGACGATGCCATCTCCACCGAGTACTCCGCTCTCATGTCGAAGGTCATGCAGGACGGCAGCGGCAAGATCAAGTTCCCGATCAACGAGCCGGCGGACGGACGCAAGAAGTCGCAGATCGAGGAGTACCTGGAGTACTACGGTGGCCCGGGAGTGCAGCACATCGCCTGCGCTACGCGGGACATCATCGGCACGGTGCGCGCTCTGCGCGACGGTGGTGTCGAGTTCCTGCAGGTCCCGACCACGTATTACGAGGAGCTCGAATCCCGAGTCGGTAAGATCGACGAAGACGTCGACACGCTCGCAGAGCTCGGCATTCTGGTCGACCGCGACGACGACGGCTATCTGCTGCAGATCTTCACCCAGCCGGTCGAGGATCGCCCCACGGTTTTCTACGAGGTGATCGAGCGCCACGGCGCTCGTGGTTTCGGCGAAGGCAATTTCAAGTCGCTCTTCGAGGCGATCGAGCGCGAGCAGGCGGCCCGCGGAAACCTCTGACGAGTGCCAGGCAACTTCGAAAGTAGATGCGGACCCGACGCGAGTCGTTGCGTCGATTGAGAGGAGTCACCAGTGACCTACTACTTGAAGCTCGGTGAGATTCCGCCGAAGCGACACACCCAGTTCCGTCAGCCGGACGGCTCGCTCTACCACGAAGAGGTCATGGGCATTCACGGCTTCGCCGGAATCCAGTCGATCCTCTACCACCTGAGGCCACCGACGCGCGTCCGCGAGGTGGAGCCCCTGGCGAACGGCGCAGGTCCGACCTTCGAGGCGGACGGCGGTCTCAGGCACCGCCACTTGAAGACGGCGGACGTCGCCAGCGGTGGCGACGCCGTCAGCGCCCGCCGCCTGCTCATGTCGAATCAGGACTGCGCCATCTCCGTGGTACGCCCCGATGCGGCGATGGACTACTGGTACCGTTTCGCTCACGGCGACGAAATGATCTTCGTTCACGACGGCACGGGCGTGCTGGAGAGCCAGTACGGCAAGCTGGCGTACCGCCCCGGCGACTATCTGGTCATCCCGACAGGCGTGCTCTGGCGCATCGTCCCCGACGACGAAGTCGCGCAGCGAATGCTCGTCGTCGAAGCGTTCGGCCACATCGAGCCTCCCAAACGCTACATCAACAACTACGGACAGTTCCTCGAGAACTCGCCCTACTGCGAGCGGGACATGCGTCCGCCGAGCGAGCTCGTCACGCACGACGAAGAGGGTGAGTTCGAGGTACGGGTCAAGGCGCGAGGCGGGGTCACACGCTACATCTACGACCACCATCCGCTGGACGTCGTCGGTTGGGACGGACACCTCTGGCCCTATGCCTTCAACATCGCCGACTTCGAGCCGATCACCGGGCGCGTGCATCAGCCCCCTCCCGTGCACCAGACGTTCGACGGGCCCGGCTTCGTCGTCTGCTCTTTCGTGCCCCGGCTCTTCGACTACCATCCGGACGCCATTCCTGCGCCCTACAACCACTCGAACGTCGACTCCGACGAGGTCATCTACTACGTCGAGGGTGACTTCATGTCGCGCAAGGGCATCGAACGCGCTTCGATCACGGTTCACCCGAACGGCATCCCGCACGGACCCCATCCGGGGACGTACGAGGGCTCGATTGGCAAGCAGGGAACAGAGGAGTTGGCGGTCATGGTCGACACGTTCCGGCCCCTGCAGGTGACCGAAGAAGCCGCCGGACTCGAGGACGAGTCCTACCCCAAGAGCTGGTACCAGCACTCCTGAGCGGCTCTGCCGCCGAGACTGAGGAGGATGAGATGACCGTGACGGAGGCTAGAGGGCTCACCACGACGCGAGCCGAGTTCATCGAGGAGGCGCGGGGGCGCGGAGACCTGTTCATCCATCAGCCCTACGGCGAGTACAGCGAAGAGAACCAGGAGACGTGGCGCCGTCTCTACGCCGAGCTGCTTCCCAAGTGGCGCGAGTTCGCTCATCCCAGGTTCCTCGACGGAGTCGAGCGCCTGGCCTTGAATCCGGAGAGGGTGCCGCGGCTCGAAGAGATCAACAAGTTTCTCGAACCGCTGAGCGCCTTCGAGTCGAAGGCCGTGGCCGGCTACGTGCCGGCCTATCTCTTCTTCGACTGCCTTCGCCAGCGCCAGTTTCCGACGACGATCACGATTCGCGACGGCGAGCGGCTCGATTACCTTCCCGAGCCGGACATCTTCCACGATCTCGCCGGACACGTACCGATGCACACGGACCGCCGGTTCTCCGACGTTCTCGTGCTCTTTGGCGAAGTCGCGCGCGAGGCTGCGCTGGCAGCTCAGCAGATGACCGACGAGGAAGAGCAGCTTCACTACCTCGAAGGCACGATCAAAGCGATGGCGCGCTTCTTCTGGTTCACGGTGGAGTTCGGCCTCATGAGACGCCCCGACAGCGACGAACTCTGCGTCTACGGATCGGGCCTGCTGAGCTCGGCTGAGGAGATCGAATACTCGATCCGGTCGCCCAAGGTCCAGCGCTTCCCGTTCCAGCTGGAGTGGGTGATCAATCAGTACTTCGAGATCGACCACGTACAGCCTCTACTCTTCGTCGTCGACGATTTCGATCATCTCTTCTCTGAGGTCGAGCGCTTGGCAGAGTGGGTGCGCGACGGTCGTGCTGCGCTCGTTGCGCCGGGCGAGCCGCTGGTGAACGAGGAAGACCTCCGCTCCTTCCTGGAGGCCACCTGACTTGGTCGCGCCGCGCAGCGCTCTCGGTCCCCTCCTGCACTCGAGTGTCGACTACGCCGGCCTCTTCCCGCCGGCGAGGCTCGACATGTTGCCGGCGATGGAGAACTACGCGACCTACCTGCGGTCGTCCGATCGGTGGCTTCTCGGCAGCTTCGTCCTACCCTTCGCTCGAGTGGAGGAGTTCGAGGAGCTGCTGCCCAAGATCCAGGGACGCAGCGGCAGGCGCTGGTCGCTGAGTCTCATCCTGGCCGACTCCCGTGCGGTGCGCTCAGCTCGGCTGCGCGCCTTCCTGGACCGAGCCGGAGACCGCTTCGAGATCGGCTCCTTCGAAGTGGCACCGATCGGCTCTCGGAGTATCCCCGCTGCGGCCAACCAGCTCTCTCTCGACGCTCCGGTGTTCTTCGAATGCCCGGTCGACGATCGGCTCGAGGCCCGCCTGCGAGCGATCGCCTCGGCCGGGGTCAGCGCCAAGATCCGCACCGGAGGCGTGGAGCCTTCGGCTTTTCCGAGCGTCGTGGAGGTTGCGCACTTCATCGAGCGCTGCCACCACCACCTCGTTCCGTTCAAGGCGACAGCGGGCCTTCACCATGCTCTGCGCGGCCCGAACCCCCTGACCTACGAGAAGGGCAGTCCGAGCGCCTGGATGCACGGGTTCTTCAATGTCTCCCTGGGCGCGGCCCTGGTGACCTCGGGCAAGATCAGCGGCGGTGAACTGATCGAGCTGCTCAGCGAGTCGGCAGCCGAGGCTTTCCGTGTCGCCGGCAAGGAGATCCGCTGGCGCGATCGCACGGCGGCCCGGGAAGAAATCGAGCGCGCGCGACGGAGCTTTCTCCAGTCCTTCGGCTCTTGCTCCTTCGAGGAGCCCCTCGAGGAGCTCTCGATGCGCGGATTCGTCTGAGCATCGGCATTGCTTCGCAGGCGCTGAGTTCCGTCGCCGGAGGTGTCCGCGAAACGAGGGACTGCGGTATCGTTCGGGAGTACGCGTACCAGGAATGGAAGAGGGACCATGAGCCGCAAGATCGATGAGACCCATCGGCCTGAGCTGACCAGCTGGGTCGAGTCGGCCAACGCCGAGGGAAGCGACTTCCCGATTCAGAATCTGCCCTTCGGCGTCTTTACGACCGAGGCCAGGGATCGCCCCCACATCGGCGTCGCGATCGGCGATCAGATCCTCGATTTGGCGCTCTGCCGCTACAAACGGCTCCTGATCGATCTACCGTCCGATCTGCAGCGAGCCTGCGTTGCAACGACTCTGAATCCTCTGATGTCGCTACGCCGCAAGAACTGGCGCGAGCTGCGGCGGCTGATTTCGGCGCTCCTCTCCGAGCGGACGATGGCCAGCTACGTCAAACCGTGCCTGGTGCCGATGGAAGAGGCCACGATGCACATGCCGGCGGTCGTCGGCGACTACACCGACTTCTACGCATCGGTGCACCACGCGACGAACATTGGACGTCTTTTCCGGCCCGACAACCCACTGCTGCCGAACTACAAGCACGTGCCGATCGGTTACCACGGCCGGTCTTCGTCCCTCGTCGTCAGCGGTACTGAAGTCACTCGGCCCTGCGGTCAGACCAAGGCTCCCGACGCCGAGCTGCCGGCCCACGGTCCCAGCCGCCTCCTCGACTACGAGCTCGAGGTCGGCTTCTTCGTCGGCGGTCCTCTGAATCAGCTGGGCGACACGATCCCGGTCTCCAAGGCAGAGAACCGCATTTTTGGTCTCTGCCTCGTCAACGACTGGTCCGCGCGCGACATCCAGGCCTGGGAGTACCAGCCGCTCGGGCCCTTCCTCGGAAAGAGCTTTCTGACATCGCTCTCGCCATGGGTCGTGACGATGGAGGCTCTCGCTCCGTTTCGCTGTGAGCCGACCCCGCGAGCGGAGGGTGATCCGGAGCCGCTTCCGTATCTCTCCGAGGGACATCCCAGGAACGGCGCGGTGTCGCTCGATCTCGAGGTGTATCTCTCGACGGAGTCTCTCCGCGCGGAGGAGGAGGAGCCGGTCCGACTCAGCCAGGCTTCGTTCGTCGACATGTACTGGACGCTCGCGCAGATGGTGACGCATCACTCCAGTAACGGCTGCAATCTGAGACCCGGCGATCTCATGGCCAGTGGCAC
>JBCCLJ010000096.1:0-24465 GCA_039026915.1 Acidobacteriota bacterium
CCGAAAGGCTCTTGGGTAAGGTCCCCAGAGAAGACGACAATCGAGTCGCTATTGTTGAGGATCAACAGTGCCTCACCAGCGACGAAGACTGCGGTCAGACCTACAGTCTGACCCCGCTCGAAGCGCCACGCGATCCGGCCCTGACCGGCTTCACCCTTACCCCAGCCGCGTTTAGTGAGGAACGAGATCCGATTTCGCTTGGGGCCCCGGCAGATCGCATAGCCGAAGGTTCGGTCCCAATCCCCTTCGAAGAGCCAGAAGAGACCGTGAATGCCATCTGGGAGCTGCGGATGCCACTTGCCCACCTCGATCGTCATGGCAAGCTGGATGCGGGAGTAGCCTCCAGAAATGTGGGTGTCGAGCTTGCGCACTGGCTGCGCCATGGTGGACTGCCACTCCTCGACCAGAGTCTTGCGGAGTATCAGCCCATCCTCCACCTTTGGCGGTTCGATGGGATCGACCTTGTCCAGCTCGGCATGAATGATCGAGACTTCGCTGAGGATCGATGTCAGTGACTGGCGAATGCGCTCGCTCACTCCGCGGCCTCCTCTTCCTGCATGTCCACCAGAATGCGGTGGTCGACGTTCATCGGTCGCTCGTCAGCGAGTGCGCGGTACAGCCTCACCGCCGGCTCGGCGGTGATCTGCAGCACGTCAAGGCTCAGCTGCAAAAGGAGCTTCGCGAAGGCGCCGAACGGGTTCATCCGGCTCGGCTGGTAAGCGTCCACCTTGGGAGCGAGACGCCAGTAGATGACGTGTGCCTGCTCCGCCGGCGTCGGCCGGGCGGGGTCGAGCACCGGAAGAGGGAAGGGGCCGTCGGCGGGTGGCGGCTCCAGCTCGTCCTGGTCCTCGGTCGGCCACTCCGCCTGCGGAGCGCCGACCAGCTCGAGCAGCTCGACCACCGTCTCCGGCGCCGGCTTCGTGCGTTCGACGAAGGTCGGCTTGTACTTCCAGAGGACGTCGGAGTAGGTCTCCTCGAGCTTCCGGTCCCACCAGGTGGGGCGCGCCTCCCAGACGGGAGTCTCGATCGCCACGGTCTCGCCCGTGTTCGGATCTTCGACCCAGTCGATTTGCACGTTGGCGTAGGACATCCAGGTCGGGTGCCAGCCCTCTTGGCTCCGCTCGGCACTGGCGGCACCGAGGGTGCGGGAGTAGGCGTTGTACGAGTTCGTCTCCCAGCCCAGCGGGAACTCGCCGACTCGGAAGTCGATCAGGCCGTCTGCGCGAACGTAGTTCTTGAGCTCAGCTTCCTCCAGGAGGAAAGCCCTCACTCGCTCCCACTCGAGGTGGGGTCGGGAGCCTCCCGGCCCGAGAGCACGGTAGGACCGCCAGGCGCTGTAGCCGCCTTCGAAGTTGGCGTCGAGCCAGTCTTGGCGTTCCTGGCCGCCGTGGAGCTCACCTGGTGGGGGCTCTACGGCCGCCGGTCCGAGCGAATCGAGATTGCGACGGATCGCGACGAGAAGCGTCTCGCGAGCGGTCATTCTGCCGCTCCTTGGCCCCAGAATGGACCCAATCCTGCGCGAGAAGAGTGCTCGGACAGCGCCTCTGGATGTCTCGAAACACCTGAATTTATTGAGTTCTCGAGTGGAGCCGGCAGCCGGAGTCGAACCGACGACCTACTGATTACAAGTCAGTTGCTCTACCAACTGAGCTATGCCGGCTTCCTGGCCTTGCCTGGTGTGGCCTAACGTGGCGGTCTCGAGTGCTCCGAGCCCGATCGCGAGCGGAGAGTCTAGCGGCTCTCTGCCGCTCACGCCATGCGCTGGCGGTTCTTCCGGACAGTTCGCCGACTGACGGGAGACCTACCCCGAGCTGCGCGAGGTGGTGCGTCTCGACGCACGCGGCTTTCGCCAGCTGGAGAGTCTGCTGGACCGGGTAATCGAGCACGGAGCGGAAGAGCTCCACCCTGCTCTGAACGACACCGAAGAACGGTAGCGCAACAGCGGCTGATGCCTACCGACGACGGCTAGGAGGCCTCCGTCGCAAGCCGGTACCCGGCCTTGCGCACCGTGACGATGATGCTGGGGTTGCGCGGGTCCGGCTCGATCTTCCTCCGGAGCTCGGCGACATGAGTGTCGACGGTGCGCGTGTACACCGACTCGCGGTAGCCCCACACCCGCTCCAGCAGCTCGCGGCGGCTGGCCACCTTGCCGCCCGCCTCGACGAGCGCCAGCAGGAGGTCGTACTCCTTGGGCGTGAGATCGACCGGGCAACCACCGCGCAGCACCTGCCTCGGCCCGGTGCGAATCTCGAGATCTCCCAGCTCGTGCACGACCGCATCAGCGCGCAGCCCTGGTGCTCGGCGCAGCAACGCTTCCACTCGGGCTAGCAGCTCGAGGAGGCCAAACGGCTTCGTGAGGTAGTCGTCGGCCCCGATCTTGAGCGCCCGCACCTTGTCCGCCTCTTCACCGCGCGCTGTCAGAACAAGCACCGGAGCCTCGAACCCGGCGCGGCGCACCTGCTGCAGCAGCTTGAGCCCCTCCGTGTCGGGCAGCATGAGGTCGAGGATGAGGAGGTCCGTCCCGCGCTCGATCTCCAGGACGCCTTCTGCACCGGTGTGCGCAACCCTGACGGCGTAGCCCTCGATCTCGAGGTTGTTGCGCAGCCCGAGGGCCAAGTCTTCGTTGTCCTCGATGAGGAGCACTCGGTGCATCATGACGAAGAGTCCGGGGCGTCCAGCGGCAGCTCCACCACCACGCGCGCGCCGTGCGGCTTGCACCCCTCCACCCAGCAGCTCCCGCCGTGTGCGGAGACGACGTCACGGACCACGGCGAGACCAATTCCGGTGCCGGACTTGCTCGGCCCGGCACCGCGGTCGAAGGGCGCCCAAACCCGATCTCGCTGCGCCTTCGGGATGCCGGGCCCCTGGTCTTCCACCGCAAGACGCAGCGCGCCGCCGGAGCACTCTGCGGACAGCCGGATCTGCTGCCCTTCGGGCCCGTACTTGACGGCGTTGTCTACTAGATTGAGGAGCGCCTGGTGCACGGCGTCCGGCGCCAGATGAACCTCCAGGTCTTCCGGCACGTCCACCTGCAACGAACAACCGCGCGCACTGAGGAGCGGCCGCATCTCGCTGGCGAGACGCTCGCAGAGGTCGCGTACGGAGGCGGACTCGAGCTCGAGCTGCAGCTCCCCTCGCTCGGCACGAGAGAATTGGAGGACGTTCTCGACGAGGGCGCTGAGCCGACGCGACTCGCGCTCCAGGATCACGAGGTACTGAGCCCGCTCCTCCTCACTGCGAACGCGGCCCAGCCGCAGCGTCTCCGCAAACATCCGAATCTGCGCGAGCGGCGTGCGCAGCTCGTGCGAGACGCGCGACACAAAGTCGGTGCGCATGGCCACCAACGTGCGCTCCCGGCGCAGCAGGAGCGTCGCCATCAGGAGCAGTCCCAGGGTGAGACCAAAAACCGCCATGAGGGCGGGAAGACGAGCGCGGGGCAGTCCGCCGATGACGAGGCGATGCGCGGCGTTGGGATCGACGGCCACCCGGACGTGGAGACCTTCGATGACCGGGTTGTAGTCGTCGGGAGGGTGACGCTCGACGATCAGGCCCTGCTCGTAACGCTCGCCTCGCGAGAAGAGCACACTCGCGGCCCGATCTTCGATACGCAAGTAGAGAACGCTGTTGTCCAGCTGCCCACTGCCCAGCGACCGAGGCAGAAGGGGCCGGCTTTCGATGGTGGCCGCGCCCCTGCGCGCGACCTCCTGAAAATCGACCCAGAACCCGATCTGCATGTCCGGCCGCGTGGGCTCGACCCCTGTCGCCACAAAGTGCCGCAGACCCTCCGGACCCTCGACGGCAAACGCCGCGAAGTCTGCATCGGCGCGCGTTTCAGCCGCACCGAGGTGCTCTCGGATCTGGCGGGCCACCGACTCCCCCACGATGGGCGTCAGCGAATTCGACGACACGTCGAACACGAACGCAGACTCCACGAGCTCCAAGCCGCGCCGAGATGCAGCGTCCGCCTGGCCACGCAGGTCGTCCAGCGACGCAACTCCACCCGTGAGACGGACCGACTCTCGGAGCGCTCCAATCGCCGGAAGGTAGCCGTAGTAACCGATCTCGGCGATCACCCGACGCAGCGCCTCGTCGCCGGCGAGCGTTGCGTAGTCGCGAAGCACACCCTCCGTGGCCTCTCGGTGGTAGCCGTCGAGCGCCCACGCTTGCACGGCGAGCCCCACGACCAGAGCAGCCGTCGTCACCAAGAGGCCGACCAGGAAAGGAGCATGAGCCCGACTCGTGTCGCGGTGCAACATCCTTCTGAGCTTGACCGACACGCACCGCGATTCCCAGGCCTCTCCGGCGTGGGCGCACCGACCTGACAAAACCCTGACACTTTCCGCACGGCTCTTGGTCACCACTTTCGGCACCCTCCGGGAACACTGTTGGCCCCGCAACAAGTCTCAGACGGAGCCACACATGAACCGACCCTCGCCCTTTGTCCCGCTCGCCACGTCGCTCAGCGTGTTCACTCTCCTTCTCGCCCTCGCGGCAGCCTCGCCTTCGTTTGCCCAATGGCCACCGGAGGTCAAGAGTCTCGAGGTGCTCCCCCAGGACACACCCTTCCGCGAGCTGATGGGGACCATGCGCGGGTTCACCTCGGCCCTCGGCGTGCGGTGCCAGCACTGCCACGTAGGAGAAGAAGGCGTGCCGCTCGATCAGTTCGACTTTGCATCCGACGAGCGGCCAGCCAAGGAGCGTGCGCGCGCCATGCTACGGATGACGGCGGCGATCAACTCCGACCACCTCGCCAAGTTGGGGGTCGAAGGGGGTGCACTCGAAGTCGAGTGTGTGACCTGCCACCGAGGCACCACACGACCCGAGCAGCTGGCTGATGTCCTCGTGCGTACGGCCTCCGAGGACGGCATCGAAGCGGCGCTTGCGCGCTACCGGGAACTGCGCGCCGACTACCACGGCTCCGGCACGTACGACTTCAGCGAGGTCTCGCTCATAGCGTCGGCGGAAGAGCTCCTTGGGAAGGGTGGTGCTGAGGCGGCCGTACGCCTTCTCGAGCTCAACCTCGAGCACCACCCGGAGTCCGACTGGACGAGGCAGACGCTCGCGGTCGCCTACGAACAGGCGGGCCGCACCGGAGACGCTTTGGCCGTGTGGCGAAAGATCTTGGAAGAAAACCCCGGCAATTCGCGCGTCGAGCAGCAGATCGAACGGCTGTCGTCGCTCGAAGAAGAGGACGCACCCTAGTCGCTCCCAACCGCCTGGCTCGATCGGTTCTTCGGCAGCAAGCCGCTCCGCATCAGCTGCGGCCCGCGCGAACCGATGCGTGGTGCCTGCCTACGCATGAACTCCGAGCCGGCTTGCGCTGGCGGATCCAGCGTCAGTCCCTGGAAGCGAATCTACCACTCGAGGCACTCAGAGATCACTCGGTGCGCTCACTTGACCCTGAGCCGCCGGTCTGGAGTCTGCCTCGCACGCTGTGTCCCCGAGAAGTTCCTCAACCACCACACCCATGCGAAACATCGAACCGTCGTAGTCGCGATACGGATGGCACCGAGGCGCTCGGTCTCCCTCGGGGATCTCGACCTCGCACCTCGCGTACTTGGTCTCCACGATGAAGGCGACTCGCTCGTCTGAATGGCGCACGCAGCGAAGGCCGCTTCGAGGCCTGAACCGGCTTGGCAGCCGGTCGCCCTGGGACCACCCCCCACTCCTGGGCGCCGTGCACGTTGCGCCTTGGACCTCAGCATCGCGGGTCAGATACCGGCCTGGAGCGAAGATGCCATGGAAGAGAACATCCGGCAGGCTCATGTAGAACTCCTCCGTCCGGTATGGCTGCGCCGTCGCCGTCAAGAGGAGATCGAACCCATCGTCCGCGCCCGCAGGCCCTGGCCTGTATTCAACGCGGCAGTTCAGGTTGCGCGGTTGCCCCATGACGGGCCGCGAGCCCGGATCGATCAACGAACACCCCGAGCACGCCAGCGCAAGGCTCGCGAAGCCGAGGAGAGCAAGACCAGCCCTGGCTCGCCCGCTCCGAACACACATCCTGATGCAACGGCGAGTAGCACTCATGCCGCCGTATTCAGCAAGCAATGTGCCAGCACTGGAACGCGCCGAAACCCTCACAGAGCAGGCACTTCAGCCGTTCGCGACGCTTGACTGCTGCTCAGTCAATGACCAGAGCGTGCGCACCGCCTCCACACCCGTGCCGTGAGGCAAACACAACGAACGCAGCGTCGCGGCCCACCCATGGCCCAAGAAGAGTCGGGCCACTCCTCGCCGGCTCCGCGCCGCTCGTTCTACGCCGTCTGTTCTCCCGCTCAGCTCGTCGGCGGCAGCGGGCGATCTCGATTCCACATGTTGCGGGCGATGCGCCATTTGCCGTCGGGGCTGCGGCGCATGAGGTTCATCCAACTGCCCACCATTTCGATCGTGGGGCCCTGCGTGCGCGTCTGCGTCACCGCGAAGGTGCCACGCACGAACGCCAAGTCGCCGCTGAACTCGGACTCGTCCATGCGGATGGTGATGTCCTGGTCGAAGTCTTCGAATTGGCGGTACTGCGACGCGCGAATCGCGTCGATACCGACCTCAGCCGTAGCTTCCGGCGGCAAACGGATGGCATCTTCGGCAAAGAGATCCATGAAGCCGTCGAGGTCCTCCGTCATGAGGAAGGCGGCAAAGTCGGCCACCGTCGCGTTCAGCGCGCGCAAGTCTGCTTCATGGGAGAACTCCTGCGCCGACGGCATCGACGACTCTTCGCCGGCAGGACCGGCGGCGCTTTCCTCGGCAGGATCTCCCTGGCCCGCCGGTGTGGCACAGGCGGCGAGAGCTAGGGTGAGAACGGGCAGAACAGACGTCAGGCTCCGCAGAGCGCTGGACGGATTCTTCATCAGCGCACCTCCCTTTTTCTCGACGGTAGCAGCGAAAGGGACGAACCGCGGCAAGGTTTGACCGACCGGATGGTCGGAGTTTTTTGGGGCTCGACAACGGCTTCGCGCCCGCGAGCCGACTCTGCAGAGGCTCCAGGACGACAGGGCGAGAGCCAGCTCCGCCCGAACCCGTGGCGTCTCCCCAGCCCGAAACGGCCCTCTCTGTGTCGGCCTCTGGGCCGACCCGATCACACTCGATCCAGCGATCCGCCCATGCGCTGCCGCACAGCCTCATAGAGAATCGCCGACGCTGCGGTCGAGACGTTGAGCGACTCGACGTGACCGCGCATCGGCAGACCGATGAGCCCGTCACAGAGGTCGCGCGTGCGCGGACGCAGTCCTTTGTGCTCGCCACCGAGACAGATGAGCACCGGGCCGGTGAGGTCGATCTCCCAGGGCGGAAGGCCCTCCGCGTCGCAGCCATAGACCCAGTAACCCGCGTCCTTGAGGCGCGTGATTTCCTGCGCCGAGTTGACCACGCGCTCGACCTCGATCCACTGGTCCGCACCGGCGGCCGTCTTGGACGCAGCCTCGTTGAGGGGCGCGGAACCTCGGTCACGCAGCAGAACGCGGCCGACGCCGCTGCCCTCGAAGACGCGCAGCAGCGCGCCCAGGTTGCGCGGGTCCTGGATGTCCTCCATGAGCACGACGAAGTCCGCGTCGCCGACGCGCCTGCCGGGTGCGCCGACGCCCGAGCGCTCGTCCGCTCTTTCCGAAAGAAGCAGAGCGAAGCCGTTGTGTGCCGGCCCGGCCTGCTCCCGAAGCTCCGGCTCGGAGAGACGGCGCAGCGCGACGCCGTGGCGCGCGGCGAGGCTCTCGATCTCGGAGACGCGCTTGCCGGGCTTGGCCGAGACCAGCACCTCCCGCGCGGCATGAGCGCGATGGCGCAGCGCCTCGCGCACCGGATGAAAGCCGAAGATGACGTTGCTCATGGGCTCGCTAGGTCTTCCAGACGTAGGGGAGCTGGAGGTCCAGTTACTGTCTGGAGCATCGCTCAGGCGGAGCGCCCGGCGGGCCGCAACGATCAGACCTCGAGAATGTCCTTCTCTTTGGCCTCGAGCGACGCGTTGATCTGAGCGATGTACTTGTCGTGCAGCTTCTGCATCTCGTCGTGGCCGCGATGCTCGTCGTCCTGGCTGATTTCCTTTTCCTTTTCCATCAGCTTGAGGTGATCGTTGCCGTCGCGGCGGACGCCGCGCACGACGTTGCGGCTCGACTCGGCCATCTCGTGCGCCTGCTTCACCAGCTCCTTGCGACGCTCCTCGGTGAGCGGCGGAATCGGGATGCGCACGACCTTGCCATCGTTGCTCGGGTTGAGGCCGAGGCTCGCGGTGATGATGCCGCGCTCGATGGCGTCGATGGAGCTCGGATCGAAGGGTTGAGCGACGAGCAGGGTAGCGTCGGCGACCGAGAGATTGGCGACCTGGTTGAGCGGCGTCGCGGTGCCGTAGTAGTCGACCATCACGCCCTCGAGCACGGAGGTCGAGGCACGACCGGCACGGACCTGACGCAGCTCACTGGCGAAGAACTCCACAGCGTCCTTCATCCGACCTTCCATCTCTTTCATGAGCTCGTCCATCGTCTCTCTCCTTGCGCGGGGCGCGGGGGTTCGCGTTCACCAGACTATCGCGGCGCTCCGGGCGTCCGAAAGACGACACCGCGCCACGTCGGGTTCGTCAGGGATCAGTCGGTGACGACGGAGCCGACGGTCTCGCCGTTGACGACGCGACCGATATTGCCGTGGCCCGCTAGGTCGAAGACCACGATCGGCAGCCCGTTGTCCCGGCAGAGGCTGATCGCCGCAGCGTCCATGACCCGCAGGTTGCGCTCGAGAACTTGCTGGTACGTCACCGTGGGCAGCAGTTCGGCGTTCGGATCGGTCTCGGGGTCGGCGGTGTAGATGCCGTTGACCTTGGTCGCTTTGAGCAGAACGTCGGCGTGAATCTCGTTCGCGCGCAGTGCGGCCGCACTGTCCGTCGTGAAGAACGGGTTGCCGGTGCCGGCCGCAAAGATCACGCAGCGGCCCTTTTCGAGGTGCCGAATCGCGCGGCGCCTGATGAAGGGCTCGGCCACTTCGCGAATGTCGATCGCCGTCTGCACGCGTGTCGTGACGCCAGCCTTCTCGAGAGCATCCTGGAGCGCGAGACCGTTGATCACTGTGGACAGCATGCCCATGTAGTCACCGGTCACGCGATCGATGCCGCGGTGGCTCGCTGCGACGCCGCGGATGATGTTGCCGCCACCGATGACGATGGCGATCTCGACGCCGAGATCGTGAACCTCGCGCACCTCCTGCGCAATCGCGGTGACGATCTCCTCGTCGATGCCGAAGGGCTTGTCGCCCATGAGTGCCTCGCCCGAAAGCTTCAGCATGATGCGTTTGTATTTCGGGGTCATCGGCGCTCGGTCTCCGTCAGTTCGCGACGCAGTCTACTCTTCGTCGCTTCCTTCGCCCAGAACGAAACGGCTGAAGCGGTTGACCTGCATGTTCTCGCCGATCTTGGCGATCTTGGCGGTGATCAGCTCGCCGACGGTGACGTCGGGGTCCTTGACGTAGTCCTGCTCGAGGAGGCAGCACTCGGAGTAGTACTTGCCGATCTTGCCTTCGACGATCCGATCGACGATGTTCTCGGGCTTGCCTTCGTCGAGCGCCTGTTGGCGGAAGATCTCACGCTCGCGATCGAGGTCCTCGGTGGTCACCTCTTCGCGACGCACGAACTTCGGGTCGGCGGCTGCGATGTGCATGGCGATGTCGTTGACCAGCTCGGCGAACTCGTCGGTACGCGCGACGAAGTCGGTCTCGCAGTTCACCTCGACCATGACGCCGATCTTGCCGCCCATGTGGATGTAGGAGCCGATGAGGCCCTCGGCCGTCGCGCGGCCAGACTTCTTGGCGGCCTTGGCGAGGCCCTTCGTGCGCAGAGCGTCGATCGCCTTCTCGATGTCACCATCGGCGTCGACCAGTGCGTTCTTGCAATCCATCATGCCAGCGCCGGTGCGCTCGCGGAGTTCTTTGACCATCTGGGCCGTGACTGCCATGACTTCTCTCCGTGTCGGTCGCAGCCCGAAGTGGTGGGGCCTGCCAACCGAACTTTGTACTGGTTGTCTGAGTTTCGAAACTGAGAATCAGGGGGGCGGGTTCGACAAAGGCCCGGAGGTTTTCTCCGGGCCTCGTCATCGACCAAACGAACTGTCGCGCCGCGAGCGGCGCAGCGATCAGTTGGCCGGCTCGCTCTCCGCGGGAGCCGCTGCATCTTCGGCAGGAGCAGCCTCGGCAGCCGCTTCCGCTGGCGCCTCGACCTCCGCCGGAGCTGCCTCTTCCGCAGGAGCCGCTGCTTCGGCCGGAGCCGCCGCCTCGGCAGCTGGAGCCGCCTCGGCAGCCGGGGCCGGAGCTGCAGCAGCAGGCTTCTCGTCGACGGCCGCCTTGCTGAAGGTCCCGGCGCCGGCGATGTAGGCGTCAGCGATCTTCGAGGTGAACAGACGGATCGTGCGGATCGCGTCGTCGTTGCCGGGGATCAGGTAGTCGATCTTCTCCGGGTCACAGTTCGTATCGACGATGGCGATCACCGGGATACCGAGCTTGTTCGCCTCGGCAACCGCAATGTGCTCGCGCTTCGGGTCGATCACGAAGAGAGCCGCCGGCAGCTGCTCCATGTCGCGAATGCCGCCGAGGTTGCGATCCATCTTCTGACGGTCGCGCTCGATGCGAAGGAGCTCCTTCTTGGTGGACATCGACTCTTCGTCGGCGAGCTTCGCCTCGGCGTCGCGCAGGCGCTGCACCGAGCCGCGGATCGTGACGTGGTTGGTCAGCGTGCCACCGAGCCAACGATGCGAGACGTAGTACTGACCGCAGCGCGTCGCTTCGCTCTCGACGACTTCCTGCGCCTGGCGCTTGGTGCCGACGAAGAGAATCTTGCGGCCGCCACGAGCGAGGCTCTCGACGAACTCGCAGGCTTCCTGGAAGTGCGACTGCGTGCGCTGCAGGTCGATGATGTAGATGCCGTTGCGACGGCCGAAGATGAACGGCCGCATCTTGGGGTTCCAGCGACGCGTCTGGTGCCCGAAGTGCACACCGGCTTCGAGCATCTCCTTCATGGAAATTTCGATCACAGCTGTGCTCCTTTAGCGCTTGCTGAACTGGAAGCGGGCGCGAGCACCCTTCTGTCCGTACTTCTTACGTTCCTTCTTTCGCGGATCGCGGGTGAGCAGACCGGCAGCCTTGAGGGGCGCCCGGTGCTCGGGATCGACGTGAAGGAGCGCACGGGAAAGGCCGTGACGAATCGCTCCGGCCTGACCGGAAGGGCCGCCGCCCTTGACCGTGACCTGGAGGTCGTACTGACCTTCCTGCTCGAGGATGGAGAGGGGCTGCAGGACGATCATCTTCAGCACGTCGCTCGGAAAGAAGTCGTCCATGGGGCGGCCGTTGATGTGGACTTCGCCGCTGCCGGGAGTCAGGAAAACGCGGGCGACGGAGGTCTTGCGACGACCGGTGCCGTAGAGGGATTCAGTACTCAACTTGATGTTCCTTCGGTTCCGGTCAGATGCTGTTCAGGTCGAGCGGCTGCGGCTGCTGTGCTGCGTGCGGGTGCTCGCTGCCGGCGTAGATCTTGAGCTTGGTGAGCTGCTTGCGACCCAGGCGGTTCTTCGGGAGCATGCCCTTCACGGCCAGCTCGATGAGGCGGGTCGGACGGCGACCGCGCAGATGCTCGGCGGTCTCTTCGTGCAGTTTGCCCGGCTGGCCAGAGTGGCGCCGGTACATCTTCTGCTGCTCCTTCGCTCCGGTGAGCACCGTCTTCTCGGCGTTCACCACGACGACGAAGTCGCCGCTGTCCATGTGACGAGCGTAGGTCGGCTTGTGCTTGCCCGTAAGGACGCGCGCGACTTGCGTCGACAGGCGGCCTAGAGGCACACCTTCTGCGTCTACCACGTACCAGAGGCGCTCGACCTCTCCGGCTTTCGGGCTGTAGGTTTTGGTTGTCATGAAGTGAATCCTCAGTTGCGGCTCGCCGCAGCCAGCGCCGCGGGGGCACTGGTGGCCGTCCTTGCTCGAAGGGGCCGACAGATACGGAAGAAAGATCTCTCTTCGTTGGTTCTCTCGGATCGACCCCCTCCTACGAGTCCCCTCGACGGGTCGGGGCCACTTCGTGCCGTTCCTCTCTGCTGATCGCCGAAGCGACGGGAACGGCGGGCGGGTGACCGAGAGCGCAGGACGAGTGGCCCTGCGCCAAGCAAAGAACGGTGAGTCTAAGGCTGGTTTCGCAAAGCTGTCAAGAAGCCGAGAGGTGCGGTAGAGCCTCCGCCAATGGCGCCATTCGCCCGATCTACAAGGCGTTTCGGCCCGGCCCCGCAAGACGATAGCCTGCGCAGTCATCGCCCGAAGCCGCTCGAGAGGCCGCGAAGGGCTCACAAACCATTGGAAGACAATGAGATGAGCGTACTGCGAGTCGGGCTGACGGGCGGCATCGCCAGCGGTAAGTCGACGGTCGGCAAGATCATGGCTGAAGCCGGGTGCGTCGTCACGGACGCCGACCGCATCGTCGCCGAGTCCTACGAGCCGGGAGGTAAGGGCGCAGCGGCGGTTGCCTCGCTCTTCGGCCCAGGCGTTCTCGACAACCGCGGCGCGGTGGACCGCGAGAAGGTCGCGGCTTTGGTCTTCGACGACGCCGAAGCCCGCAAGCGCCTCGAAGCGGCGATTCACCCCCTCGTCGGCGAGCGCTACCTGGAGATCCTCGCCGAGTCGGAGGGCATCGTCGTCTTCGAAGCGACGCTGCTCGCCGAAACCGGCGGACACGCGCGCTACGAGGTCGTGATCACCGTCGAAGCCAACCCGGCCCTACGACTCGAACGCGCCGTCGCTCGCGGCCTCGACCGCGAAGCCGCCGAGGCGCGCATGGCAGCACAGGCGACGCCCGAGCAGCGTCGCGCGATCGCCGATTACGTCCTCGAGAACGAAGGCACGCTGGAAGAGCTGCAGGCAGCGACGCTGGCGGTCGTCGAGGCGCTGCGGCAGAAGCTCGGCTGATTCCTACGGCCCCTTCTCCTCGAAGGTCTTCGCTGCCCTCGAAAGAAAGCGGCCAAGCTGAGGCCACCGTGGAAGCGAAGCGCCGCGATCTCGAGCACTTCTTCTTCTGCTTCCAGGGCACCTTTGGGCACCTTCGGCCCGAGGACTGGTATGTCTCGGTGACTCGCGAGTACCTGAAGCTCCTGGCGCGCGATCGCAGCGTGGCGCAGTGGACCTGCGTTCGGCGCTACAACACGCTGCGCGCGTTTGCTCGCTGGGCGAACAAGGCACTCGAACCGTCCCCCTTCCCCCTGGGCTCTCCCGTCGAAGGGGTCCGCGCTCCCGAAGAACCGGAAGCGAACTGGAAAGGACTCTCTCAGAAGGAAGAGCTCAGGCTGCTCGCTGCGGCGCGGAACCTAGAGCGGATGACGCATCGCGGGCCGGATCAGTCGGTGCGGAACACCGCCCTTCTCTACGCGCTCCTTGGAACAGGGCTCGGGATCTCAGAGCTTCTTCGCTGCGAAGTCCAGGACTGGAATGGCTAGGGCTTCACCAACGTGCTTCAGAAAGGCAGCCGCTGGCGTGCCTTCGTTGCATGCCTCCTAAAGGAAGCGCGCGAAGCTGTCGAAGCCTGGCTCGACGTGCGCGGCCGAACCGACGGCCCGATTTTCTCGACGCGAACCGGAAACGCCATGACTCGTGCTATGACCTACAAGGTCCTCAAGCGCTTCGAGGCTCAGGCTAACTCGCGGTTCTCTCCCGAGGAGCACATGACCGTTTCTCCGCACACCCTGCGGCACACTTTGCTTCGGAAGCTCGCTGAAACGCGCGGTGTCCACTACGCCAAGAAGCAGAGTGGACATCGCTCCGACAAGTACATCTGGCGCTACGTTACCCCTACCGATGACGAGCTTACTGAGGAAGACCTCTGAGAGTGAGCTAGCGCCTCAGAGGCCCTCCAGATGAAAAGCCACCGCGGCCTCAGCACCTTCTTGCAGGACAACATATTCCTCGCCAACGATCTGATCCGCTGTACGGAGCTCCAGAAGCCAAGTCCCTGGCGTCAGGTTAGTCAATTCCAGTTTGCTCGACACCAGGTCGTAGCGCTTCACCGAACTGCCGTTTGTCGCAGTCAGTGAAATCGCCTCTCGGCCCCAGTCGCCAATCAACTCCACAGACAGAGCGGGCTTCGCCCACGCAGTAAGCTCAACCCAGTTCTCGTCATCGGGTCTCACAAGAGTGACTCGGTCTTCGGCATTAGCTGTGCTGGACCGAAGTCTGACGACGTAGTTACCGTCAGCGAGCCCATCAAAGCGGAACTCACCGCCGGGCCCCAAGAAGGACCTGTATTCCCGATTCGATTCCTTGCTACGGAGAATCACTGAAGCACCGCTCTCAAGGAGGCCTAAGACTCTACCGCTCAACACTGATTCTTGACTCTGAAGAGAGACTCTCACTGGAAGCCCATCTCTCTCGACAGCCAGAGAACCTCTGAAGACTTGGTAGTCCGGATGAAACGCAGAGATCTTTGCAGGTCCAGTGACGGTACTAACCGAGAACTCGCCGTTTGGATCCGTGGCAGCACTTTCCGTTCTCTTTCCTCTCGCCCTCAGCGCAGACCGCTCTGGAATGGTCCGACCCTCCGGGACGACCGAGACAGTGGCTCCAGCAATAGTGTCTCCCGCGAAGCTGGTGACCTGGCCCTTCAAGACTACAGGCCTCCTCATCTCGACGCTTACGGCCTCCTGCACTTCATCGATGGTCCTCGTTTCAAGTGAGAAGCCCTCGGACCAAGCCAGAAGGACAAGGGGGCGAGCATCTGTGCACGCATACAGTGCTGCGGTTCCATCGACAGTCGAGAAATCAGTTGACGCGCAGGCCTGATCTGCGCTCCAGAGTTCCAGTTGCGCTCCCTCGACTGCTAGGTCATCTTCATCAACGACGACTACCTTGAGCGTCGGAGCTGAATTAAGCGCGACCTCACCGAGGTCCATAGTAGATGCTCCTGCGGGAAGACTGAGCGGGAACGAGACTCCAATGAAACCGTCCCTAGCTATGTCGATTCTGATGACTTCTCCGTCGACTGGAGCGACGTCTTCAAGCACCGTCTCAAACGAGCCATCAGCATTTGAGCTGTGTCCAGAAGTCACCAGAGATTTCGGAACGCGTCCGCGTCTGCTCAGCGTCGCCGTAATCTCTGCATCTTCAATCGGAACACCGTCATCTCTGCCAACGATCCAGCCTCTCACGCTCAGCGGCTCCCCGAGGACCAAGGAAACGTCGACGCTCGTACTAAAATCTGGGACCATCTCCGTTGCTGCAGACCTCATTCCTGGCAAAAACGCCTCAATTCTCACTCTCTGTTTTGGGCTAATCTTCTCAAAGACGACTACACCCGCTGAGCTGGTGCTTAGCACTTGTTCGAGCCCAGCGTCACCGGTGAGCTGAACTCTCGCGCCGTCTACCGGACGCCCTTTGATGTCCGTCACGGTGACAGCAATCTCGCCGACAGAACGCAGGACCACATCCTGGCGTATTGCCCCACTGTCTGGACAGTCAACCATCGCGGGCAAGAACCCCTCCATCAAGATCTCGATCTTCGCGTCTTCCGAACAAAACCCGACAGAGAACGCTCCATCACGCGTGGAATGGGTGAAAACTGGTAGCACTAGTTGCGGGTCCACGAGCGACAGCCGTGCTCCGCTCACTGGCCCGAGAGACCTGTCCGACATCACGTAGCCTTCCCAGACCCTTGCGTCACGGAGGTGGCTACCGGCGCGCTCGGGAAGGGCTTGAACCCGTTCAACGAAAGGAAGCGCTCCAGACAAGCTCACCTGAACATCTGAGGTCGTCTGCCTAGCAGCGAGCGGCAGCACCGAAGCAGACCGTCCAAGCCTTTCTTCGAGTTGGTCTTCGGCTCTCTTTGCGACTTCACAGGCTTCGCTAGATCCGAACACAGCAGAGTCGGCCATGTCCTCTGATCGGTACCAGAGGCCTTTGCCCTCTCCGGAGTGTGGAAGTGGAGGTGCAACGAAATCGAAGGCCAACTGCGGCAGCGTCAGCGAGAACGACGCATCCTCAGCAGATGCGACCAGCGAGTAAGAGCCTGGTTCAACTTGCGCTGTGTAGAACACACCTGTGCCAGTACGACGGGCGACCAAATGGCCGACTTCAGAACCAACATCACTGCAACCAATACGCCTAAGTGATAGCTCGATGCCGTCCCGATCCTCGACAAAGGCCGAGACCGAGACGCTCGCCTTTTCAAGGCCAGGTTCGGAAGGAAAAAGCCCGCCTATCAAGGCGGGCTCGAACATCAAGACACTGGCGAACAAGAAACGGATCAGCATCGCGTGAAGAAATCCAAAAATGGTTTTTTCAACCCTTCCCTCAGGAGAGAGTCTGGGCTAGTTACACGCGAACGCGGTGACCGACCCTCCTGGGGGCCTAGCCATGATGTACGGATCGTCGTCGCCATCGTCATCGAGATCCGTAGCTCCCGCCCATACCTCGTAGTTATCTCCCTGCATTGTAATCGAGGGAACCCCATCGCACTTTAGTTCTACCGCGCACTTCCTCCTGATGAGGTTTGGAGTCTCTATGACCCAGCAGTCAATATTTGCCCACTCAGTGTCGACAGGAATCAGTACTTGATCTTGGTTTCCCGGCTTCCCATGGTACTGCTCCAGAGGGCCATGTTCCTCCTCGAACTCATCGTAGTCATCGTGACCATCGGTGTTCGTACAGTCGATTGGCCCAGGCAAAGGAGTCTGCGCGGTCGCTGAATAGGGAATGAGCATCGCCGCCGCCATCACCACTAGAAACGCTAGTTTGCCTCTCATCTCTCCCTCCCCCGCAAGAACAGAACTACAAACACTCTGCTCCTGCTGATCTGTCGTTGGAATGGTCTTGCGATACTGAGAATTGTTGATAACTGAGCGCGCCATGTCAAAGCGACATTTGTTGCGTAGACGGAAGTACCCCTAAGTCGCATTGGATCTTCGTCCGCTCTTCGGTCGAGCGAAACGACTCGAATCGCTCGACTACCTCGATAGCTAGATCAAAAGTTGCTGCCCGTCGGTGAACACGACTGGTGCGGTTCGAGCCTCATACGATGCCGACCCACCCTCGGAACCTGCGCTTCTTGGGCCACGCCACAAGAGCCTCTTCATCGTTGGTCGCTCGTAGCGCGTCGCCAGTAAGT
This sequence comes from Acidobacteriota bacterium, assembly GCA_039026915.1. Lineage (GTDB taxonomy): Bacteria > Acidobacteriota > Thermoanaerobaculia > Multivoradales > Multivoraceae > JBCCLJ01. The sequence goes on from JBCCLJ010000096.1 coordinate 17,090, forward strand.
CGCTGAAGATGCCTCGATCCTCTGGAGGCCAAAGGGCGCATTTCCCAGGTAGCCGACCAGGAGGGCTTTGCCTGGGCTCTCGAGAGGCATCCTCCCGCGGCGAAACGCTCCTCGCACATCCCCTAGGCAGAGAAGGACTTCATGCTCTTGCCTAGGGCGATGATCTCTTCGAGACCTTCAGGAAGAGCTGTGCCTTGATGCTTTTGGAAACGACTAGCGCCTGCGCTGAGAATCATAGGACCGACGGGTGCCTCAGTTCGGACTCGTCTAGACCCCCAAGCTCAGGCGCTAGTACATCTGGGGTTATCGAGCAGTAGCAGCCCCAGTAGTCCTCAACAGGCTCGAAGTCGATCGGGACGTTCTTGTCGCAGATGTGACGCGGCATCCAGCGGAGCATCCCGCCGTGGCGAAGGTGAAAGAAGACGATGTTTCGAGACCTGCGTCCGATGGCCCATTCGGTATCACCTGGGCCAAGTGCGACTTCGAGCACAGGGGGACCGTACTCACCGAAGTCGAAGTCTCGGACAGCTACCCGGAAAAACCTGGGATCATAGCCGCCTCGAATTCTTGAGCCGAACTGCACGGCCTCTCCGGAGGACAGCTTTCTGGCCACGATGACGAACCACGAAAGCGAGGACACGGACACCACATCCTCTGGTCTGTCGAGCTCGTAGCCGAGCTTTTGAAGGCCCGTAAAGAGGTCACCAAGCTCTGTTCGTTTTTCTCCTTCCCTGTACTCCATGCTCAAGAAATCGCATGGGCCAAGAGCTGAGTCAAGCAGCTTCGCTGCCGAGCATCTTCCATTCCTCTGACACGGGTCCAAAGACCTTGACTCGTTTAACGAGCACCCGAAGACAGGACTTCGGACGAGCTCAGAACTTCTTCGCGAAGGCGGCCCAGGCGCGCCCCCGGTGCCCGAGCTCGTCTTTGACGCTGAGGCCCAGCTGCGCGTAGCTGAGCTCGCTGCCCTCCGGCTGAAAGACGGGGTCCCAACCGAAACCGTGCTCGCCACGAGGCGGCAGCGTCAGGTCGCCGCGCGTCTCTCCGACGGCCATGACCGACGTTTCGCCGTCGACGTAGAGCAGCGCGCAGAGCGCCGTCGCCCTCGGGTCGCCGAGAGCGATCGCAGCTCGGGCGATGCCTTCCGCCTGAATCGCGTCGAGCATCCACTTCACCAGCGGGCCCGGGAAGCCGTTCATCGAGCTCAGAGCAAGCGCCGTCTCTTCGACGACGACGGGCCGCTGCAGGCGCCGGTAGGCCTCCCTGCCCTTCTCTCGCAGAACCTCCTCGACCTCGCCGGACTGGATCTCGGGCAGATCGAGCGGTTCGATCGCGACGGAACGACCGAGGATGCGCTCGGTCTCGCGGCGCTTGTTGTCATTGCCGGTGACCAGGACGAAGTCCGGCAGGCGTGAGAAGTCGGGCATCGTCGTCGGAACCTTCGGAAGGGTCGGGAGATTCGGAACGCAGCCTCTCGATCGCAGAGGCCCGCGGGCGGAGACCCGAGACTAGAGCAACTCGAGGCTCTAGCGGGAGACGAGATAGGCCCCGACCTTCTGCTGCAGGCCCTTGAGCGAGAAGTCGCCGAGAAACTCGAGCGGTGCTGGAGATTCGCTGCGGGCCACGAGCTCGGCGCGCGTCGCCTCTCCCAGAACGATCTGCCCCGGCTGCGCAACGGTGGATTCGAGGCGCGCCGCGACGTTCACCGTGTTGCCGAGCACGGTGTAGTCGACGCGCTGCTCGCTACCAACGTCGCCGACGACGACCGGCCCGCTGTTGAGGCCAATGCGGCAGCGCACCTCCGGCAGCCCCGAGCTGCGCCTCGAGGCGTTCCAGTCATCGATGGCGTTCTGGATCTCGATCGCCGCGCGCACGCCGCGCGCCGCATGATCGACCTGGCTCATGGGCGCTCCAAAAAAGGCCATGACGCAGTCGCCGATGAACTTGTCGAGCGTTCCGCCCTCGTCGAAGATCGCTTCGACCGAGCGCGAGCAGTAGCCGCGCAGAAGCTCGGCCACCTCTTCCAGCTCGGCCGTCTCCGAGAACGCCGTGAAGCCGACGAGGTCGCCGAAGAGTACGGTGACGTCGTCCTGCTTGCGGAGCGCTCCGTCGGCCGCGGCTGCGGCATCGCTCATCACTTCGTCGAGAACCGAGGGCGAGTGGTAGCGCGCCAAGCGGGTGCGCACGCCACGCTCGCGAATGCGCTCGACGCCCACCGCAGCGTAGTTGGCCAGCGTGATGAGGAAGTCGAGGTCCTGCTCGCTGAAGGTCGCGCCCTGGAAGGCCGAGTCGACCTGGATGAAGCCGATGACCTTGCCGTCGGACCAGAGCGGCGCGCACATCGCCGCACGAATACCGTGGATACGAATCGAATCACCGCCGATGAGGCGCTGGTCGTCGAGAGCGTCGAGCGTCAGCAGCGCCACCTGCTCCTCGAGCACGGTGCGCAGAATCGTCTTGGAGACCTGAACTTCGCCTTCGGGACGCCAGCTGAGCTCGTCACCGATGCGCGCCAGCTCGCAGACCGCCTCTTCGGCGCCGGTCCCCAGCAGGATGAAACCGCGATCCACGGCCAAGCCTTCGAACGAGATGTCGAGCACCTGCTGCAGGACGCGGTCGACCGTGTCGGCGTCGATGATGTCGCGCGCCAGCCGGTTCAAGAGCTTCAGAAAGCGCGACGCCGTATCGGCCTCGCTGGTCACCGGCTCGAGGTCGGCGGACAGGCGCTCCGTCGGAGCGGACGGCGGCGCGTCGAAGTCGAAGGCGAAGTCGGAGAGACGGCGAACGATCGTCGCGTTGGGGATCGCGCTCTCGGTACCTCCAGCACCGGTCGACTGCTCGCTGCGGATCGGTTCGACCTTGAGGTCGAAGATGCCGAACTGCAGAAGATCGCCGGCGACGACCCTCTCGCGCAGGACCTTGACGCGATTGACGATGACGCCGTTCGTCGAATCGAGGTCGTAGACGAACCAAGAGTCGTCTTCGAAGCGCAGCACGGCGTGCTGCCTCGAAACCGACGAGTCCGGCAGCACGATGTCGTTCTCGGCGCCTCGGCCCAGACGCACCTCGGTTTCTATCAGGGGAAAAACCTTGTCTTCGCCGCCAACGGCGACGTGGAGCTCGAGAGCGGCCACGGCAGGCCAGAGTGTAGCCTGAGCGGGACCATCGAGGCGTCCGGTCGCCTCTCCCGGACTCCTGCTTTAGACTGCCGCCCGCCATGAGCGAACCAAGAGAACAGCCTTTCAACCCGCTTCACGAGCGTTACGCGTCCGCCGAGATGAGCGCCCTCTTCAGCGCGCGCCACCGCTATGGGACGTGGCGTCGCATCTGGATCGCTCTCGCCGAGAGCCAGGCCGCTCTCGGCCTGCCGATCACCGAAGCTCAGCTCGAAGCCCTGCGCGCCGCGCAGGGTTCCGTCGATCTGGAGCGCGTGGCCCAGATCGAGCTCGAGACGCGGCACGACGTCGTCGCGCACATTCGTCACTACGCCGAGCAGACCGGCGACGCCGGGGGCATCATCCACCTCGGAGCGACCAGCGCGTTCATCACCGACAACACCGACGCGCTGATCATGCGCGACGCGCTGGGCCTGCTGGAGAGCCGGCTGGCGAGCGTCGCCCACGAGCTCGCCGCCTTCGCGCGCACGCACCGCGGCACGCCCTGCCTCGCCTACACCCACTTCCAGCCCGCTCAGCTGACGACGATCGGCAAGAGAGCCTGTCTCTGGCTGCAGGACTTCGCCACCGATCTCGAAGAGGTGCAGTACCGCATCGCCAAGCTCAAGGCGCGCGGCGTCAAGGGCACGACCGGCACACAGGCGAGCTTCCTCACCCTCTTCCAGGGCGATCACGAGAAGGTCCGCGCGCTCGACGCCAAGGTCGCCGCGGCGCTCGGCTTCGAGAGCTCGTGGGCCGTCACCGGCCAGACCTACCCGCGCAAACAGGACAGCCAGGTGCTGGCTCTGCTCACCGGCATCGCCGAGAGCTGCCACAAGTTCGGCACCGACCTGCGCCTGCTGCAGGGCGTCGGCGAACTCTCCGAGCCCTTCGGCACAGGCCAGGTGGGTTCCTCGGCGATGGCCTACAAGCGCAACCCGATCCGCGCGGAGCGGCTCTGCGGTCTGTCGAGGCGCCTTCTGACCGACGCTCTCAACGGGCCTCTCAACGTCGCGACGCAGTGGCTCGAGCGCAGTCTCGACGACTCGTCGAATCGACGCCTGGTACTTACCGACGCCTTCCTCGTCTGCGACGCCGTGCTGTCTCTGGCCGCGGGAATCGCCAAGGGCCTGGTGGTGCACGAGGGCGCCGTCAAGGCACGCGTCGACCGCGAGCTGCCCTTCATGGCGAGCGAGACCTTCCTCATGGAAGGAGCCCTGCGCGGCGGCGATCGCCAGGACCTGCACGAGCGCATCCGTCAATACTCGCTGGAGTCCTACGAAGTGACTTCGCAGGGCGGCAGCAACCCGCTGCTCGATCGCATCGCAGCCGACGCTGCCTTCCGTCTCGATCGCGCCGAGCTCGAAAGCATGCTCGACCCGGTCGCCTTCACCGGCCGCTCGGCTCAGCAGGTCGACGACTTCCTGAGCGAGGTCGTCGAGCCGCTGCTCGCTGGGATCGAACGCGCCGACGTCAGCGAACCCCGCGTCTGAGGCGATGCCCCTGCTGACCGAGCGTCGATGGCTCTGGGCTTCCGTGCTGGCAGTCCTGGCGCTGGGAGCGTGCACGAGCCATCGCGACCTGAGCCGCCTCAGCGATCCCGCGGTCGGCCAGCGCCAGGTCGGTCGCGCCTCCTGGTACGGCCCAAAGTTTCACGGACGCAAGACGGCGAGCGGCGAGGTCTACGACATGAACGGCGTCTCGGCGGCCCATCGCGAGCTACCGTTCGGCACGCGTCTCGAGGTCCGCCACCTCGGCAACGGGCGCAGCGTCGAGGTCGTCATCAACGATCGCGGTCCGTTCGTCGACGACCGCATCCTCGACCTCTCGAAGGGGGCGGCGAAGAAGCTCGACATGGTGGCGGCCGGGGTCGCCGACGTCGAGATCCGCATTCTGTCGCTGCCGGCAGCCGCGGGCGCGCGCTACATCGTTCAGGCCGGCGCCTATCGCGACCGCGACAATGCGCTCGATCTCTTGCGTCGGACCCGAAGCGAGGTACCGGAGGTCGAGATCTACACCGAAGGGGTCTGGCACCGGGTCCAGGTGCGAGGCCTGCGGACGCGCCGCGACGCACGTCGCGTGCGCACGAGGCTCCAGGCACTGGGGGTCGACGCGCTGATCCGCGAGGCGGGCTCGGGCACCGGCTGAACGCCTCGGCAGCTACAGCGCCACGACGTCGGCCGAGTGCACTTCGGGGAGCGCCAGCAGAGCCTCGAGCACAGCGTCGGACGGCGCCTGATCGAGGCGCAGCACCGCGATCGCCTGATCGTCACTCTCCCGCGCCAGATGGATCGCGGCGATGTTGATCTCGGCCTCGCCGAGGAGCGAGGCGAAGCGACCGATGACGCCGGGAACATCACGGTTGCGCAGAATCAACAGGAGTCCAGAAGGCTCGAACTCGAGCGGCATGCCGTCCAGGCGGACGACGCGAGCCTGGCCACCCGCGTGAACGGTGCCGGCGACGGCGACCGACGCCTCCCCCGCCGAAGCGACGACCTCGACGAGCAGCGAGTGATCCGTGGCCTGGCTGTGGGTCGCGCGTACGACCTCGAGTCCACGCTCGCGCGCCACCGCATTGGCGTTGACGTAGTTGACGCTGGAGCCGAGCGCGGGGGTCAGAGCACCACGCACCGCCGCGACGCTGACGGGCGTCTCGAGCTCTTCGTCGATCCCCCAGAGGCCGACCTGCAGCCGATCGACCGCAGCGCTCTCGATCCAGGACGCCGCGAGGCAGCCGAGCTGTTCGGCGAGCTGCAGGTACGGTTCGCCGCGCGTCCCGGCTCCGCGGAAGGGCAGGTTCACGGCGGAGACCGCCAGCGAGCCGTCGAGGGCGGCCGCCACCATCCGCGCCGTCTCTTCGGCGATGCGCGCTTGAGCCTCCTTGGTCGACGCGCCGATGTGCGGTGTCGCAACGACGCGCTCGTGCCGCGCCAGCGCGAAGTCGGCGGGCGGCTCCTGGGCGAAGACGTCGAGCGCCGCGCCCGCGACGCGGCCGTCGTTCAAGGCCTCCAGAAGCGCCTGTTCGTCGAGCACTCCTCCTCGGCCGCAGTTGACGACGAAGCAGCCCGGTTTGAGACGGGCGATGCGCTCAGCGTCGAGCAGGTTGCGGGTACCGTCGGTCAACGGCACGTGGAAGCTGACGACGTCGGCACGAGCGACGAGCTCATCGAGCTCGACCGGTTCGACGCTCAAAGAGCGAGCGATCTCGGGACTGAGGAAAGGGTCGTAGGCCACGACCTGCATTTCGAAGCCGCGCGCCCGGCTCGCCACCCGCTGGCCGATCTGCCCGCAGCCGATGAGACCGAGCGTCTTGCCGTGCAGCTCCGACCCCAGAAAGCTCTTGCGATCCCACTGCTCCGCCTTCATCGAGCGATCCGCTGCCGGAACGTTGCGCGTCAGCGCCAGCAGCAGAGCGAAGGTGTGCTCCGTCGCTGACATCGAATTCGCCGTCGGCGCGTTGACGACCAGAATGCCGCGCTCCGTTGCCGCCTCGACATCGATGTTGTCGACCCCGATCCCCGCTCGACCGACGACCCGGAGCCGGGTCCCGGCAGCAAGGAGCTCCCGCGTCATGCGCGTGGCGCTGCGCACGATGACGGAGTCGTACTCCGGTAGAAGCTCGGCCAGGCGAGGTCTGTCTTCGACGGCCAGGAGATCGACGCGGTGTCCGGCCTCTTCGAGGAGGCCGATCCCGGCCGCGCCCAGCGAGTCGGCAATGAGTATCTTCGCCACGATGCTCTCCTTCGTCAGGTCCCCAGAAGACGCGGCCGACGAAGCCGGGCGGCGAGCTGGCCGCCGTCGAGCTCGAGTGTGCTCTCCGCAGAGCTCAGGCGCCAGCGGCCGTCCCCGAGGAACCGCAGCGTCATGGGCGTCTTTCGCCGTTCGACGAACACGACGCGGCAACCGGCGCAGTGCTCCCGCAGCAGATCCTCCAGAACCGGCTCGCCGCTCCTGGGCTTCCAGATCAGCGAGCCTCCCTCACCAATCTGTACGCTTCGCAGTGCGCCCGCAGCTCCGCACTCGGCGAGCGAATCCGGGACCTCGGGCGCCTCGAAGCACAGCCACCCGACGTGTAGCCCCGCACCGCGAATCTCCGCCGCAAGACTCGACGCTGCCGCCCGCGTCGCGGGGTCCAGGTGCGTGTCGCCGCCCGCCGTCTCGAGGCCGAGCGTATGAACCTTGAGCGCCACGATCTCAGTCGTAGAGCAGCACGCTCTGTCG
>JBCCLJ010000097.1:0-24396 GCA_039026915.1 Acidobacteriota bacterium
CTGCTGTGCCTCGGGTCGGTCGACGATGTGGATCTCGCGCTCGGAGAGGCCCCGCGGCTCGGGAAGCGGCGGCGCCGCGCTGTCGGCTCGCTCGGTCGAACCGAATGCGGATTCCAGCCCGTCGAGTAGCTGCCCTGTCTCGAAGTAGCCGACAGCGACGACGAACGATTCATGGCTCAGCGCGTGAGAACTGACGAACTCGCGCAGCTCGGAGGGGCTGAGGTCGGCGAGGACGGAGGCGTTTCCGATGGGCGGGTGAGAGTAGGGGCCGGCGGCGTAGAGACAATGGCTGAAGCGCTCGTTGGCCAGAGCGTCGGGCTCGTCTTCGCGCCGCTTCACCTCGGCGAGGAAACGCGACCGGATGCGATCGGTCTCTTCCGCCGCAAAGGTCGCCGCCAGGAGGCACTCCGCCACCAGCTCGATGCCGAAGCCCAGGTCCTGGGCGAGCATTCCAACGCTGAGAAACGAGGTGTCCCAATCACATCCGGAGCCGATCGACCCACCGCGCTGCTCGATCTGCTCGGCGATCTCGGTCGCGGAGCGCGTGGCGGTGCCTTCGTCGAGAAGAGAGGCGGCCAGGAGCGCGCGCCCGGGGCGGTCGAGATCGTAGGAGCTCGCTGCGCTGCCGATGTAGCGCAGCGTGTAGAGAGGCACCTCGCGATGGGGCAGGCAGAGGACCGGAAGCCCGTTGGCGAGAGCGTGCCGCTCGAAGCTCGGAAACGGGCTGAGCCTTGCCGGTGCGAGAGCCGGTGGCCGAGTGCGGTCGATCGTCACGCAGCGGCCTCCGGCACGACGAGCACGCGCGCGCCGCCGTCGGGATCGAGCCGGCGCCGTGCGAGATCGGAGACGTCGTCTGTGGTCACGGCACCGTAGCGCTCGGTTGCCTCGGCGTAGCGAGAGGGATCGTCGAAGTAGGTGACCATCGCCGACAGCATGTCGGCCACGCGCTCGCGACTCTGGAGCTGGCCGTGGTGGCCCAGCAGCAGTCCGTTGCGTGCTCGATCGAGCTCGGCCTCGTCGACGCCGTCCTCGATCACCCGTCGAAGCTCCTGGACGACCGCCTCCTCGATCTCTTCGGCCGAGATCTCCGGCTTGGCCGTCGCTGCGAGCGTGAACGTGGCGCAGGCCTCGGTCGGCGAGACGAACGTCGACGCCGACTGGGCCAGCTGCTGCTCGTACACCAGCGAGTGGTGGAGCCGACTCGATCGCCCCTGGCTCAGCACCTGCGAGAGCAGGTTCGCGGCGTACCACTCGTCGGTGCCGAAGCTGTCCAGAGCGTAGGCGAGATAAATGCGCGGCAGCTGCACCTGATCCTCGAGCACTTCCCGGGAGAGCCGGGCCGGCGGCAGTCCCGGCTGCACCGGTTCGATCTCCGGTCCCCGCGGGATGTCGCCGAAGTAGGCCCCGATGCGTTCCAATGCATGCACCGGATCGAAGTCGCCGACGAGCGTCAACGCCGCGTTGTTCGGCGTGTAGAAAGTCTCGAAGAACGTCGTGACGTCTTCGAGCGTCGCCGCCTCGATGTCTTCCATGTAGCCGATCACGGGCCAGTGGTAGGGGTGGTCCGCAGGGTAGAGCAGCTCACTGAGGCGCTCCGACGCTTGCCCGTACGGCTGGTTGTCGACGCGCTGGCGGCGCTCGTTCATCACGACGGAGCGTTGGTTCTCGAGCTTCTCGGAGGTCATCGCGGGAAGCAGAAAGCCCATGCGGTCCGACTCGAGCCAGAGGCCGGTCTCCAGCGCCGAGGAGGGCAGCGTCTCGTAGTAGTTCGTGCGGTCGTACCAGGTGGAGCCGTTGGCGACACCGCCGACGCGCTGGACGTGCTCGAAGTGGCCGTTGCTGCTGACGTTCTGGGAGCCCTGAAAGAGCATGTGCTCGAACAGGTGAGCGAAGCCCGTGAGCCCGGGACGTTCGTTCTTCGAGCCAACGTGGTACCAGAGATTGACGGCGACGAGGCTCAGTGAGTCGTCGGGCAGCAGCGTGATGCGCAAGCCGTTGTCGAGCTCGTGGCGACTGAGTTGGGCGAGGTCCATAAGCTTGCTCGACGGGTCGGAAGACGTTTCGGCGACCGCTGCGCGGCCGAAAGCTCCGGGTTGTATAGCACGGCCGATGCGGCAGGTGTCCGCGCCTGGGGATTCGGTGACGCATGCCCCTTGAATTACGCTTTCTTTACGTCTACAGTCTGGGCACCATGCAAGCATTCCTGACGCGACGGCAGAAAGAGATCCTCGACTTCATCCTCGAGTTCCGGGAGCAGGAAGGGATCTCGCCGACCCACCGCGAGATCTGCGACCGGTTCGGCTACTCCTCCTACGGCACCGTGCACAAGCACCTGAAGCTTCTGCGTGACAAAGGGTTCCTGCAGCGCGCGGGGCATCAGAAACGCGGAATTGCGGTGGTCGAGGAGACGGTGCGCCAGCAGCAGAGTGCAACGGCCTCACCGATCGCCGTGGGCGAGAGGGTGCAGGAGCTCCCCTTCCACGGCCGCATCGCGGCGGGTCGCCCGATCGAAGCTCTCAGCGGCACGGACACCTTGGGGGTTCCGCCCCATCTCCTGGCCGGTGGGAAGCCTCACTTCGTCCTGCGCGTTGCCGGAGACTCGATGATCGAGGAAGGCATCCACGACGGTGACTTCGTCGTGGTCCGCGGCACCGACGCTGCGGAGATGGGTGAGATGGTCGTCGCCCTGATCGACGGCGAAGCGACGCTCAAGCGCTACTACCCGGAGAACGGACGCGTGCGACTGCAGCCGGCGAACGCGGCGATGGAACCCCTGTGGGTCGATCCGGAGCAGCTGACCGTTCAGGGCATCGTCGTCGGTCTGATGCGCAAGTACTAGCGAAGCCTCGAGGCGGTCGCCTTTCGGTGGCCGCTTGCGGAGAGGCGACAGTCGCCGCTCAGGGCGAATCTCGCCGGAAGGAACCTGCGCGCCTTCAGCTCGCGAGCGTCCCTCCTGTTCGCACGAAGGCAGCCCTTGATTCTGCAGGACGTGCCTTCGTTCGTGTCGCTGGCCCGCGCCCCGTGCCGTTCTGCCGTCGAATCCCGTGTGTCTCGGGCGCGACGCTTCGTGTCGTCCGTCTCTCGCACCCGCTCGAAGACGGCATGCGCGCGCCCGCGTCTCACCCGAGAAGCCTGTTAGACTAGTTTTCTGCGTCGAAAGGCGTGGCCCTTCCGCGGACGTTCCTCGTCCTCTCTTCTTCAATGCTCTCGAATCTCTTTTTTTGCCATGCAGGTTGACGAGTTACTCCGTCTGATGACCGAGCGCGGAGCCTCGGATCTTCATCTCAAGCCGGCGAGGCCGCCGCTGATGAGGATCGACGGGCGCATCCTGCCGCTCGAAACCGAGGATCTGAAGCCGGACCAGATTGGGCAGATGCTGTCCGCGATCCTCCAGCCGCATCAGAAGGCGCGGCTGGAGCGCGACCTTTCGGTCGATCTCGGCTACGGCGTGCCCGGGCTGGCGCGCTTCCGCTGCAACATCTACCTGCAGCGCGGCACCTTGGCGGCTTCCTTCCGTCTGATTCCCTATACGGTCAAGCCGATCGAAGAACTCGGCCTGCCGGACGTGCTCCTGGAACTCTGTGACATGCCACAGGGCATGGTGCTGGTCACGGGGCCGACGGGCAGCGGCAAGTCGACGTCTCTGGCGGCGATGATCAAGCACATCACCCAGACGCGGCCGGTCAATCTGATCACCATCGAAGACCCGATGGAGTTCCTCATCGCCGATGACATGGCGACGATCTCTCAGCGCGAAGTAGGGACGGACACGCCGAGCTTCGGCGAAGCGCTCAAGAACGCCATGCGCCAGGATCCCGACATCATCATGGTCGGTGAGATGCGCGACCCGGAGACGATGTCGACGGTCATCTCGGCAGCAGAGACAGGCCATCTCGTCTTCTCGACGCTGCACACCAATTCGTCGACGCAGACGGTCGACCGAATCCTCGACAGCTTTCCGGCCAACCAGCAGAGCCAGATCCGCTCGCAGCTGGCTCAGGTTCTGCGCGCCGTGATCTCGATCAAGCTGGTCCAGCGTGCCGACGGCAAAGGCCGCGTCGCTGCGCTCGAGATCATGCGATGGTCGCCGAAAATCGCCGAGCTCATCGAGAAGGGCAAGACCTCCGAGCTTCACGAGCAGGTCGAGACTTCGGTGAGCTACAACCGCATGCAGTCGATGAACCAGTCGCTGCTCGCACTGCTCGCTCACGGCACCATCGACTACGAAGTGGCCGAGCGGAACTCCCCTGACCCTGAAGATCTGTCGCTCAAGATTCGCCGGATGTTTCCGCGGATCGTCGAGCAGAACGGAGACGACGACATGCCCTCGACCGCCGACTTTTCCGAGATCCTCGAACTGCAGCAGTATCGCCGCCTGTACGAAGAGCAGGAGGAGAAGAACAAGATCCAGATGCGCGAGAAGGACGAGGAGATCGTCCGGATGCAGGGTTCCGTGCAAGATCGAGAGTCCGAGATTCACGACCTGCGCGAGCACCTGCAGCAGCACGCTGCGGAGATCGAGCGGATGAAGGGCGACTACGGTCGCCTCAAGGCCGAAGCGCAACAGAAGATCGACAAGCTGATGGAGCGCATCAAGGAGCTCAATCAGCGAATCGCCGCTCGCTGATCGCGCTCTCCGCCTCTCTCGGCAGGCCTTGCGATGGCCCTCGCGAGCGGTGCTCTCCTTCCGGTCGCCGGCCGGGCAATCAGGGGCTAAGATCTAGCCGCTATGGCACTGACCATCGAAGAGGTCCGCAAGATCGCCGAGCTTGCGCGGCTCCAGCTGACGAGCGAAGAGGAGGAGCTCTTCGCCAAACAACTGGGGGACGTCGTCGACTACATCGATCAGCTCGGCAACTTCGAGACGACTCCTGAGGACGCCGCCGAAGCATCGCTCGCCGAAGCGGAGGACGTCGTCGGTCCAGCTCTCGCCATCGACGACGTGCTCGCGAACGCTCCCGAGGCGCTCGATCGCTTCTTGGTCGTGCCTCGCGTCAAGAGCGACGGGTGAGGCGCTGAGTTGAGCGAAACCTGGCAACTCTCGGCGCGCGACCTGGCCTCGTCCATCGCCGCGGGTGAGCTTTCGGCCGAGTCCGTGGTGGCTCGCCAGATCGAGCGGATTCGCGCGGTCGAAGGCGACGTCGGTGCGTTTCTCACGGTCGACGACTCGGCCGTCGAGCGCGCTCGCGAGGTCGATCTGGCGCGCACCCGCAGTGAGACTCTCGGCCCGTTGGCCGGCGTTCCCGTGGCGATCAAGGACAACATGTCGTGGCGCGGTCGGCCCCTCTCGTGCGGCTCGAAGCTGCTCGAGGGCTACACGGCCGCCTACTCGGCGACCGCCGTCGAGCGACTCGAGGACGCGGGCGCGATCATCGTCGGTAGCACCAATATGGACGAGTTCGCGATGGGCTCTTCCTGCGAGAACTCGGCTCTCCAGGAGACCCGCAACCCCTGGGACCTCAACCGCGTCCCGGGCGGCTCGAGCGGAGGCTCGGCGGCGGCGGTGGCCGCCCAGCAGGTGCCTCTGGCCTACGGTTCCGATACCGGCGGTTCGATCCGTCAACCGGCGGCCTTCTGCGGCTGCGTCGGCCTCAAGCCGACGTACGGCCGCATTTCGCGCTACGGACTCGTTGCCTTCGCTTCGTCTCTCGACCAGATTGGACCGATGACCCGAACGGTGGCCGATGCCGCCGTCGGCCTCCAGGTGATGGCGGGCCACGACGCGCGCGACTCGACGTCGGCGACCGCACCGACGGCTGACTACCTCGCAGGACTCGAGCACGGCATCGAAGGGCTGCGTGTCGGTACTCTGAACGAGATCGATCTCTCGTCCTTGCCGACCGACGTGCGCGAAGACTGGTTGCGGTCACTCGACGTGCTCGAGGGCCTCGGCGCGGAGATCGTCGAAGTCAGCGTGCCGAGCGTGCGGGCGGCGATCGCGATCTACTACGTTCTGGCGAACAGCGAGGCGAGCGCCAACCTCGCGCGCTTCGACGGAGTGCGCTATGGCGCGCGGGTGGATTCCGGCACTCTCGCCTCTCTGTACACCGAGAGTCGTAGCCGGGGCTTCGGCGCGGAAGTGAAGCGGCGCATCATGCTCGGTACGTACGCGCTCTCGAGCGGCTACTACGACGCGTACTACGGCCGTGCCGAAGGTGTCGCCCGGACGCTGCGCAGGGAGCTGCGCACGGCGTTTCAGGACGTCGACGTGATCGCGACTCCGACGAGTCCTTCATCGGCTTTCGGTCTGGGCGAGCGCACGGACAATCCTCTCGAGATGTACCTCTCGGACATCTTCACGACGCCGGCAAACCTTGCTGGGCTTCCTGGCCTCGCCCTGCCTTCGGGGCTCGACGACGAGGGCATGCCGCTCTCGCTGCAGCTGCTCGGGCCGGCCTTCTCCGAAGCGCAACTCCTGCGCGTAGGGCACGCGTTCGAGACTGCGGCGGACTTCCCAGCGCCCCCGGAGCCGCGCAGGCTCTGACCCAGGTGGTTGCCTTCTGTCGGAGACGTAGCCGATGGCGCTCGGAGCTCGAGCGAAGCTGGAGGCACGGTTCTCGGCTTGTCGCCGGTCTTCTGTTCGTACTCGCGCTGTTCGTCCCGTCTGCCTCCGTGGCGCAGGTCCAGCGGCTCGATCTCGGGGATGGGCTCGTCGCGCGGCGCGATGCTGACGGGGTCTTCTCCGTCGAGGCACTGCCCCGGGCGCGCGAAGGCTGGCGCTCCTTTGCTGAACGGCTCTGTGGCTCCGTCGAGCGCGACGGGGAGATTCGCGACTACAGCGGACGGCGTCGGCTTCTCGCCGGAATTCGCTACCGCGTTCCGTGGGACTGTCTGGTCCCGGAACTGAAGGGTCGCGTTCTGGCCTCCTTTCATCCCGGAGACCGGCCGGCTCCCGGAGGCTGGCTGCACGTCGTCGGCGGCTCGGCAGCGCAGCCGGAAACGCTCTGGCAGATCGCCGAGAAATACACGGGCGACGGCACGAACTTCCGGCTGCTTCGTTCTCGGAACCGACTCGGCGACGAGGTGCTCGTCGTCGGGCAGGAGATCCTCGTACCCGCGGCGATTCTGATCGAGCCGTTTCGCGGCGCATCGCAAGTCGTTGCGCTCGATGCCGGCACGCGCGATCTCACCTACGCCTCGGATGCTGACGGAGCCTACGCCGTCTACGAGCTCAAGCCGGGCGAGGCCCTCTACTCGAGCGTCGTCGTACGCTTTACCGGTCGCCTCTTTGCTGCGGACGTCAACCCGCTCGCCGAGGAGATCGCGCGCAGGTCGGGGATCGACGACGTCACCGAGATCCCGGTGGGTTACCAGGTCAAGGTCCCGCTCGACCTGCTCCTGCCCGAGTACCTGCCGCGTGACAACCCCCGGCGCGTCGAGTACGAAGAGGGACTCAGTCGCAGCGCTCAGTTCAGCAACTCGGTTCGCTCCCGCGACCTTTCTGGAATTACCGTGGTCCTCGACGCCGGCCATGGCGGCCGTGATGTCGGCGCAACCTCGGGTGGTGTCTGGGAGAGCCTCTACGTCTACGACATCATGCTTCGCGTTCGCAAAGAGCTGCTCGCACGCACGGCGGCGAAAGTCGTTCCGACGACGCGCAACGGTCCTGACTTCGCCATCGAGAATGCCGACGTGCTCACGTACTCGAAAGAGCACGAGGTCAGGACCACGCCGCCGTACCCGATCACGGACGCCAAGGTCGGTGTAGGACTTCGTTGGTACCTGGCCAACAGCGTCGTCGACGATGCCAAGCCCGAGCAGACGATCTTCTTGTCGATTCACGCGGACTCGCTTCACCCGTCGGTGCGCGGCGCGATGGTCTACGTTCCAGGCCTGCTGCCGATTCCGAGTCGCTACGGTCTCTCGGCCGCCGTCTACACACAGCGTGCAGAGGTGCGCTCTCGACCGACCGTGTCGTTCAGCAAGCAGGAGCGGATCGAGAGCGAGGGCCTTTCGCGCGATCTCGCCAACAAGATCATCGCCGGCTTCCGGGGCAAGAAGATCGGTATCCATCCCAACAAGCCGGTGCGAGATCGCATCGTGCGTCGGCGCGGACGTCCCTGGGTGCCGGCCGTGCTTCGCTACAACGCGATTCCCGCGAAAGTTCTGGTCGAAGTGTGCAACCTCGCCAACGAGGAAGACCGGCGTCTGATCCAGACACGGGAGTTTCGCCAGCGCGTCGCTGAGGCGCTGGTCCAAGGCATCCTCGACTACTACGGAGAGACGCAGGGCGACCTGGCTCCCTGAGAGCGGCTCGGCGAGGGTGAAAGGCCTTCCCTGGAACCTCCGTGCGAACGCCGCGCGCCCGAGCCCGGCGTGCTCGCGACTTTCTGGGAACTCCTCGACGCCATCACAAGTCTGAAGACCTGAGAACATTGGCGGCCCAGCAGCGGGGAATCTTCGAGGCGTGCCGCCGGTTCGCAGGTTCAGGTGACGCTTGGGATCTCCTTTCGTCCCTTTCCCGTCCGTCCAGCCGTCAGAGGAACAATGTCGGGATCATCCTTGGTAGCAGATCAGTTCCTGGAAGCGCCGACGCAGGCACAGAGAGAGCGGGAGCTCGTGCATCGCCACCGGCTCGGCGACGAGAGTGCGTTCGACGAGTTCTACCAAGAGTTCAAGAGCCTGGTGTACAACCTCAGCTATCGACAGTGTGGTAGCCCCGAGGTCGCTCAGGATCTGACGCAGGAGGTCTTCTTGAGGATCTACAAGAGCCTCGGCCGCTTTCGCGGCAAGTCGAGCCTCAAGACCTGGACCTACAGGGTCTGCATCAATCACTGCCGTAGTCGTCTCGGGCGCAAGAACCTGCCGGTCTCCTCGTTGACCTTCGACGACGGCTCGGTGCGCGAAATCCCGGACGAATCGCCGGGGCCAGCCGAGAAGCTGCTCGCGGTCGACGCGGCGCGGCGCATCGAGTCGGCGCTGCCCGTCCTCGACGAGTGTTACCGGGAAGCGGTGATCCTGCGCGACCTGGAGGAGCTCTCGTATCAGGAGATCGCGGAGATCCTGGACGTGCCGATCGGTACCGTACGCTCCCGTATCGCCAGGGGACGGGAGCGACTCCGCAAGGTCTTGGAGAGGCAATGAGTACGTTGCAGCAGTGTTGTGAGCACATGAGTCTCGACGGACTCTCTGCCTACCTCGATCAGGAGCTACCTCCCGAAGAAGCGGAGAAGGTCGAGCTCCATCTCTCGGGGTGCGAGCAGTGCCAGCGTCGTCTGGAAGGCCTGCGCTCGGTCGTCGGCGGTCTGCGCGACCTCGAACGGCTGCAGCCGCCACCCTTCGTCGAAGAAGCACTGCGTCACGAGATCAGCCTGCAGGCGAAACGGCGCAGCGTTCTCTGGCAGCGACTCGACCGCCTCGCCAAGCCGCGATCCTTCAACGGCCCTCTGTTCGCCATGATCCTTGCTCTCGCGACGATCGTCCTCCTCTTTTCCGTGGGCCTCGAGAGGGCTTCTCAGCCGGCGACCGAGGTGATCGTGCCGCCGCCGGGCGAGCCGAGTCGGCAGATCGCGGACAGGGTCTTCACCCTCGTCTACCGCGGGGACGGCGAGGAACCCCCGTCACAACTCTGGATCGAGCGAGGCGCGCGTCTCGAGGAGGCACGCCCGCTCGATCCGGGCTCGGTCGAAGCGCTGGCGCTCTTCGAGGCGCTTCCGCAGCTGGAGCAGATCCTGAATCGAGACGTCGTTCTGCTCTGGGCTGACGGGACGGTCCGGCTGAGTGCCGGTCAGTCCGTCCAGACCGAGATCGACTCGACCCGGTAGTTCGCACCCTCGACTTCGATCTGGTCGCCGTCGCGCTTGCCGAGGATCGACTGAGCCAGCTCGGACTCGTAGGAGACGATGTCGTCCTCGGGAGAGCTCTCCCACGGACCGAGGATCGTCAGCGTTCGGCTGCTGCCGTCGGCTCCCGAGAGGTCGACTTTGGTTCCGATGCGGATC
Source organism: Acidobacteriota bacterium (assembly GCA_039026915.1). GTDB lineage: Bacteria > Acidobacteriota > Thermoanaerobaculia > Multivoradales > Multivoraceae > JBCCLJ01. Next base: position 9,942 of record JBCCLJ010000097.1, read on the forward strand.
TCGGATGTGTCGATGGCGCCGGGATCGAGCACTGACGAGCGGTTGATCTCGTTGTTGAGAGCCGTCGCTCGCGCCGTCAGGTACTCGTGACGCTGGCGTGCCGACTTGTACTCGAAGTTCTCGCGCAGATCGCCCATGGCTCGCGCTTCCTCGATTGCGATGCGGTTCGCCGGAATCTCCTGCTCGGCGATCTCGCGCAGCTGGTTCTGTTTCTCTTCGAGCGACTCGGCGGTCGCGTAGAGAATGTGGGCGTCGCGGTCGCCGTCCTTGAGCGTCGGATGCTTGAGGTACAGCGACTCGAGCAGCGGATCCCTCTGGTAGTCGGCCAGGCCGGCAGCCTCCTGAATCGCTTTCTCGGCGTCGACGGCCTCGTCGGACGTCAAGACGGCGAGCACCTTCGGGGCGAGCCCTCCCGACTCGAACATGTTCTCGAGCGCCTTCTTGTGCGGCGCGAAGGCGTCGTTGTTGAGTGCCAGCAACGCCTGCCGAAGCAGTCTCAAAGACCTCCGCGCGAAGTACCCCTCGTGCTCCGGAGCCTCCTGGGCAGCCCAGACAAAGGCCGCCGGGGTCTTTGCGGGCTGGGAGAGTGCCTGGTCGAGGAGGTCCTCCTGCCGGATCGGATCGTCCTGGAAGGTCTTGGCGATCGCCTGCAGCGCGCGCCCTTCGGTCTCCTTCAAGAAGCGCTCCTGAAGCACGGTGTCCCAGTCGTCGCGGCAGTTGCAGACCAGGCCGTAGGCTGCCTCGCGGAACTGGCGGGACTCGATCCCGGCCAGGAAGGCGCCGATGTCCTTCAGGCTCTTGATGAGCTCGGACGGCTTCAGCTGTGACGGCTCGTTCTGACGGATGATCGTCTCGTGGATTTCGAAGGCGAGTGACGGATTGCTGTCCGCGAGCGACAGAGCGATTTCGTCGAGCGTCGTCGCCATGCGAGCGCGAAGCTCGGGATCCTGATTGCCCGATCGCTTGAAGTGGTCGATCTTGTCGCGGGTCTCCGCCTCCACGAAGGCCTGCCAGACGACGTCCTCAGCGGCGTCGCTGCTCTCGGCCCAGGTGTACGTGGCCCGGCTGCCGCCGCTGCTCAGGACCTGGGGATGCTTGCGCGCCGCGTTCCACCAGCTCGTCCATTTCTGCTTGGGAACGACGCCGGCGACGACCGTCTTCACTTCGGCTCCGGTCATCGGTCCCTCATAGCTCTGCAGCACGGCCTGCAGCAGTTCGGCCGGCTTCATGCTTTCGAGCTCGTCGGGCGTGGTGTGCTTCCGGTAGAGCACGTGCTCGGTGTCCAGAACGGTGAGCATTTTGCCGGCCGCGCGAAAGCCGACGGACATGCCTTTGATCGTCTCGAAGTCCACCTTCAGCGTCTGGAGCTGCAGGTTGACGTCGATCACCTCGCCGACGCCCTTGCCCTTCATCTCGACGACCGTGCCCTTCTCGTAAGCGAGGAGGCTGCGCAGCCGTTCGACCTTGTCCCACAGCTTGGGCGTCTCGTCCTTGCTCTTGTCGAGCCCGACGGTCGGGAGCAGGATGTCGAGCTGCTCGTGGCGATCGGCGAAGAGCTTCTCGAGTGAGTCGATGACCGTCTCGTGGACGCGACCTCCGCCGATGAAGCGCTTGCCGGCGCTGCGGATCAGACGCAGGCGAGACTCGAAGTCTCCCTTCTCGACGAGCTGCTCGTCGAGCAGCTGCAGAAGCGGCTGGGCGCGCTCGCCTTGATCGCGCTTTTCGAGGGCGTCGGCAATCCGCACGAAGAAGTCGATCTCCGTGGGATTCTCGCTGACGAGCGAGATCCACTCCTCCTCGACGGTCGGATAGTCGCCCTCGTTCAGTGCGTCCTGAATGCGCTCGGTTCTTTGCATGCCCTAACCTCTGGAGTCTCGGCCTCGAAGTCTCGTCCGGAAGTTCCGGAACTTATCAGCGAACCCAGCCGCTGTGGAGCGAGCCGAGACCGCCTTCCAGGGCGGTGCACGCTGAGCGAGAATGGCTCGGTGGAGGAATCTCGAGAGCTGCCGCCCGACCTGCTGCAACGCCTGCGCGACGCGGGTCCGAAGGAGCTTCACGAGCTGCTCGACTCCTACGGCGATGCGCTCGACGCTCCCAGCGCGCTGCACGTCTTGCGCAACCCGCACTGCGATCGGCAGGTGACGGAGCTCCTGCTCGATCGCAACCATCTGCTGCGGGTCTACGAGGTGCGTCGCGACCTCGTACTGCATCGCAACACTCCCGAGGTTCAGGCGGTGCGGCAGGTGCCGAGCTTGTTCTGGAGGGACCTGGCTCGGGCCGCCTCGGACGTCCGCGTCCGTCCGCGGATCCGTCGCGCTGCAGAGCAGACGCTCGGACAAAGGCTTCCAGGCCTGTCGCTCGGGGAGAAGGTCTCTCTGGCGCGGGTCGCGAGTGGTCTGCTCCTGAGCCAGCTGCGCTGGGACCCACACCCGAAGGTGCTCGAGGCGCTCCTCGACAATCCCAGGCTCACGGAAGGCACGCTGGTGCCGCTGGTCGCCAAGGAGTCGACCTCCGGTCGCGTGTTGACGCTGATCGCGCGCAATCGGAAGTGGGGTAGTCGTTACGAGATCAAGCGGTCTCTGTGTCGCAATCCACGAACGCCTCCCGCCCTGGCGCTTTCGCTGCTGCCGTCTTTGAAGCGAAATGACATACGCGCCGTGGCACTCAAGCCCGGCATCGTCGAGGCCGTGAGGCGAAAGGCCCGCGAGCTCGTCGGAATGTGAGTCCGAGGGGCTGAATCCGCGCGCACGGTTGGTAGAATCGCGCTCTTCGAAGGAGTCTCTGTGTCAGAAAAAGACAAGCTGAAACCGTGGGAGCCCGACGCTGAAGGTGAAGGCTCGCTCGGCAGCTGGCTTCGCGGTCAGCGGGAGTCTCGCGAGATCACTCTGCGGGACATCGCCGAGAACACCAAGATCAGTCTGCGATACCTCGAGGCCCTCGAAGAGGACCGACACGAGATCCTGCCGGCGGCGGTCTTCGCCAAGGGCTTTCTTCGGGAGTACGCCAAGTATGTCGGCCTCGATCCCGACGAGGTGGTGAACCGCTATCTCGCGAGCTTTCCGGAGGACGAGCCGGTTGACGATGCGCCGACTCCGACCGCGCCGACTTCGCGCTTCCCTTTTGGACTCGCGGTCGCCGGCCTCACCGCCCTGATCGGTATCGTTGCTCTCTTCGGATGGCTGGCGAGTCGGTCGTCGAACGAAGAGACGCCGGCGCTGGCAGCCCCAACCCCCAGTGCCGAGGCGCCAGCGGAGCCCGTTGACCAGCGGGAGACCCTGCCTCTGCAGGTCACGCTCGACTTCGACCAGAACAGCTGGATCGACGTCTTCGTGGACGGCGATCGGACGCTGAGCGAGCTGCGGGTACAGGGCGAGAGCCTGTCGATCGAAGCGGAGCGGGTCGTGCGGCTGAAGCTCGGCAACGTTGGCGGCGTGCGCTTCGAGATCAACGGAGCGTCGTTCGAGCCGACCGCCGGCGACGAGGAAGAGTTCACGATCGACCTCGAGACGGCGCGCCAGCTCGAGGGCGGCGCTTGACGTCGTCGTCGAAGGCGCTGGACGACGTGATCGACTCTGAGCTCGGGCAAAGGATTCTCTCGGGAGAGAACCCGGGCCTGATGAAACTCGCGGCCGAGGGCGTTCTTCCCGTCCCTCAGGAAGAACTGGTCGCGCTCCAGGTTCGTCTCGCTGGAGTCGAGGATCCGGACGTTGCAGCGGCCGCCGCGAACTCTCTCGCGAACGTCGAGCCCCGGGTCATTCTTGGCATCCTGTCGAGCGACGCCGACTCGCAGGTGCTCTCTTGGTTTGCTCGCAACTCGACGGCATCGGCGGTTCTGGAGGCGATCATCCAGCGCAAGGACGTCGCTCTGTCGATCATCCATGATTTGGCGCGTCGCGGTCAGCCTTCGGTACAGGAGGTCCTGCTGCTGCGTCAGGATCTCATTCGAGAGAACCCCGACATCCTCGAATCGCTCGAGCAGAACTCGAGTCTGAGTTCATACTCCGAGCGTCGCATCGAGGAGTACCGAATGCACCTCCTCGAGCGCGAGGAGGAGCCGGAGTCGGAAGAGGCTCCCGCTGAAGGTGACGAACTCGATCCCGAAGACGACGTCGAGCTTCAGGCGGCGATCGAAGAGGTCCTCGAAGAGGTCGAAGCGGAGGGCGAAATCGACGACCGCACCGGACTCTCGGAGGGGCAGGTTCGCGGACTGCCGACCCCCATGCGCGCCAAGCTCGCGCGCGGTGCCTCTCGGACGCTCCGCGGCATTCTGCTGCGTGATCAGAACCCGCAAGTCGCGATGGCAGTACTCACCGGCAGCGCCGTCTCGGAGTCCGAGATCGAGCAGGTCTCGTCGAACCGTTACATCGTCGAAGAAGTTCTGACCGCGGTAGCCAACCGCCGCGAGTGGGTCCAGAAGTACGTGATCATGCACAACCTCGTGCGCAATCCGCGGACTCCCGTCGGCATCGCCGTGCGCCTTGCGCCGCGTCTTTCGATGCGTGACCTCAACCTTCTCAAGGGCGATCGAAACGTCGCCGATGCCGTGCGCCAGACCGCTCGCCGTCTCCATCTGGCCAAGAGCAAGTAAACTAGGCCGCTGAAAAGCGAAGGACGCCCTCGGAGGCTCGCGTCCGCGCTCACGAAATCGTAGGATCTGTGGCCAAGTGAAGGACTACTACGCCGTTCTCGCCGTTTCTCAGGACGCTAGCTCTCAGCAGATCAGAGCTCGCTTCCTAGAGCTTGCGCGCAAGCGCCACCCGGATCTCTTCAGCGGTGATGAGAAGGCAGCGGCAGAGGAAGAGTTCCAGAGCATCACCGAAGCCTTCAACGTGCTCTCCAATCCGGATCGGCGCCGTCAGCACGACATCGAAGTGTCGAAACCGGAAACAAACCGTCAGGTGACCGACAATCGCACGCTGGCGCGTAGTCACCTTCAGAGGGGAACCAAGGCTTACAAGGAGAGGGACTTTGCGACGGCCGTCGAGTGTTTCGATCGCGCGACGAAGATCGATCCGACCGACGCTGAAGGCTGGTACCGATTGGCTCTCGCCTCGAGTCAGGCACCGAAATTCAGGTCGCAAGGACTCACCGCTATCGCAAAGGCGTGCGAGATCGATAAGATGAACGGGAAGTACTTCAAGCAGGCGGGGAAGCTCTTCGCCGCCAGCGGCATGCCTTTGCGGGCCGAGAGGTACTATCGACAGGCATTGAAATGGCTGGGGGACGATGCTGAGATCCGAGCGGCCATCGATCGGTTGAAGTGACTGATCTGTCGTAAGGGTTGAGGCCAGAAACATGCAGTTCAAACTCCGGGCCTCGGGGATGACCGACGTCGGCATGGCGCGGAAACACAACGAGGACTGTTACGAGATCGACCGCGATCATCGGCTCTTCATCGTTGCCGATGGAATGGGTGGGCACAGCCACGGCGAAGTTGCGTCCCGAATCGCAGTCGACAGCATCCGAGACTTCATTCGAGCGGAGGGGAACGAGGAGTTCTCTGCCCGCTTCACGGATGAGATCGCCGTGCGCGATCACTCGTCACGACTTCGCAACGCAGTGCGGTCGGCTCACGACCAGGTGCTGCGAGCCATCCACCAGGACAGCGCTCTTCAGGGGATGGGCACCACTGTCGTCGGTCTGCACGTCGAGAACGGCGTGGCCGCGCTGGCGCACGTCGGTGATAGCCGGGCCTATCGCTTCCGCGACGGCGTGTTCGAGGTGCTCACCCAGGACCACACTTGGGTCCACGAGCAGGTCGTCGCCGGCTATCTGACGGAGGAGCAGGCGCGCACCCATCCTCTCAAGAACGTCGTCACCCGGGCTCTGGGTAGCGAGAAGGAAGTCATGGTCGACCTTCAGGAAGTCGATCTCCAGATCGGCGATCTGTACCTGATCTGCTCCGACGGCCTGACCACGATGATGGACGACGCGGACATCGAGCGCATGATCCGGAGCGAGCGACCCCTCGACGAAGCCTGCAAGGCGCTGATCGACGAAGCGAATCAGCGGGGCGGTCTCGACAACGTCACCGTGATCCTTCTGGAAGTTCTTCCCGAAGACGAGTGAGTCTCTCAGCCCACGACTGGACCGGCGCAGACCTCGCCGTCTCTCTCCGTTCCGTAGCTCGGGACGGGTGGAACCTCCTACCCAGGGCTCCCGGACTGCGGCGCGAAGACTACCGGTAGCGACAGTGGGCCTGGACGCTCGTTCCAAGGGTCTGATGTCACGCCTCCAGGACGGTTGACGCCTCTTTCGACCGAGGGGTATTCTCTGTCCTTCGCCGACGCGCTGCGTTCTGCGAGACCCCTTCGAACGGAGCGTAGCTCAGCCTGGTAGAGCGCACGGTTCGGGTCCGTGAGGCCGGAGGTTCGAATCCTCTCGCTCCGACCATCGAGGTTGCTTCCGAACAGCCTCGAGGTCTTCCGTTCGACAAAGCCTTCCGCCAAGTCCGGGCCGCCGCGCCGACGGCGGAACGCGTCGGAATAGAGTCCTGAGTCGCGCCCGTTGAGTCGTTCGCGCGCTGCTAGACTGCGCCTTCCAACGTTCAGTCGAACCCCCGGGTCCCGCCGAGAGCTCACCCGCTCGGCCTCGCGGTACCTCGTCTTCCCTCGGAGCTCCATGACGACTCACGACTCTGCCGCTTCGCAGCCGACCGGCTTTTTCGGGCACCCTCGCGGCCTGATGACGCTCTTTCTGACCGAGTTGTGGGAGCGCTTCAGCTACTACGGCATGCGCGCCATCCTGGTGCTCTTCATGACCACCGCCGTCGCCTCGGGTGGTTTGGGCTTCGACGCCAAGACCGCGGGCTCGGTCTACGCGGTCTACACCTCCATGGTCTACCTCATGGCACTGCCGGGCGGCTGGCTCGCCGACAACTTCTTCGGCCAGCGTCGCAGCGTCTTGTACGGCGGCGTCATCATCATGATCGGCCACATTCTGCTGGCCTTCCACGGTCTCGCCTTTTTCTACGGCGGGCTCTTCTGCGTGATCATCGGCACGGGGCTGCTCAAACCCAACATCTCGGCGATCGTCGGGCAGCTCTATGAGCCAGGAGACGTGCGCCGCGACGCGGGCTTCTCGATCTTCTACATGGGGATCAACCTCGGCGGCTTTTCGGCTCCCCTGATTTGTGGCTGGTTCGCGCAGAGCGAGCGTTTCCGCGAGATGCTGGCCGGTTGGGGCCTCGAGCCCGAAACAGCGTGGCACTGGGGCTTCGCTGCGGCGGCGGTCGGTATGTTCTTCGGTCTCGTGCAGTATGTGCTCACCGGCAAAGGGCTCGGTAGCGCCGGCCTCGAACCCGCCAATGCGGGCTCTCCGGAGAAGATCGCACGGGCGCGTTCGACCGCGGTGCGCTGGTCGGTGATCAGCCTCGTCGTTCTCGGAACGATCATCACGCTCGGCGTCACCGCGCCGCAGCTGATGAACGAGACCAACATCTCGAACGGCTTCGGCGTGCTGCTGATCGCCATCTGCGTCATCTTCTTCGCTGGCCTCTTCCTGTCGTCAGAGTGGACGGAGGAAGAACGTAAGCGCCTGATTCTCGTGCTCGTGCTGTTCATCGGAGCCTCGATCTTCTGGGGGCTGTTCGAGCAGGCGGGGTCGACGCTCACGCTCTTCGCCGATCGCAGCACGGACAACCAGATTCTCGGCCGCGCCTTCCCTTCGTCGTGGTGGCAGTCGATGAACTCGCTGATGATCGTCCTGCTGGCTCCGGTCTTCGCCTGGCTCTGGGTCTACCTCGGCAAGCGCAACCCCTCGAGTCCGGCCAAGTTCTCGGTGGGACTCTTCTTCGCCGGGCTCGGATTCCTGGTCCTGGTCGGCGGCGCCAACGTCGCGGGTGACACCGGCAAGGCGAGCGTCGGCTGGCTCCTCACTGTCTACCTCTGTCATTCCGTCGGCGAGCTCTTCCTCAGTCCCGTAGGCCTCAGCTCGATGACCAAGCTGGCTCCGGCGCGGGTCGCCGGGCTGATGATGGGTGTCTGGTTCCTCGCGACCTCCGTCGGTAGTTTCATCGCCGGCAAGGCGGCGAGCTTCTACGAGAGCTTCGAGGTGACGACGCTGCTGGCCGTGATTGGCTTCACCGGCATCGGCGCCGCCGTGGCGATGGGACTGCTGATCAAGCCGATCGGCACGATGCTTGGCGGCAGTGAAGAGCTGGCGCTCGAAGAGTCCGACTGACGCCGTGGTTTCGTTCTCCTCGGCTTCGGTGTCTCATCGAATGTGGAGACGATGAAGGCATCGAGCGCGGCAGTGCGCGGACGGCGAGGCGGTCAGCTGGTGGCTGCCGTCAAGGCGGGCGACCGCACCGCTGCAGAGCGCCTGGTCGAAGAGACCTACGAGATGGTCTTTGCCTCGCTCGTGAAGCTCACGGGTGGCGACCGCGACCTGGCCGCCGATCTGACACAGGAGACCTACCGGCGCGCCTGGCAATCGCTCGATCGCTTCGACGGGCGCTCGAAGTTCGGCACCTGGCTCTACCGGATCGCTTACAACGCCTTTCTCAATCATGTTCGTCGACCGGCGCGCATTCGGCCCTTCGAAGAGGGCGAGGCCGAGGCTGCGGAAGACACGGCCCCGGACCTGCGTCGCAGGGCCGAGGAGCGGCAGCAGGAAGAACGTCTGCGTCGCGCCGTGCTCGATCTGCCGGAGGATCTGCGCTTTGCGGTCACCGCGCGCTACTGGTCGGACGCGTCGGCGACGGAGATCGCGAAGATCCAAGGCATCTCGGCGGTGGCCGTGCGCAAGCGTTTGAGAAAGGCTTACGCAGCATTGGGGATCGCTCTGGAGGCGACACCGTGAAGAACGAACGCGACATCAGGCGCAGACTCTCGAAAGGCTCGCCGATCGAGCCCCCCGCGGGTCTCCTCGAGGCGATTCAGCAGGAGATTCCGGAGGAGACCTTCGGCCCCCCGTTGACCGCGTTGCCGGAGACCGCGGGCTCCCCGCGACCGCTGCGATTCGTCGCGGCGGCCGTCGTGATCCTGGCGGCCGGGCTCCTGGCGGTGGGTGTTGCTCGCAACGTGGGCCTGCCCGGAGGCGTGGAGCCCGTCTCGGAAGTGGCCCTCGCCGAAGCTGAGCTGGCTTCGACGGGGCCCGAGGACGAGAGGCTCAGGTCTCTCGGCTACATCGACGCCGAGGACGGCGTCGCCAGCGCCGACCGAGCTCCTGCGCCGGCTCCGCGGTTCGATGAGACTTCGAGAGCGTTGCGAACCCTAGAGGCCTCCTCGGTCCGTGAGGCTCCGGCCGACGCGGAGGCGACCGAGCCCCAGCGCCAGCAGTTGGCTGACCGATCGCTGCGGAGGGCGACCCCTCCGCCGGCAAGCGTCGCCCCGCGCGAGGCGGACCGGTCGGTGTCCGCGCAGGCCCAGCTCCGGTCAGAAACCTCGAAGGCGGAGGAGAGCCCTGTGAGTTCGGAGACGTCTTTCGATCTCGACCGGGTGGACGAGAACGAGCTGGCCGACGAACCCCAGGTCGCCGAGGCGATCGTCGTCACATCGGAAACGCCCGTGATCACGGTCTTCGAGTCTCCCGCGCCGCGTGCCCGGCAGGTCTCGGCGGAGGGAGTCCCCGGCGAGAGCACACCCGGGAGCAGAGCGCCAAGCGCGAAGCGCGCGCCCTCGACGCCGCCTGCGGCGCAGTACCGGGCCTCGCTCGACGCCTCGCGGGCGTTCACCGAGCGCGTTCCCGGGCTCGAGTCGATCGAAATCCTCCGCGAAGCGGGCCGGTTCGTGCTTCGCGCTCGTCTCGAGCCCAAGTTCGGTCTCGAGATCGAGGTCGAAGAAGACGTGTGGCGTGAGCTGCCGCTGAGCGAAGAGCGTCTCGTTCGCTACGAGCTCGACGAAGGCCTGCTGGGTGAGCTGCGCCCGGGCCGGGAGCTGCGTCTGAGGACGATGCCGGACGAGGCCAGGGGTTTCGGCGCGACGTTCAGGGCAACGATCCCTTCGCTCTAGCGCTCGGCGCTCTCGAAAGGCCGCGGTCAGAGAAGTGCTCGAGACAGCAGGAGTCAGAGCCAGCGCGCTCCGTCGCCGACTCGAACGGTGCCGCCCGTCTGCACGGTGCCGAACGCACCGCCGCGCCAGTGGGGGAGAAGTGCATCGAGCAGGCCAGGAGCCGTCTCCTCCATGAGCTTGCACGGGACGGTCTCGCCCCAGATCTCCAGCCGCGCGGTGCCCAGCTGGAGTACCTGGCCGCGGGTCGCCTCGAAGTCCATGCCGCGAACGAGGACGTTGGCGCGACGGAGCACTGGATCGAGCTCGCGACCGATCTCGCGACAGGCGGCCTCCCACGCTTCGGCAGAGAGCACGGTCACTTGACGCTTGCCACCCCGATCGGCGCTCTCGGCCACGCCGGCGCCTTCGACGAGGTCGACCGCCGTGTGCGCGTCCAGGACGCCCCGATGCGCTCGTTTGACCCACAGAGCTTCGATGATCGCTGAGTCCTTGAGGGGCATTGAGTCTCCTGGGAAGTCGGTCGCGTGAGCGTCCAGAAGAAGCTACCAAAGGCCGCCGAGGAAGCGGACGGAGGCAATTCTCGGTCCGTATCGCGTGTTACGCTGATCAGCGACGTACCGATCTTTCTTCGGCCTTGACGCGCCCCCGATTTCCAGGGCCGGGCGTCCTCGCCGACCGTGCAGGGCCCGTCGCGAAAGGCTCGAGCCGACACCGTGGAGACATCACCATGACCATGCGACTCTTTGGACTCGCTGCCTTGACCTTCTTTCTCCTCGCCCCCACCGCTGGGGCGCAGGAGAACCCCGCCATGCCCGACTTCAATACCGCCGCATCGGACGCTCAGGCGATTGCCCTCGCCGACAGCGTCATGGCTGCGATGGGGGGACGCGAAGCCTGGGACAACACCCGCTTCATCGCATGGAACTTCTTCGGCCGACGCACCCACGTCTGGGACAAGTGGACCGGCAACCTGCGCTTCGAGCCGCAGGCCGGCAAGGTCATCCTGATGAACATCAACTCGAAGGAAGGCAAGGTGTTCGTCGACGGCAAAGAGGTCGCCGACGCCGAGGCGCTGGCGAAGGATCTCGACGGCGGCTACAAGGCCTGGATCAACGACTCCTACTGGCTGACCATGCCCTACAAGCTCAAGGACAGTGGCGTCACGCTCAAGTACGTCGGCAAGGGCGAGCTCGACGACGGCCGTGCCGGCCAGATCGTGCAGCTGACCTTCGAAGGCGTCGGCGTCACGCCGCAGAACAAGTACCACGTGTACGTCGCCGACGACACCGGTCTCGTCGAGCAGTGGGCCTTCTTCCCGACCGCCGACGCGCCGGCGCCCCAGTTCAAGACGCCCTGGGCAAAGTGGACGAAGCACGGCGACATCATGCTCTCCGGCGATCGCGGCCAGTTCCAGCTCGAGGACATTCACGTCTATGACGACCTCCCGGCGTCGGTCTTCGAGGACCCGGCACCGGTCGACTACGCGGCGCTGTCGCCGCGCTGAGACCTCGAAGACCTGTGACACGGCTCCGTCGCACGACCGCTCTCCTGCTGACGTTCCTCGCGGGACTCGTTTGGGCAGGATCGCAGGCCGACGAAGGGGACGCACCGCGGGTACTCGTCATGACGCTCGACGGTGGCGTCGTGCAGCCGGTGGTCGCCGAGTTCACGGCGGAGGTCCTCGAGACCGCCGCGTCGGAGGGCGCCGATGCGGTGATTTTCGAGCTGAGCACCCCCGGAGGCATGCTCGACTCGACCCGGCAGATCTGGCAGGAGATGCTCGAGAGTCCGGTGCCCGTCGTCGTGTGGGTGACGCCGGCGGGTGCTCAGGCGGCTTCGGCGGGCTTCTTCTTGCTGATGGCCGGTGACGTTGCTGCGATGTCTCCCGGAACGAACACCGGCGCCGCTCATCCCGTCGCGGGCGGCGGTGGTGACATCGAAGGCGACCTGGGCAAGAAGATCGAAGAAGACTCCGCGGCGGCCATTCGCTCACTCGCCGGACGCAACGGACGAGACCTGAGACTCGCCGAGAGCGCCGTTCTCGAGAGTCGGTCGTTCACCGCTCAGGAGGCGATCGATCTGGGCCTTGCAGACTTCCTTGCGAGCGACCTGACGTCGCTGCTGGAGAAGCTCGACGGACTCGAGGTCCGCTCGGGCACACCCGAAGCTCGCGTCCTGCGCACTGCGGGAGCGAGCGTCACACGGGCGGAGATGACCCCGTTCCAGCGCGTGCGCAGCACTCTGGCTCACCCGGAGATCGCCGTGCTGCTGATGTCGCTCGGCTCAGCCGGTCTCCTGATCGAGCTGCAGAATCCCGGGCTGCTCTTTCCTGGTGTGCTCGGCGCCATCGCCTTGATCCTCGGCTTCTACGGCGCCTCGATCCTCCCGCTCAACTACGCCGGTCTCGCCCTCATGGGTCTTGCCGTCGTGCTGCTCATCGCCGAAATCAGCGTGCAGAGCTTCGGTATCCTCGGCATGGGTGGCCTGTTGAGCTTCGTGCTCGGCTCGCTGATGCTCTTTCGCAGCGCCGATCCAGCGCTGCGCGTGAGCACCGGTTTTATCGTGACGCTGGCCGCGGCGGGTGCGCTTCTGATGGCAGGGCTGTCCTGGCTCGCCTTTCGGGCGCGTTCGGCGACCGTGGCCACCGGTGCGAGCGGCATGCTGGCGGAAGCCGCGACCGCCGTCGCCGGCTTCGCTCCGGGAGCCGGGGGCTATGAAGGAAGAGTGCAGGTGCACGGCGAGCTGTGGCGTGCGCGCTCGGCGGGCGAGGTCGCGGCCGGCGACCAGCTGGTGGTCACCGGCGTCGACGGCCTGACCCTCGACGTGGCACCCCAGACCGACGTGGCCGAAGGCGTCGCGGAGCGGTAACGTTGAGGTCCAAGGAGAGTTGAGATGCCGGTAGCGATTTTTGGCGCGCTCGTATTGGTCGCGGCCTTCTTCATGGCGCAGTGGGTGCGCGTGCTCGCCGAGTACGAACGGGCCGTCGTCTTCCGTCTGGGACGCCTGCTGCCCGAGCCGAAAGGCCCGGGCCTGGTGCTGATCCTGTGGCCGCTGGATCGCATGGTGAAGGTGTCGCTGCGCACCGTTGTGCTCGACGTGCCTCCGCAGGACATCATCACGCGCGACAACGTCTCGGTGAAGGTCAACGCGGTCGTCTACTTCCGCGTGCTCGATCCGCTGAAGGCGATCGTCGAAGTCGAGAACTTCCTCTTCGCCACGAGTCAGCTGGCGCAGACCACTCTGCGCTCGATCCTCGGCCAGACCGAGCTCGACGAGCTGCTGTCCGAGCGCGAGAAGCTCAACGAGCAGCTGCAGGAGGTCATCGACAAGCAGACCGATCCTTGGGGCATCAAGGTGTCGATGGTCGAGGTGAAGCACGTCGATCTGCCGCAAGAGATGCAGCGTGCCATGGCGAAGCAGGCCGAAGCGGAGCGCGAGAAGCGCGCCAAGGTCATTCACGCGAGCGGTGAGCTGCAGGCTTCGGAAGCACTCGTCGACGCCGCCAACACGATCAGCTCCAACCCGACGACGCTGCAGCTGCGCTATCTGCAGACGCTCGCCGACATCGCGACGGAGCGCAACTCGACGATCCTCTTCCCGCTGCCGCTCGAGATGTTCCGCGCCTTCGCCGGAACCCCAGCTCCCGCGCCGCCGGCGACGTCTCCCGAGGCCCAGAGTACTGACGAGGAGACGTCGTGACGACGAGTGAGGAGCGCAGCTACTACGAGATTGCACTGACCAATCGACAGGTGGCGTTTGCCATCGTCACGCTTCTGTTCTGCGTCGTCGGAGCGTTCGTCGCCGGCCTGTGGGTCGCTCGCGAGGCGATCGGCGAGCGCGGCACGGTGGGGACCGTCATCGCCCAGAGAGAAGGAGAAGAGCCTTTCGCCTTTTTCGGCGGGTCGGACGATTCCGATGCAGCCGAAGCCGCTCCAGCCGACGCCGCCGCTGTGCCCGAAGGCGACGGACAAGATCGCGACGGGCAAGGCGTCGGCGCCGCCGAAATGCCGGTGCAACGGGTGCGCACTCCAGAAAGAGAGACGCCGGATGCTTCGCGTGAAGCCCTCGCTGCGGAGCCCGAAGTGCGGCAGCCCGAGAGTCCGAGACCGGAGCCGCAGCCCGTGCAAGCCGAAACGGCTCCGGAGCCCGAGCCCACTCTGCGCGAGGACTCGCCCGAGCCGGTCGTCGTCGCCCGGAGCGAAGAGCCCGCTGTCGCCGCCGACCCGCCCGCGTCGACGCCCGTCGCCAGCTCTTCACCGGCGCCGCCTGCTGCCGGCAGCCGAGTGATCCAGGTCTTCTCGAGTGCCGATCGCGAGCAGGCGCAGGCGCTCCTCGGGCGGCTCGAACAGGCGGGCTACTCTGCCTTCATGGACCCGCTCGACAACGGAACGCGCACCATGTACCGCGTGCGCGTCGGACCTTACGGCTCGGAAGATGCGGCCAAGAGCGCGGCGTCCGAGCTGCGCCGCGAGTTCCGCCTCGAGACGTGGATTACCTCGCGC
>JBCCLJ010000098.1:0-24314 GCA_039026915.1 Acidobacteriota bacterium
CGCGGGCGCTCGCCACGTCCTGCAACTCGGCGTTCGCCGACCTCGGAAGCCAGCTGGGGCGCGAAGCGGTCATCGCCGAGTACGAGCTCTACGGCTTCGGCCGCCGGCCCTCAGAAAGCCCGGCCGCCTACGGTTGGGCCCGCCCGCTGGTGACGGCGCGCGAGCTGGGCGATCTCTCCATCGGGCTCAATCAGACCGAGATGACGCCCCTCCACGGAGCCGTGATCGCACGGTCGTGGATCGACGGGCTGCTCCTTCCTCCGACACTTCACCTGGCCGCCGACAGCCCTCTGGGCAACGCTCCGCGCCGCGACGTGCTCACCGATCCGGTGCGCGAGGGCTCGCCCGAGTCGCGGCGGGTGATCGACGAGGAGTGGCTGCCGCTCCTTCACCGCTCGCTCCTCGAAGTGACCTCGAGACGCGGCACCGCTTCTCTCGTCGCGCCGCCGGACTTCCCGGCCGCCATGAAGACCGGCACCGGCCAGACCGAAGGGCACGGCTTCCACACGAACTACCTCGGCTTTGCCCCGGAAGCCGAGCCGCTCTTCGCCTTCGCCATTCGCGTCCGGCGCGGCCCGACGAGTCGCTCGACGAGACGTGCGACGAAGGCACTGACCCGCCAGGTCCTGAGAGTCCTGCGCGACTACTCCGACGACTACGTCACCGACTCCGTACTCCTGCGACACGCGCGTTCGTCGAGCGCCGCACCAGGGCCGGCGCCCGACGTCAAGAGGTCCGACACGCCTTGAGCAACAACCAAGAGATCACATTCGCCGAGGTCGAGAGCGCGGCCTGCAACCTGCACGATCACGCGCATCGCACTCCCGTCGTCCAGTCGACGCAGCTCGATCGCCTCACCGATGCCAGGGTCTTCCTGAAGGCCGAGAACTTTCAGAGAACCGGCTCCTTCAAGTTCCGGGGCGCCTACAACGCGCTCTCGCTGCACCGCGAGCGCTCGCCGGAGCGCGGCATCCTCGCCTACTCCTCCGGCAATCATGCCCAGGCGGTCGCGCTCGCGTCGACGCTCCTCGACGTCGAAAGCACGATCGTCATGCCGAGCGACGCCCCCGAGGTGAAGCTGCGGGCAACGCGCGGATACGGCGGCAACGTCGTGCTGTACGACCGCGAAGAGACGACGCGCGAGGAGCTCGGAGCGCAGATCGCCGAGGAGAAGGGCCTCGACATCATTCCGGCCTACGACCACCCTTGGGTGATCGCCGGCCAGGGGACTGCAACCATGGAGCTCATCGAGGACGCCGGGCCGTTCGACGTTCTCCTCGTCTGCTGCGGTGGCGGCGGCCTCCTCTCCGGCGCGGCCTTGGCGGCACGCCACCTGAATCCCTCCTGCCAGATCATCGGCGTCGAGCCCGAGCTCGCCGACGACGCCGCGCGCTCGTTTCGCACCGGCACTCTGCAGTCCGTGCACAACCCGAAGACGGTCGCCGACGGTGCGCGCACACCGTCCCTCGGCAACCACACCTTCCCGCTGGTCATGGCTCTGGTGGATGACATCGTCACCGTCAGCGAGGAGGCGATTCTCAGCTCGATGGCGTTCGCCTGGGAGCGGCTGAAAGTGGTGCTCGAACCCACGGGCGCGCTGGCGCTGGCGGGGCTGATGAGCGGTGCGGTCAACGTTCGCAGTGGGCAACGCGTCGGAGTGACCCTCTCCGGCGGCAACGTCGACCTCCACAAGGCGGCCGAGCTCCTCGCGGGAGCGAAGACACCCGACTGATGGCAGCCGCTCAGGCGGCTCGTCGGCGCAGCTCGAGGAGCTGACTCCTGAAGTCGGCGGCCGACTGCGGGCGCTCGGCGAGGTCGGCGCCGAGTGCACAGCTCAGGAACCGAGCGAACTCGGCCGAGCAATCGGGCCGGAAGGTCCGCACGTCGGGCACCTCGCAGGCGCTGATGCGGTCGAGCGTGCGACCCAGGCTGCCGGTGCGCATCGGATTCTCGCCGCTCAGGCATTCGTAGAGGGTCAGCGCCAGGCTCCAGAGATCGAACGAAGGCTCCGCCTTGCGACCAGCCACCGCCTCGGGAGAAAGATAGGCAGGAGTACCGACGACCTGCTGCGTCCGAGTGATCGAGGCCTCGGTCACATCGTCGGGGAGCGCTCGACCGAGCGCCAGGCGCGCGGGCTCGGCGACGACCTCGGGACCGTCGATCAGCTTGGCCAGGCCGAAGTCGAGCAGCTTGGGCGTGCCGGCCGCCGTGTAGCCGACGTTTCCCGGTTTGACGTCGCGGTGAAGAATGCCTTTGGCGTGCGCGCTCTCGAGAACTCCCGCCAGAGTGATCCCGAGCTCCAGAGCTTGCGACTCGGACAGCGGCACGGCCTCGAGCCGTTCCGCCAGAGTGCCGCCGTCCAGGAACTCGAAGACCAGGAGCGGACGGCCCTGAAAGGCCTCCGCCGCCAGAATCAGCGCCAGATTCGGGTGCGTGATCGTCGCCATGACGCGCGCTTCTCGGCGAAGCCTGAGAGCCTTCTCGGGCGCGACCTTCGGCAGAGTCTTGATCGCGACACGGCGGCCCAGGCTGTCGTCGACCGCCTCGTACACCACACCCATGCCGCCGGCTCCGAGCCGGCGCTGAACCTGGTACTTCTCGAGCAGGCTCGGCGGCAGGATCGCCGGCTCCAGATAGCGGTCGCAGGGCTCGCAACGAGAAGCGCCGCCCAGCTCGAAGACCTTGCCGCACTTCGGGCACTCGAGACCGCCTTCCTCTCGCGGAGAGATGGTGACCGGGCCGCTGATCGGCCGGAACGAACTCGTCTCGCTTTGCGACGAAGCCATCCAGCGATTCTCGAGGCTCAACGATGCCGACGCCGCGACCGCCTCCAGCAGCTCGCGGTCTTCGACGCTGTACGGCAGCTCGCTACGCTTCTCTCCAAGACAGAGAAGCCCGATGAGCGAATCATCACTGGCGACCATGGGAACCAGAAGGTGGTACGCGCCCTCGGTGAGCCACTGCTGCTCCTGGTGCGGCAGCGAGTTGAGCGGCGAGTCCGGTCGCCCCAGATCGATGGGAACAGCCTTGCCTCCGTTCGTCAGCATTTCTGCCAGTAGCGACTCTTCACGCAGCGGTCGGACCTCCCCCTTGGGAGAACGGAACAGGTGCTTGCGCGGATCCAATGCAAGTGCGGCCACGGTGTCGGGATGCAGCGCGCGGTCGATCTCGCGCATCAGCAGCGCCAGGAGGTCTCGGATACTGCTGACCTCTCGACTCCTCTCCATCAGCGTCGCCAGAATCTGGCGCGCGTCGTACTCCTCGCGGAAGAACTGGCGGTCGATGGAGCGGAAAAGGGGCTTTCGAAGAGCCGCGACCGCGACGGCGAGCACGGTCAGCAGAGCGAGCACGAGGACCGGTCCAGCAGTGACGATCTCGGCCAGCGAACGGTGGCGCTCGGCGAAGAGGACCGCACCGAGACCGACGAACGGCAGCGCGATGAGGAAGGTGAGTCCCGATCGCGCCAGCGAGTAGCGCAGCGCCTGGCGCAGAGCGAAGCGGAGATCGAAGACCTGATCGACCAACAGAGCGTAGGGGATCGTGAGGGCCGGCACGATCCAGCTGAACCAGGTGAACCAACGAAATCCCAGGGCGAGGCCCTCGACGTCCCGGTCTCTGAGTACCGGAAAGAACGACTGAGCGATGAGCGCCAGCATCAGGATCAGGTTGCCGACAAACACGCCGCCGAGAAGAATCGCCACGCGGCGGCGCTCCTCGAGATCGGCGACGCGGGCCCTGCGAATCATCAGAACTGCGGCAGCCAACCCCCAAACGGCGTTGAACCCCCACGCGGCAAAGGAAATCAGTCCGAAGGCGAAGCTTCCGAGACTACTCAACACGCCGGCGACCGACAGCAGGAGGCCCAGAGCGCCCGACACGAAC
The DNA here is from genome assembly GCA_039026915.1 of Acidobacteriota bacterium. Lineage (GTDB taxonomy): Bacteria > Acidobacteriota > Thermoanaerobaculia > Multivoradales > Multivoraceae > JBCCLJ01. Next base: position 3,883 of record JBCCLJ010000098.1, read on the forward strand.
AGGAGCCGGCGCCCGATTCGCTCCCCCGCTTCGGCAAGCCGTGCGTGGGGAAACTGGAGAGCGAACGCCAGACTCGCGAAACCGAGAAGCGGCTCGAGATAAATCGACCTCGTGATCGCGAGAAGAGGCCTCAAGGGCTCACCGAGGCCCTCGGCTGCGAAGTCGTGGAGCGGCCCGCTGGCCGAGGCGATCAGCGCGCAAACGGTCGAGAGCAGGAGCGCCCGATGGTCGCCACGTGCGAGGCCCAGAAGAGCCAGCGCCACGCCCAGATAGAGAAAGGTACTCGCGGCGTTGACGAATAGCCCGGAGCTGAAATCGACGCTGCTACCGGCTCCCCAAACGAAGAGGAAGCCGCCCAGCCCCACGAACGACTTCAGCAGCGCGACGGCTAGCAGAATCCGCTGCGAGGCGAGCAAGGTCGTGAAGATCCAGAGCTACGGTCAGCGGCCTCTTAGCCGCTTCTCGCGAATCAGACAGGGCAAAGCGGGCAGTCGAAAGGACCCGCCTTGAGGTTCTGAAGGTCCTCGGCGGCGAGCTCGAGGTGCTTCACCGTGATCTCTCGCGACAGGTCCTGGTTGGCGTGAACGGCAGCCGCGCTGCCGAGAGCGCGGAAGAAGCGACAGCACGCCTCATGTACCTCGTCGTTGATCATGTCCTGCTTGTCCTTGCCCAGCTGAATGTACTGCTTGCTCAGGAAAGAGGCCGCAGAGCCCGAGAGAGACATGCTCGCTCCCTGTCCAACCGATGCGGCAAATGCAATGACGATGGCGTCGAAATCTTCGTTCTGCATGGCGTCCACTCCTCCTCGTCTTCCCACAGCGCCGAACGACGGCGACTGCACCATTCATCTGGCTCACGTGAGCCTTACCTTCCGGAATCCCCCCTTGAATTCCAGGGGAGTGCACGAACGACGGCACCAGGAGAACGCTATCACGCAGCCGCGCGTCGAAACGCACCGGCGCAACGACGCACCTCATCGCGCAACACTGGCGCTCGGACCATACCCCTTTGCACATATGAGCGAATGGCTGATGTAGAGGCTGGAGAAACGCTTTAGACTTTACACTTGCCATCAGTACTGCCTCCGACAGTGCGCTTTTATTCCTGCGGACTCACCGCAGCTCCTTCTCCCCGAGGATCCAGCCGATGCCCGAGACCCCCCAAGAGGAAGAGGCCCACCTGCCCGAGGCCGCGAGCGCGCTTCCCGGAGAGCGCGCCATCGCTCCGGAGTCCCAGCGTGTCTACGTCGACGCTGCGGTGAACTTTCGCGCCGAGGGCGGCCGCGCGGCAACGGGCTTCGTCAAAGATCTTTCCCTCACAGGCATGTTCGTCGCAACGGACACGCTCTACCTGTCAGGAACCGAGATCGAATTCTCGATCCGCGTCGGCGAGATCCTGCTGGAGGGCACCGGGCGCGTCGTCTGGCAGCGTGCGGCGCCCTCGAGCCGAGGTCTACCGATCGGCATCGGGGTCTCCTTCGACCGTCTCGATCCCGAATCGCGCGCGAGCATTCGCGAGCTGGTCGGAGGGATGGAGGCGACCGGCGAGCCCGAGAAGCTGGAAGAGCTCCGCGAGGCCGTCAGCGCTGGCCTCGACGCCAATCGCGACTGGCGTCCTGCGAGCGGGCGCACCGCCGTCAGCCCCACCGTCTACCGAGCGCAGCGCAACCGCCGCGACGCCAGGAACTGGGGCGTTCCCGTCGCATCGGCGATCGTCATCGCACTGCTCTTTTTCTTCGGCATGGGCCTGCACAGTCGCCTGCCCTGGGAGTCGGACGCGGCACCGAGCCCAAGAGAACGGAACGAAGCGCGACGGGAGCTCGCCGCCGAGACAGCTGGTGCGAACCAACCCCCGATCGCCGCTGAAGAGAGCGCCACGCCTGTCAGCGAGGAGCCCCCACGGGAGGAGGCCCGCTTGGCCTCGGAAGCGAACGAGGCGGTCAGTGAAGCTCCGCCCGAGACCGCAGCCGCCGCGACGGAGGCTGCGCCTCGAGAGGTCGCCCCGGAAGCCCCGGTGCAGGCTGCGGCGAGCGAATCCCTCGACCTCCAGGCCGCAAAGGACGCAGTGGGCGCTTGGGCAAGCGCCTGGCAGGAACAGAACGTCTCTGCCTACCTGCAGGCTTACGTCGCGAACTATGCTCCTCCTTCGAGCACGAACGAGGCCTGGCGGGCGCAGCGCCGTCAGCGACTGACCGCGCCCAGTGTCATCGAGGTCGAAGTCGAAGAGCTCGAGGTCGAAGCCAACGAAGCGCAGCAACGGGCCACGGCGACCTTCATTCAGCGCTACCGCTCGGACCAGTACCGAGACGTGGTCCGCAAGACGCTCGTCCTCGAGCGACAGGCGGGCTCCTGGAAGATCCGCTCCGAGAGCTCGTCGCCCCTCTGACGAAAACGGCCGGGAGATGTCGAGAGAGAGGCAGGAGCTTCGCGGCAGCGACTAAGATGCAGCGGAGCCGCCCTCCTCACCGTGCCGACCTCCGAACAGACGCCGAGCGCGTCGCCCAGCCGCTCCTCGTTCGCCGAGCCGCGCTTCCGCTGGCTCTTCGCGTCGAACACGACCTTCTTCCTCGGTATGGGCGGGCAGCAGGTTCTGCGCGCCTGGTTGGTCTTTCAGATCACCGGTAGCGAGCTCGCCCTCGGCCTGGTCAGCGCCGTCGTGGCGGTGCCGATGCTTCTCGTCGCCCCGATCGGGGGTGCCGTCGCCGATCGCGTCGACCGACGCCAACTCGTCGCCGGCGGGCAGGCGATGATCGTCGTCGCCGAAATCGCCACGCTCGGCCTGCTGCTCGCGGGACGACTCGAGTTCTGGCATCTCCTGCTGCTCGCCGCCGTCATGGGAGCCGCATTTCCCTTCATCATGCCGGCGCGCCAGGCGATCGTCGCCGACGTCGTCGGTCGCGAGCGACTGACCAACGCCATGGCCGTCAATATGGCAGCCGTCAACACGACGCGCGTGCTTGGGCCCGCCGCCGCCGGCTTCCTCATTGGCGGCATCGGACTCGAGCGTGCCTACGCCCTCAACGTCGGCCTGTACCTGACCGCTCTGCTCTTCATGATCGGTGTCGGCGCCGCACCGGCCGCTCCTGAGGCCCGAGAGCTGAGCATCACGAGCAACATGGTGGAGGGGTTCCAGTACGTGCGAGGCAACCGCCTCGTGCTCATCCTCCTCTTCTTCGGCCTGCTGCCGCCGTTTCTCATGATGCCTTTCCAGAGTCTCCTCGTGGTCTTCGCGGAAGACATCTGGCAGGTCGGCGCGCAAGGGCTCGGCCTGCTGAGCGCAGCGGCCGGAGTCGGCGGCGTGCTCGGAGCCGTCCTGGTCGCTCTTCGGCGGACATCGCCGGAGCGCCTTCGTCTCATGATGGTCAGCATCTTCGGCTTCGGCGGCTGCCTTTTCTTCTTCGCCAAGAGCCCGTGGTTCCTTCCGGCGCTGGTGGCCGTCTTCGTCGCCAACGTCTTCGCCGCGCTCTACGGGACCCTGAACAACACGTCGATCCAGGAGCTGATCCCCGACGCGGTGCGCGGCCGCGTTTCGAGCTTCCTCATGATGTCGTTTTCCCTCCCGCTCTTCGGCACTCTCCCCATCAGCGCCGTGGCAGAGCTCTACGGCGCGCCCAACGCCGTGGCCCTGGCCTCCATCATGGCCGTCGTGATCTGCCTGGCCTTCTACGCCGCCAGCCCGTCTCTGAGACAGATGGACGCACGACTCCGCGAAGCCATGAACCGCTGAATCACGATTCGCTGAGACATCTCAACCGAGGATCTGCACATGTTGATCACACTCTCTCGACAGTACGCAGCTGGCGGATCGCGCATTGCGCGACTCGTCGCCGACAGCCTCGGCTGGCAGCTGGTCGACAACGAGTTCGTCGAACAGGTTGCTGAACGCGCTGGACTGACGCCCGAGGAGGTCGCAGCTCGCGAAGAGAAGCCTCCGAGCCTGATCGAGCGTCTGGCGAACGTCACGGCGTTCGAGCTGCCCGAGCTCTTCACGCACGGCGGCGTGCGCGAACGCCTCGACGAGGGCAGCCTGGAGCAGGTGACCCGATCGCTCGTCAAAGACCTCGCGGAGCAAGGCAACAGCGTGCTCGTCGGGCGTGCCAGCGCTGCCGTGCTCGCGCGGAGGGAGGATGCGCTGCACGTTCGCGTCGTCGCCGGAACCGAGTTCCGGGAGCGTCACGCTCAGGAGGCCTTCGACATGACGCCGCAAGCGGCAGCGCAGCGACGAGCCGAGGTGGACGCCAATCGGAAGCGGTACCACCAGGACTACTACGACCGGAACGTCGACGATCCGACCCACTACGACCTCGTACTCAACAGCGAGAGGCTCGGATGGGAGGGCAGCGCAGAAGTGCTCGTCGGCCGCTGCAGATTCCTCGGCTGGACGGCGCAGAGCTGAGCCGGAGCGACGCCGTGTCTGATCGACGACTCGAGCCAGGGGCGCCGCTCGGCGACTACCGGATCGGCTCGACGGAGCCGCGAGGTCGGTTCGGTACTGCGACCGACCAACGGACGGACCGCAGGGTCCTGCTCCAGGTCCTTCCTCGAGCTTCGACCCTGACGGCGACCGAGGCCGAGTCGGTGGCCGAGCAGCTCAGCTCCCGCTCGAGGCTGCACCATCCTCAACTCGCCGACCTCCTCACCTTCGATCTCGACGCGCCGGTGCCGTTCGTCGCACTCGCCCATCGTGAGGGGCAGCTCCTCGACCAATGGCTCGAGCGACAACCTTCGCGCTTCGTCGGTGCCTCCGAGTCGGCGCTTGCCAGCATCCTGCTCGGTCTCGCGGACGCTGCCGGGGCGTCGATTCGGTTGACGGGAGCGGCGCCCGACGTGACGGCCGACAACATCCTCTTTCAAACCGACGGCGAAGCGATTCTGCTGGCCGCAGGACAGTCCTGGCCGACTCGCGCCCGCGCCGACGGCGACGCTCCGTCCCCGGCCGAGCTGCGCTCGCTCCAGCAGATCGGAGCCTTGATTCGCGAGCTGCTGACGGTTTCACGCTGCGACAGCGTCGAGCTGCGCCAGATGGCCGCGGCGTGCCTCGCCGCGCGCACGGAGCGCTCTCCGATACGCTTGAATCAGGTGATCCGGTCGCTGCGCCGACTCACGAAAGCAAGGCTGCCCGAGGGCTTGGGAGACGAGCTCGATCCGACGCTCGGCGACCCCGACGACAGCGCTCGCCTGCACGCTCTCGCTCTCGGGTTCGCAGCGCTTCTGACTCTCCTCCTGCTCGGTGTCCTGGGCTACGTTCTCGTCCAGACCAACTGAGACTGAGTCGCATCAAAGACCCTCATTTTCCTTTGTTTTCAGGCGCTTCGACCGCTGCTAGTCTCGCGACATGGATGAGAAACTTCTAGCAGGGCTCAACGAGCACCTGACTCTCGAATTCGCCGCCTCGCACCACTACCTGGCGCTCGCCACTTGGTTCGAACTGAACGATCTGCCGGGGTTCTCGACCTGGCTTCGCCAGCAGTCCCAGGACGAGCTGTCCCACGCTCACCGCATCATCGATCATCTCCTCGAGCGGGATCAGAAGGTCATCCTTCCCGCGATCGCCCAGCCGGAGAACGACTTCGAAAACGCCCAGCTTGCGGTCAACACGGTGCTCGAGTCCGAGCAGCGCGTCACCCGTTCGATCGAGAGGCTCTACGACATGGCCGAGAAACTCGGCGACCGCGGAGCCATCCTCCTACTGCAGTGGTTCATCCAGGAGCAGATGGAAGAAGAGAACGCCGCCAGAGCTCTGATCGGCCGACTCAAGCTCGCCGGGGACAGCGGTCTGGGGCTTCTGCTCGTCGACCAGGAACTCTCCAAGGGCACGGTGCCAGGCGCGATGGAGGAGCCGGAGGGCTGAGGCTCCGATCCGTACCTCGGAGCCTGCCTGGGCGGGCCCCGAGGCGTCGCTCGACGGCGGCACGCCGCGCTCAGAGAGCTCTGCGGTCTCTCGCTCTCGAGCGGACCCTCGCAGCCTTCGACCCGCGTCCGGCTTCGACTCTGGGGACCGGTCTGGAGACGCCTTTCAGCGACCTCGACGTCGCGTGCCACACAGCTTCTGCAGAGGCTTTCCTCTTGGCAAGCCGCAAGCACTTCGAGGCCCGACCGGTCTTCGAACTCGGGCCGAACGAGCTTCCGACGTGGTGCCGCTTTCGAGCTCCTGGCGGCGTCCAGGTGGAGCTCTATGCGGCCGCCCAGGACAGTGGCGATCAGAACGCCGTCCTCCACTCGGTCGCGCACCGACTCCTGCTCGCCGCTTTCGGCGTCGAGCTGCGCGCAGCGGTTCGGCGGCGAAAGCTCCTCGGCATCGCCACCGAGCCCGCCTTCGCAGAGGCTCTCGGACTCGTCGGAGATCCCTACGCAGTGCTGTTGGAGGTCGGCCGGAGGAAGTCGATCACGCCGGCGCTCGCCCAACGGCGCACCAGGCGAAAAAACCGGCGCAAGACATAGGCACGCCGGGCCGTGACGCAACGAAGCGTCACGACCTGTGACGCCGCGTGACCACCGCACCAAGCCGACGGCGCGCCCCGGCGGTGACGGCTCCGCCGTCGGTCGAACGTCTGGAACCCCAGCACGAACGAGGGTTCGGGCCGATCGAAGCTGCGCTCGAAGTGCCTTCTCCGCCGACCGGCACGACGCTTGCTTTTACGTCGATCACCGGCCGTTGCCGGAGCTTCGCCATGAATCGCTTTCTTCGCAACCTCGTCAGCCTCGTCGTCATCGTGACCGCCATCCTCGGACTGCGCATCCACGAGCGTAGTACCGCACTCGCCGAGACGCGGGAGGAGCTCGCCGAGCACTGCTCGAACGACAGTGACTGTCTCGAGGTTCTGCAGAGTCGCTTTCCGAGCTGCTTCGAGCAGTCCTTCGAGCTTGGCAACCGCCGCGGCGCCAGCCGGCTCGACACCTCGCAAATGGCCACCTGTCTGAATGACGGCTCGGCTACCGCCTTTTTCGGAGTGATCGACTAGATCCCCGACTGCATTGGGAGTGAGGGTGCTCCGGGCAAAGCCTCCGCACGGAGCACGCTCCCCTCCCATTTGGCGCGCCGTCCCCGCACGGGCGGCGCGCCCTTCTTTTTTTGTGCTCCGCTAGACTGCAGCGCACTCTGAAGACACCTTCAGAAGAGAAGGCGTCGGAGAAAGCAGGATTCGGCGAGGAAGGTCATTGAGCTCGATCGACAAGGCGCAGCTGGGACGCATCGAAGACCATCTGCGAAGGCGCTACGTCGACCCCGGCAAGATTGCCGGCGCCGTGACGCTCGTCGCTCACCGCGGCCAGGTCGAGCTCCTCGAGGCGCTCGGGCAGCGCGACCTCGAGCGCGCGGTGCCAATGGCCACGGACAGCCTCTTTCGCATCTACTCGATGACGAAGCCCATCACTTCGGTGACGCTGATGTCGCTCTACGAAGAGGGGCACTTTCAGCTCGACGATCCGGTGCATCGCTGGATCCCGGCCTGGAAGGATCAACGCGTCTACCGCTGGGGCGTCTACCCGAACTTCGTCACGGAAGCGGTGGCACGCCCCATGACGGTGCGAGACCTCCTGATGCACACCGCGGGTCTCACCTACGGCTTCATGGCCTGCAGCAACGTCGACGCCGCATATCGCGAAATCGGCGTCGAGACCGCGCCGAAAGAAGGCGACCTGAGCGACATGGTCGAGAAGCTCGCCGGGCTGCCTCTCGAGTTCTCCCCCGGGGACGCCTGGAACTACTCGGTGGCGACCGACATCTGTGGCCACCTCATCGAGGTCATGACCGGCCAGTCTCTCGACCAGGTCTTCGCCGAGCGCATCTTCAACCCGCTCGGGATGAAGGACACCGGTTTCTTCGTGCCGTCCTCGGAGGTCGATCGCTTCACGGCCTGCTACGAGCGGAACGCCGCGAAGGAGCTCGTTCTGCAGGACGATCCGCAGAGCTCTCGCTACCTCGCCCCGCCCTCTCTGCTGTCCGGCGGCGGCGGCCTCGTGTCCACGGCGGAAGACTACTTCCGCTTTTGTCAGATGTTGCTCGAGGGCGGTTCGTCGAACGGGCAACGTGTCCTCGGGCGCAAGACGATCGAGTTCATGACCCGCAACCATCTTCCGGCGGGCAGCGACCTGGCCGGGAGGGCCCGTGGCTCATTCTCGGAGACGACTTACGACGGCGTCGGCTTCGGCCTCGGCTTCGCGGTCACCCTCGACCCGACGGTCGCGCAGTCGATCGGTAGCGCCGGAGAGTACTTCTGGGGAGGCGCCGCCAGCACCATCTTCTGGATCGACCCCGAAGAGGAACTCGTCGTCGTCTTCCTGACACAGCTCATGCCTTCGGGCACCTTCAATTTCCGCGGCCAGCTCAAGTCCATCGTCTACCCCGCCCTGAGCTGAGGCAGATCCGCAGCCAAGGAGCCCCAACGCATGTCAGACCTCATCGATCAGAGCTTCGGAGCGAGCCGTGCCCTGCTGGGAGAAGGCAACGGGCGCTACCCCGACGCCAACGCTCTCCTCGTCGAAGGGCCCGATGCCAACTTCCTGCTCGACGCACCGCTCGGCGTGGTGCGTCGGCTGCGCGAAGCGCCCGAGTCGATCCCCGCGCTCGACGCGGTCGTCGTCACGCACTGCCACGAAGATCACATTCCGGCCCTGAGCGAGCTCCCCGAGACGCGCTGCCTGGTGCACGAGGAGGACCTGCCGGGTCTGCAGTCGATCGACGGATTCCTCGATCTCTTCGGCTACCCCGAGCCGCGGCGCTCGGAGTGGCGGGAGTTCGTCACCGAGACGTTCCTCTTCGAGCCGAGGCCGGACGCCGAGACCTTCATCGACGGCACCACCTGGGAGCTGGGCGGCGACGTTCGTATCGAGGCAATTCACGCGCCGGGGCACACCCGCGGCCACTGCGTCTTCCTCATCGAGCCGGACGAGGTCCTCTTCCTGGTCGACATCGATCTCTCCGGATTCGGGCCGTACTACGGAGATGCCTGGTCCGACCTCGAGTCCTTCGAGGCGACGATCGACCGGGTGGCGCAGCTGGAAGCACGCCACTACCTGACGGGGCATCACCTCGGCGTCGTCGACCACGAGACCTTCGTGCGACGCATCGGTCGCTACCGGCAGCGGATCGCCCAGCGCGAGAAGCGCCTGCTCGCGTTTCTGAGCCGCCCCCGCACGATGGCGGAGATCGTCGACCACCGCATCGTCTACCGACCGCACGACGAAGGCGAGGGAATCGACTTCATCGAAAAGCGGTCCGCTGAGCTCCACCTCGAGCGGCTCCAGCGCGACGGTGCCGTCGGAAGGGACGAAGAGCGCTTCGTCGCCCTCTGAACTCGAGCATCCGTGGGGTCCTGAGCATCCGAGGCTGACCCGAGTTCGTCGGGCGCCCCGTATACTCCTCTGGAGACCTACCGACTCGAGGGCAAGGCCGGTGTCGCGGTGGGAGCCTCTGCTCCGCATGCAGCCCGCACCGGCTTCGAGAGCGACCGACGGACAAGGAGAACGAAGTGAGTCTTGACCACCAGCGAGTCCTGCGCCGACTGGCGTGTATCGTTCTGTTCGCTTGGGTCGTTGCAGCCCCTGCGACCGCTCAGAAGGTGCAGCGCACCCTCCCCTTCGAAGTCGACCAGTGGATCGATCTCGAGGTCGTCAACGGCGCCATCACGCTGCATCGCTTCCGCATCGTGCGAGACAACACGCTGGTCGAGCCCAAGCTGCTCGGAAGCAAGCCCGACTTCGAGTTCCACGACGGTCTGCAGTTTCAGCTCGAGTTCACCAACGACGGCGACTACAACTGGAAGGCCGACGTGCGCCTCGAGTGGAAGGACGACCGCGAGGCGCTGATCGAGGGCATGTCCGGGCAAGTGACGCTGAACAAGCGCAAGCGGCATCACGTCCGCAAGGTCACGGACGTGGCGCTTCGCTACGGCATCCAGCGCGCTCAGCAACTCGAGTTGAAGATCACGGTGAATCCAAACTGACGGGGCCGCACGTGATCCGAGAACCGGCCTTCTTCGGCAGTGAGACGTCGCTGCTGCACGATCCGGGTCCGCAGCACCCGGAGCGTCCCGACCGCTGGCGCGCGATTCACAGCGCCTTCCGCGACCGCACCTGGCGCCAACCGCCCTCCGCGAGTCGCGCCCGCCTCGAGTCTCTGCACACGAAAGAGTACGTGGCATCGGTCTTTGCTGCAGACGCTCAGCTGAGCCAAACCGGCGGCCGTCTGGGGCTGGACGCGGACACCGTCATGAGTCGAGGCTCGCTGAGCGCCGCCCTCGAGGCCGTCGGAGCGGCGATCGCGGCCACGGAGGAGGCCCTGGCCGGAGACTCGAAGCGCGCACCGATCGCCGTGGCGAGACCTCCCGGGCACCACGCAGAAGCGGACCGAGCGATGGGATTCTGCCTCTTCAACAACGTCGCGATCGCCGCCGAACACGCTTTGGACCAACCGGGCATCGAGCGCGTGCTCATCGTCGACTGGGACGTCCACCACGGCAACGGCACTCAGCATCTTTTCGAGGAACGCTCTGACGTGCTGTTCGTGAGCTGCCATCGCGGCGGCGGCTTCTACCCCGGAACGGGAGCCCTGTCCGAGGTCGGTCGCGGTCAGGGCCGCGGCCTCACGGTCAATCTGCCTCTCGCGGCCGGCACCGGCGATGAGGTCTTCGTCGATCTCTTCGAGCGCATCGTCGTGCCGATCGGCCGAAGCTTCGAGCCCGACCTGGTGCTGGTGTCCGCAGGCTTCGACGCCCACCGCCTCGATCCGCTCGGCGGCCTCGACGTCACCGGGAACGGTTTCGGCCAAGCGTGCGCCTGGCTCGACCGCCTCTCCAGAGAAGCGTGCGGAGGACGCCTCGCGCTCGTCCTCGAAGGCGGCTACAGCCTCGAAGGACTGGTCGACGGCCTGAGCTCCTGCATCGAGGCGTTCGGCTCGGAGCCGAGGAACGCCAACCCCACCTCGGAGGTCGAAGCGTTGAAGGTGGCTCACGCGGCGCACTGGAACTGCCTGTCTGCCGTTTGAAGCTGCGAAAGGGTGTTGAGGGTGAGCGCACTTCGAAATCGCTTTCTGCGACGAGGTCCCTCACGCGTTCTGCAACAGACAGCGTGTCGGCACCGCTCGAGAAATCACGTATATAGAGACGACCGCTGACCCGGGGGCGATCGGATGGACGACGCCCCGAACTCTCCGAGCGCTCACCGAACCGAAACACTCCCAATGCCCGACATCGGAGTCCAGAAAATGCAGATATCTCGCCCCTTCTCGAAAACTCGGCAGGCCCTGTCCCAGGGCGGCGTCGCCGTTGCCAGCCTGCTGCTCGTGGCCCCACCAATGACTGCCTCGGAACCCCCAGACCAGCCGGCGGCGCGCGCTCCCGTCGAGCGCACCGTTGCTTTCGGACCCGAACGGGAGATCCAGCGCGCTGGAGTCGCTCCGGAGAGTCCGGACATCGTCAACACGATCGACGGACAGAAGATCCTCTCGTGGTCGCAGCTGGGCGGCAACGGCACTGTCATCTGCATCCGCTACGTCGGTGACGACGACCTCGATCGCACGCCCGCCCGCGGAGCCAGCCAGGGGGGCACGGTCAACGATCAGCCGGTGATCACTGCTGACGATCGCGGCGGAATCGGCATCTTCTGGCGCCAGAGCGAGGGCACAGCTCTGCGTCTTGCCGACGGCAGCACCGTCGCTCTCGAGGGAGACGCCATCGTCGGGCGCTTCTTCGACTCTGCCCTGACCGAGGCGGTCACCGACGACGTCGTCATCGCTGACGTCAACCCGGCGTCGGCCAACCCCAAGGCGTCGACCGACAAGAACGGCAACACGATCGTCACCTGGGAAGAGGACAACCAGATCAAGGGCCGACGCCTCGGCCGCTCGGGCAACCTGCTGGGACCGACCTTCGACATCAACGATCCCAACAACTCGAGCGCCGTCGACACCGTGGTCGACAGTGCGGCGTCCGGTGACTTCGTGTCCGTCTGGATCGAGCGCCGGCTCGGCTTCGGCGTGCGCGCCCGACTCTACGGAGACGACGGCTTGCCCAAAGGCGGCGCGATCACGGTCTCGACCTCGCCGCTGGCCGACGATCCGCAGGTCGCCATGTCGGACGACGGCTCGTTCGCCGTCGTCTGGGAAGCGGGCGGCAACATTTTTACTCGTCTCTACGACGCCGACGGCCGCGCCCGCGGAAACCAGTTCATTGCCAACCAGAACACCAACGGCGTGCAGCGCCGACCGGTCATCGACGCAAACGGCGACGGCGATCTGTTCATCGTCTGGGAGTCCGACCTCTCCTTCAAGGGCTCAGCACGCCAGAGCGGCGACCTCGTCGGACGCTTCTTCGACCCCTTGGGCCAGGCCGAGACGGACGACGTCGTTGTGGCCACGGAGGACGCCAGCTCCTCACCGGAGACGCCCAAGGTGACGCTCGACGACCGCGACACCGCGACCGTCGTCTTCGATCGCCGCGGCGCAGGCAACACTCCCGAAGGCATTTTCCGCCGAGAGCTGCGCACCGAAGCGGAGCCGAGTCAGTGCGTCGAAGACGCCAACACCGTCTGCCTCAACGGCGACCGCTTCCGCGTGACCACGAGCTTCGAGGCTGGCAGCAGCGATCCCCTCAGCGGTGCCGCCAACCAGCTCACCGAGGACACCGGCTTCTTCACCTTCTTCGATCCGGCCAACGTCGAGGTCGTGGTGAAGGTGCTCGACGGCTGCGCGATCAACGGCAACTACTGGGTCTTCGCCTCCGGCTTGACCAACGTCGAAGTGGATCTCCGCGTCGAAGACACCCGGACCGGACAGACGATCTCCTACTTCAATCGCAACGACAACATCTTCGCCCCGGTGCAAGACACGGGCGCCTTCGCCACGTGCAGCGCCAAACCGGACGACCTACGGCCCGAGTTCAGCGCGGCCACCCGCACTCAGGTTTCCGACGTGGTCACCGACTGGCTCGACCGGGTCGCCGCGGAAGGCCCCGATACGGTTCGCTCGGGCTCTTCAGCGGCCTGCTCCGGTAGCGCTACGACGCTCTGCCTCACGGGCAACCGCTTCGAGGTCAGCACGTCCTTCCGCACGGCTCAGGGCAACACCGGCACGGGCCGGGCCATCGGTCTCACTCCGGACACGGGCTACTTCTGGTTCTTCGAGCCGGACAACGTCGAGGTCGTCATCAAGGTCCTCGACGCTTGCGGCGTCAACGGGCGCTACTGGGTCTTCGCCGGCGGCCTCACCGACGTGCGCGTCGAGATGACCGTCGTCGACACGGACCGTAACCAGACGCGGAACTACCTGAACCCGCTTGGAACGCCGTTCGCGACGATCACCGACACCAACGCCTTCAACACCTGCCCGTAAGGAGGAACCGTGGCTCGGGCCACGGACTCTTGCTTCTAGAGCGACCGGCGCCCTCGCGGCGTCGGTCGCTTCGCCGTTGGGGGCCGCCGGGGCAGGCTGGTATAGGCTTTCGTGCATGAATCTCCGCCCTTTCATCTCCGCGTTGGGACTCCTCTTTCTGCTCGAGCCGTCGACCACCGGGAACGCCCTGCGCGCTTCGGGCGGCCAGGAAGACTCCGAGAGCTCGCCGCTGACGCTTTCGGCGCCGAGCCGGCTCAGCAGCACTCCTCTCGATCTGCTCTACGACGTGCCCTCGGGTCCGCGGATCCGGCGCCAAGGCTCGAGCACGTGCCAAATGGTGAACTTCGAAGGCAACGGTGACCTCAACCCGGTCCGAACGCTCGGGAGCCCAATCACCGCCACCTTCAACGGCTCCTGGCAGAGCCTCGTCGACGCCGACGCCAACGGCTCCGGCAACTTCGCCAACGAGCCTTCACCAAGCACCATCCTCGTCTTCACGAACGCCGCGGGGAACTCGATCGACTTCAGCGAGCCGGTGCAATCGGTCTCCATCGCCTACTCAGCGGGAGCGAGCAGCCTGCCCGTCGCCTTGAGCGCCTGGAGCGGCTCCCAGGGTACCGGCAACCCGGTGGCCAGCGACAGCGGCTCGGTCCTCGGTGACCGCGCCGGCGGTGCCAACTGCCAGGGCGATCCGAACGGACAGCTCTGCGCTTGGGGCAGCCTCACCGCCGCCGCGCCCGGCAACTTCATTCGCAGCATCACGTTCCCCGGGGCGGGCGCGGACAGCGTTGGCTTCGACAACCTGGAATTCTGCACCAGCAGCGCCACCGGAGAGTGCACTCCGAACGATTCAACCCTCTGCCTCAACGGAGGACGCTTCGAGGTGCGCGCCCGTTGGCAGGTGCGCTCCGGCGACAGCGGTCAGGCGAGCGCTGTTCCGCTCACGCCCGACACCGGTTACTTCTGGTTCTTCGATCGGGACAACGTCGAGGCCGTGATCAAGATCCTGGACGCCTGTGCGATCAATCAGAACTTCTGGGCCTTTGCCGCAGGACTCACCGACGTCGAAGTGACGATCACGGTGACCGACACCGAAACGGGTCTGGTTCGCGTCTACGAAAACAGTCTCGGCACGCCGTTCGCTCCGATTCAGGACACGAACGCCTTCGACACCTGCCCTTGAGGACGCGAGGCGGGTCGACCGCCTCGGTACACTGGCTGGGATGAGCGAAGACGACCGCCTGGTAGAGATTCGCCGACGGACGGAGCACCTGGAAGGCTGCGTTACGCCGCAGCGTCTCGAGAGATTCCGGCACGCTGCCTCGGAGCGTCTGACTTCCGTGACGGTCGTCTTGGAGAACTTCTGGGACGCCCACAACGTCTCGGCGGTGATCCGTTCAGCGGAAGGCCTGGGACTGAGCGCCGCGCACGTCGTCGAATCGCCCTATCGCTATCGCGGCAACCGGGCCATTCTCCGCGGCGCCGATCGCTGGCTGCACGTTCATCGACACCCCTCGATCGACGCCTGCCTCGAGACGATCTCGGCGGCCGGTTTCGTCACCTGTGCCGCGGACGTCGGCGAGGGATGCCTGGAGCTTGACGAACTGCCCGTTGACCGCCCCTTGGCCATCGTCATGGGCACGGAGCGGCATGGCCTTTCGGTCGAAGCAAAACACTTGACGGACCTGCGCTACACCATTCCCATGCAAGGACTCACCGAGAGCTTCAACGTCTCGGTGAGTGCGGCCGTCTCGCTCTTCCACCTGACGACGGCGCGGCGGCGCCGATTCGGCAGCGATCTGAGCGTCGAGGAGTGCGCGGCGAAGATCGAACGATGGGTCGAGATTTCGACGAACAGCCTCCAACCGCAACGCTGATCGGGCCGTTCAGCGTCTTTTCCACAACGTTTTCCACAGCGAGACAGCGGAAACCCTCGAAACTCCAAGGAAACCGGGCATGCGAAAGCGTAGAGTTTGTTCGATATGGCCGTCAGCAGCGGCACTTTTCCGCAGCATTTTCACAGCCGCCCCAGGTGTCGACGCGTGCGACTCACTGCGCAATCTTGCGAACGCAGGCGCCCGGTGAAACTCCTCTACTTCGCCTACGGCTCGAACATGCTCGCAGCACGAGTGAGGCAGTTCGATCGAGCGCCCGAAGCGGTGCCCTCCGGCTCGGCGCGACTCCAGAATCACGAACTCGTCTTCGACAAGATCGGCCGGGACGGTAGCGGCAAGGCCAACGTCCGCTGGAAACCGGGTGCGGAGGTCTGGGGCGGTCTCTTTCGGGTGAGCGCCTCAGGTCTCGAGGGCCTCGACCGCGCGGAGGGCCTGGGAGTCGGCTACCGCCGTCGCACCGCGTTCGTCGAAACGGCGCAGGGCCATTGCGAAGAAGTGTTCCTCTACGAAGCGCTTCAAACCCAGGACGGTCTGCGACCCTTCGACTGGTACTCCGAGCTGGTCGTTGCGGGCGCTCGGGAGCTCGCGCTCCCGGCGCACTACCTCACTTCCATCACCTCGGTGGCCACCCTGCCCGACGAGGACCTCGCACGCGCGACGCGGGAGCGACGAGCCCTCCTCGCCGACTGATGCCTGACCGGAGAAAGAGACGTGGCCCTGCGCCCGAGGACTCCATCGCCTTCGCCGAAGAGGCCATCGAAGGCCTGCGGTCCGCCTGCAACGACCTGAGCTGGCTCCTGACCCGAAGGTATCCGTCGAAGGCGAGCCTCGCTCTCGTGGGCGACAGACACCGCCTCACCTCCCGTCAACGTAAGGCGCTCCAGCGCACCGCGGCCAGCGACCAGGCCTGTGCGCGCCGTGCCGCTCGACGCGTCACGCCGCAGCAGCTTCGGGGACAGACGGTGGAGATCGACGGCTACAACGTTCTGCTGACGGTGGAAGCCGCCCTCTCGGGCGGCCTCCTGCTGCTCGCTCGTGACGGCGCGCTCCGCGACCTCGCGGCCCTTGCGCGACACTACAAACACCTCGAAGTCACGCGTCCTGCTCTTCGATGTCTCGGGCGGTGGCTCGAGGAGGCCAGAGTCCGCGAAGTTCTCTGGTGGTTCGATCGTCCGATCTCCAACAGCGGTCGCCTCGCCGGGGTGCTACGCGAGGAGGCTCAGGATCACGGATGGGCCTGGCAGGTCGACTGCATCGCGAGCCCCGACGCGCAGCTGCGGCAATCGGCGAATGTCCTGGCGACGGCGGACTCTGCGATCCTCGACGACTGTACGCGCTGGGTCAGCCTCGCTCGCCACGTCGTCGAAGACTCCGTCGCCCCGGAACAGGACGTCTGGCTCCTCGACCTGAGTCCATCACCCGCCTGAGAAGCGACTTTTCGTCGCGCGGCGAGCGCGCAGCTGCGGCGCCCTGGAGGCTGCGGGACGACTCACCGGAGCTGCGGAGGTCGCCGGAGAAGTCCTGCGAGGAGCGACCCTCGGTGCCGCTGCACCCGGGGGAGGTCCGCCGAGAATGGCCAGCGGGGGCCAGGCGAGCGGTGGAGCGAGGACGACGGCTGGCTGACTCGGCGAAGGAGCCGTCGGTGCGGCGCCGGCGAGCAGTGCCGCGACCAGGTCCACTTCCGCCCGCGAGAGCGCCTTCGGCTTGGCGGTCGGAGCCAGGGGCTCGAGCGTCCATCCTTCTTCCTGGCGGCGGTAACCGAGGCTCGCTCGAGCTTCGGCATTCTCAGGGTCGAGCAAGAGCACACGTTCGAGGGCTCGGCGCGCCAGCGTGCCCGCGCCCGCCGCGCGACACCGCTCGGCCACGGCGAGGAGCTCGTCGACCGTCCGCGCGCGTTGGAGCTGTTCGAGAAGCTCGGCTTCGGGCGACGCCTCTCGCTCGATGCGCAGCACCGACTCCGCCTGAAGGACGAGCGTGCCCAACGCGGATCGCAGAACGACTTCGTCACCGCGTCGCTCGGCGCGTCCTTCCAGGACGTTGCCGTTCTCGAGAATGACGCGATCGGCGAGCGTCACGCTCGCTGCGGAGGCGAGGCAGAGTGCGATCCAGAACGGTCGGATTCGATTCATGAGGTGCTCCTGGAACGAATCTTAGCCGAGAGAGAATCCCGTCCCAGGTCGCAAGCTCAGAAGGATCCCGTCTCGAAGCTCCCCTGCTCCGCGACGACGAACTCGTCGACGATGTCCTTCATCATGCGCAAGCCTTCGTAAAAATCGTCGAGCCGAACGCGCTCGTCGTGGCCGTGCACACCGAAAGCCTCGGCTTCCGGAAGCGACGGGCGGAACCCGTAGCTGACGATGCCGAGGGAGCGAAAGTAGTGGCTGTCGGTGAAACCGCTGACGACCGACGCCAGCGTCTTCGCTTGCGGAGCCCGTTCCCGCAACACCGATTCGAGGGCTCGAAAGAGCTCCGTCGAAGTCGGCGATGCGGGGGACTCGAACGACAGGCGCGTCTCGATCTTGATCGTCGGCTCGTCGAGGACCCGGCGAACCTCGGAAAGAAAGCGAGCGACGTCCTCTCCGGGAACGAGGCGACAGTCGACCTCGGCGAAGGCAGTCGAAGGAACGACGTTGATCGTCTGCCCCGCGTTCAAGCGAGTCACGGAGCAGGTGTTGCGAAGGAGCGCGTGAAGAGCCGGCGACCATCGTTGCAGCAGGCGCAGGGACCGTCCCGCTCGGACGCCGCGCCGATCGAAGTCGCTCCAGACGTCCGAGAGCCCGCCGCCGAGCTCCGCCAGCGAGCCGAGGTACTCGGCCACCTGCGGCGTGAGCCGGGGCGCAAAGCGGTGATCCTCGAGTCGCGAGAGGCCTCTCAACAGAGAGCCGACAGCGCTGCCCGGGCGCGGAGCGGAGGCGTGTCCCGGTAGTCCCCGCGCGGTGAGCCGCAGCCAGAGAGGAGCCTTCTGGGCCACCTCGATGCTGAAGACCGGCTTGCCGCCGTAGAGCCCTCCTCCTCCTCCCTCGGTCAACAGGAAGCCGGCATCTTCGAAGAGTTCGGGGCGGTTCTCGACGATCCAGCCCGCTCCGTGCGCGCCACCCGCCTCCTCGTCCGCCGTCGCCATGAAGATCACCGGTCGTCTCAAGGGGACGCCGGAACGCGCCAGCGCCAGGAAGGCTTCGAGGTGGAGAATGCCGAGACCCTTCGTGTCGAGAGCACCGCGACCGTGAACATAGCCGTTGGCGACGGCACCGGAGAAGGGCGGTAGCCTCCAGGCGTCGGCCTCAGCCGGAACGACGTCGGTGTGGTGCAGAAGGATCAACGCGGGTTCGGGTCCGCCCTCGAGTCGAGCCCAGAGGCTCCCCCGCCCCTCCACCGGCTCGACGACCTCGTAGCCGACTCCCGCCTCCTCCAGGATCTCGGCCAAGAACTCGACAGCGCGACTCTCGTTCCCCGGGGGGTTGGAGGTGTCGATCTGGAGGTAGCGACTCAGAGTCATGGCCGCCGCACGCTCCGCGTCGGTCGGCGGGCTGCCCGGAGGCGGGCCGGACGCCACGGCTGCAGCAAGCAGAAGCTGACTCAAAAGGAGCGACATCGGCGCACGGTAGCACGGCAAGGACGCGGAATTTCAGTCATCATGAGCATCGTTGCCTGCCCCGTGGGGTCGACGCCCCGGTCCCCCAAGGCCAGCCCGCGCGATCGGCCCTGAGAGATCGAAACTGCAAGCGAACGACGTGACTCTCGAGACTCCACTCACCCGACGATTCTTCCTTCCGGCGTTCGTCGTCCTGCTGCTTCTCGTGAGCGCCGGCGCGCCGAGAGCCGCCACTGCCCAGCTCGCCGCTCAGGCCGAGCGCTGGTTGGCCGTCACGACGCCGCATTTCGAGGTCGTCGGGAATCTGGAACGTCGACGCGTCGAGGCCTATGCAGCGGACCTCGAAGTACTTCATGCGGCGCTGCGTCAGCTCAATGCAGGAAGAGAGATGCGGCCCGAGGTTCCCTACCGGGTCTTCTTGCTCGCCGACGCCGACTGGTTTGCTGCCTACGCGCCTCGCCGCATGAGTGCGGCAGGCACCGGTCGGTCGAGCGGCTACTTTCACGCGACCCAGTACTTCAGCCACCTCGTCATACGAGCCGACCCGGCAGCGAAACCGCGCCAGACCCTGCTTCACGAGTCGCTGCACGCCTTTCTCCACGATCATCTTCCGGAGGCGCCCCTCTGGCTCAACGAAGGCCTGGCCGAGCTCTACAGCACGCTCGTGCTGGACGAAGAGGGCTACGCCGTTCTCGGCGGGGCGCGGTCGAGTCATCTGCGTACCTTGCAGCAGCGCTCGCTCCTGCCTCTGCGGACCCTCCTGGAAACCAGCACGGACACACGCCTCTACCATCAGGGCGAACGGCGCGCCGTCTTCTACGCTCAGTCCTGGGCTCTGGTGCATCACCTGCTGTTGGGCCGAGAGGACGGCTCCCTGGCTCTGAGGGACTTCCTCTCCGCGCTCGTTGACGGCGAGGCCCCGCTCACTGCATTCGTCGGCTCCTTCCAGACGAGCGTGCAGTCGCTCGAAGACGAGCTCTCCAGCTATACGACGGCACCGCTGCCCCGCGTCCGCTTCCCGGTCGACCTGCAGGGCGTCGAGATCGAGGCTGCCCGCACACTCACTCCCGCCGACGCGCTCGTGCGCCTCGGCGAGCTGTGCACGGAGCTCGGCTCACGGGATGAAGCCCGACGGCACTTCGATGCGGCTTTGGCGCTGGCGCCGGACCACTCGCGGGCGCTCGCCGGCTTCGGCCGGCTCGCCGAGGCTGCCGGAGACCTCGGCAAGGCCGAGGCGTGGTACGCACAGGCGGTCGAGGCGAATACGCGCGATCCCTGGTCGAGCTTCCTCCTCGGCAACGTCATCGTGCGCGACGCGGTCGAGCGCCAGTACGCTGAGGAGATCGCCACTCCGCGAGTCCGCGTAGCACGCGCTGCGCTCCGAGCGAGCGTCAAACGCCAGCCCTCGTTCGGACCGGCATGGGCCGCGCTCGGCCTCGCTGGCCTGCTCGGCCCCGCCCCGCCGGACGATGGCGAGGTTCGAGCGCTGCGCACCGCTCGTGACCTCATGCCGCGCCGGGCCGACGTCGTCTACCACCAGGCCCTCGCACACGCGCGGCGCCAGGAGTGGCAGCAGGCGCGTGCGCTGATCGAGGGCCCCCTCGAGCGTCTCGCCGACC
>JBCCLJ010000099.1:0-24302 GCA_039026915.1 Acidobacteriota bacterium
CTCTGCGAAAGGGCGAACGAGAGGAACCTCGCTCCGCCGCCAACTTCACGCTCTCGTTCGCCTTGGGCGAGCGCAAGAGAGGTAGCCAAGGCGGCAGTCCTCTCCGAAAGGGCGAACGAGAGGAACCTCGCTCCGCCGCCAACTTCACGCTCTCGTTCGCCTTGGCGAGCGAACCTCGCATGGACAAGGCGAAGGACGACGGAGCCAGTGAACCGACTCGACGTCATCCGCTGACGGGGCGAACGGAGACCACCCTCAGAGTCAACGGACTCCGTTCGCCTTCGCGCAGGTCCGCGCTGTGGACCGGAGCATCGACATGACGGACGAAACCCGTGGTAACTGCCACGGGCCTCCGGGCAAGCGACGCGAGCGAAGCTCGCATGGAGCACGCAGGTCCGCAGCGGACCTGAGCATCGACATGACGGACGAAACCCGTGGTAACCACCACGGGCCTCCGGGCAAGCGACGCGAGCGAAGCTCGCATGGAGCACGCAGGTCCGCGCAGCGGACCGGAGCATCGACATGACTGACGAAACCCGTGGTAACCACCACGGGTTTCGTCAGTTCGTGATGTCGCTCGTCACGCTGCGACCGCGGACGGGCATGTAGACCTCGTACCAGGCCTTCTGCGCATCGCTGCCGGCGTAATCCTTGAGTGCCTGCTCGCTCTCGAATTCCATGACGAAGGCCGCCTGCTTGGTCTGCGACTTGATGCTGCGCAGCCACACGCGAGTGATGCCGTCGTAGCTCTTGGCCATCGTCTCGACGCCATCGAGCGCCTTCTGGATGTCCGCGTCGGAGGCTCCGCTGGCCCAGTCGAGGGTGACGACGTGGATCACCGAGCTCGGCTTCTCGACGCCCTGTGCGAAGAGCACGCCGGCGACGAAAAAGGTTGCGGCGAGGGCCACGAGAGCGAGCTTCTTTCCTGCGTTCTTCATGCTTTTACAGCCTCCCCGAGCGGCCTCGGGAGGCGCGGCTCGAATAAGAATTGAGTAGATTTCATCTCAGTTTACGCACCCTGAGAGGCCTCGGATCCGAAAAGTGCTCAGAAACTGAAGGCAAGCGTGACGTCTCCCAGCGCCGCACCGCGTGAAAAAGGGAGAGAGCTCCTGATGACCCGTCCTTCCGACATGACTTCCAAGTGGCCCGAGATCGAGCGCTGGTTCGATCGCGTTCTCGGGCTCTCGGACACCGAGGTCGCGGAAGTGCTTCGGGGCTGTCCCGACGCCGACGTTCGGGCTGAGGTTCGGTCGCTCTTCCAGCACGTCGGCGGTGGCGCTCGTGCCGCCGACGCTCTCGACGGTGGCGTCGGCGAACTGACACCTGATCTCCTCGAGAACCTCGAGGAAGGACCGGATCGCCGAGGTCAGGAGCTCGGCCGCTATCGCCTGCTGGAGGTTCTCGGACGCGGAGGCATGGGAGTCGTCTACCTGGCCGAGCGCGCCGATGGCGAGTACGAGCGTCGCGTTGCCCTCAAGCTCCTGCCCCAGGGCCTCGACGCCACCGAAGCGCGCGAGCGCTTCCTCCTGGAGCGACAGATCCTGGCCCGCCTCCAGCACCCCGGCATTGCGCAGCTCCTCGACGGCGGCGTCTCACCAGACGGCTTTCCCTACCTCGTCATGGAACTGGTCGACGGCGAGCCGCTCGACGAGTTCGTGGACGCTCGTTCGCTCGAGCTCGAGGAACGGCTCGACCTCTTCCTCCAGGTCTGCTCCGCCGTCGACTTCGCGCATCGCAACATGGTCGTTCACCGCGACATCAAGCCGGGCAACCTCCTGGTCGCCGCGTCGGCGCCCGGAGGACCGCAGGTCAAATTGCTCGACTTCGGGATCGCCAAGCTGGTCGATCGCGACGAGGCCAATCTCACACGCACGGGCGGCTCGCAGCCACTGACACCCGCTTACGCCGCACCGGAGCAGCTGCTCGGCGAGCCGATCTCGGCCGCCACGGACGTCTACGCGCTGGGCGTGCTGCTCTACAGGCTACTGAGCGGCTCGCTGCCCAACGACTGGAGCCAGGGTCTGCTCTCGGTGCGCGAGATCCAGGCGCGGGCTGAGACGACGCAGAAGCCGAGCCGAGCCGTGCTCGATCTGCCCGAGGGCGAGCGTCGATCTCGCCAGCTGCGCGGGGATCTCGACAACATCACCCTGACGGCACTCCAGCTCGACCCGGCCCGCCGCTATCCGACGGTGCAGCACTTCGCCGAGGACGTGCGGGCGTTTCTGAAGAACCGCCCGGTGAGTGCGACCGCCAACACCGGTCTCTACCGCGCGCGACGCTTCGTGCGCCGTAACCGCGTCGGGGTCTCAGTCGCCGCGGGCGTCGGCGCTCTCCTGATGGCCGGCATCGCGCTGCTGGCCCATCAGGTGCGCGTCGCCGAGCAAGAGCGCAAGGTCGCCGAAAACGTCGCCGACTTCAGCATGGGCTTCCTCGAGCTCAGCGACGTCGACAAGATCGACAGCGCGGAGCTGACGCCGCGGTTGATGCTCGAACAGGCGAATCGACGCCTCGACGAATCGCCTCCGGCCGACTTGGCGGTGCACCTTCGCCTCCGGCAGAGCGTTGCCACAGGTTGGGGCAACCTCAACGAGTGGGTGCTGGCCGCGCGAGAGCTGGAGAAGATCGTCGCGCTGCAGAGCGACTCCGCCCAGCGGCAAGCGAGAGCGGCAACGCTGGGCCAACTCTCGGAGGCGTACGCTTCCTTCGGCGAGAAAGAGCTGGCCCTGGCGGCCGTGCACGACGGACTCGCCCTGATCGATGAGCGGGAAGACGACTCCGAACTCCTCTTCGAGCTCCTGCACGCAAGAGGCTACGTGCAGTGGCTGCTCCACGCGCAGAGGGCTCCAGACGAGGCTGTCCAGGCCGCTTTGGATTTCGCCGCCGCGCGCGACGGCCGGCAACGCCTGACGCCTGCAGGCTCTCTCTCCGAAGCCAGCTCTCTGCACTACCTGGGGAGCATGCTGACCGTGGTCCTGGACCAGCGCGTCTTGACGGGTTCGCGCGCCCGCGCGCTCGGCCTGCCGACGAGCTCCAATGCCACCCTCGAGGAAGCGCTCGCGCTGCGACGTCGCCTGGCGCCGGGCGGCCTGGACGTCGCTCGCTCTCTGAACGATCTGGGACTGCACCTCGATACCCAAGGGCGCACAGCCGAGGGTCTGCCGCTGATCGAAGAGAGTGTCGCGATCTACGAACGGCAACTGGGCAGCGAGAACCCGACGACGATCAAGATGCTCTGCAATCTCGGCGCGATGCACCGGGACGCCGGCAACCACGCCAGAGCCCGGACGGCCTACGAGTCTCACATTCGTCGGAGCACGCGGGTCTGGCCCGACGCGCCCGCGCAGCGCGCCTGCTCGCTGTTCGGCCTCGGCATCGTCGCCTTCAATCAAGGCGATCACGTCACGGCTCTGAACGCGCTGGACGCCCTGCTGGGAATCGAGACGTTCCAGGGCCACTACCGTGACGTCGCTTCGTTCCATCGCGGTCAGATTCTGCTGGCGCTGGGTCGCAGGACTCAGGGCGAGCGCACGTTGCTCGACGCCTACGGCTCTCTATCGGAGACGCTCGGCGCCGACTCCGCGGCCATGGACTCATGGCACGAGAGTACGGCGCGCACCTACGACGAACTCGGTCTGAAGGAGATCGCTGCTTCCTACCGTGCGCGAAAGAGCGGCTTCTAGGGCTCCTTGGCTGCGTCGGATCCACGGTCGAGCTCGCGGCGCAGCCAGGCCTTCGCCTTGATCCAGTCGCGCTGCGCTGTGGCGATCGAGACGCCGAGCGCCTCGGCCGTTTCGGCTTCCGAGTAGCCAGCGAAGAAGCGACACTCGACGACTTGGACCCAACGCGGGTCGAGCTCTTTCAGGCGACTGAGGGCCGCGTCCACGGTCAGAACCAGATCGGCCTGTCCCTCGACGCTCGGGTCGACCTTGTCGAGCGATACGTGCACCTTGTCGCCGCCCCGTTTGAGCGAGCCCTTTCGTCGCGCGTGGTCGATCAGTATCTGGCGCATCGCCGTGGCGCTCACGGCGAAGAAGTGGCCGCGGCTCTCGAAGTTCTCCTTGCCAACGAGGCGAAGAAAGGCCTCGTTGACGAGCGCCGTCGTCTGCAGAGTCTGCCCCGGCCGCAGCTTGCGCAGCTGGCTTCGCGCGATCCGACGCAGATCGCCGTAAATCAGCTCATAGAGCTCGTCGGCGGATCCACCGTCGGGGCCGTCGGCAACGCGCCCCAGGAGCTCCGTGATCTGACGGTCGGCCATCGGAGACACAGTCTATTGAATCGGCCAGCAGCCCCAAATTGGCGCTGGCGGTGCCTCGAACGGTTGCTCTCACCCTTCGGACCGCAGCGCCCGGACAGGATCCAGACGTGCTGCTCTCCAAGCGGGCACGAGGCCCGCGACCAACCCCAGAACGACTGTCGCGATCAGGGCCATGGCGAGCACGGCCGGGTCGAGCGTCGAGACTCCGAAGAGCACCGATCGCAGCGTGCGGGTCGCGAGCACGGTACCGACGAGCCCGAGAGCCGAGCCCCAGAGCACCAGCCGTACGCCGCCGCGAAGCACCATCAGGAGGACCTTGGAGGGATCCGCGCCGAGCGCCATCCGCACACCGATCTGCCGACGCTCCTGAGCGACGGCGTAGGAGAGCAGTCCGAAGATGCCGAGGCCGGCCAGCAGCGCCGCCGCTCCGGCGAAGGCGGCGATCGCACCCGTGAGGCGGCCCGGTGTCTGCAGTCCGCCGCGGCGCACCTCTTCGAGCGTCGTCGCCTGCCCGAACGCCAGCAGGGGGTCGACCGCGGCGATGGCGGAGCGAAGAATGCGAGCTCCCTGATCGCTCTCGAACTCGGTGCGCACGAGGAGCTCGAGAGAGCGCTTCGGCACCTGAGGGAGCGGCACGTAGACGACGGCGTCATTGGCCTCGGCGAGTGCGGCGGCATGCTCGCTGCGAATGACCCCCACGATGCGGGTCGCCACGAGCTCTCCGCCCTTCTCGACGTAGTAGGGAGTCGAGATGTTCACCGTGGCACCCACCGGATCGTCGATCTCCAGCTCCGCAGCGATGCGCTTCGCCAACTCCTCGTTGATGATCCCAACCGGGGTCGCGCCCGCCACATCTCGGGAATCGAAGGTCCGGCCCTCGCGCAGGCCGATGTCGAGCGCCTCGAAGTAGCCCTCGGAAACACGCTTGTAGCCAACGCTGAGTCCCCCCGAGCCCGAGAGAGGCAGGAGCCCCTGTCCTTCATCGACCGCGCGCATCGGCAGCGCCGTCGCCAGCGCCGCCGCCCGGACACCCGCCTGACTCCGCACCTCGGTGAGCACCTCCGAGGCAAAGCGTGTCGCGTCCTCGGGCTCACGATAGCCCTGCAAAGGCAGGTCGATCGTCACGCTCAACACGTTCTCGGTAACGACTCCGGCGTCGATGTCGTGCAGACGGAGGAGACTCTTGGCGAGGAGGAGCGCAACGCAGACCAGAATGAGCGAGCCGGCGACCTCGGCGATGACCAGACCGGTGCGCACTCCGACCGCTGACGCGCCGCGCACCCTGGCGTGAGCTCCGTCGCGCTTCAGCTGGCGCGACAGCTGATGCGCTGGCAGCAGGACGACGAGGAGCGCGCTTCCGGCGAGGAGGAGGAGACCGAAGCCGAACGCGGACCAGTCGACACCGAGCTGCGCCGTCTCCGGCAGAGAGTCAGCCAGCAAAGGCTCCAGAGACCGAACACCGACCGACGCGAGGAGCGCGGCCAACGCGCCCCCGAGACCAAAGATCGAGAGCACCTCGACGACCTGCTGGGTCAGCAGACGCCCGGCGGTCGCGCCGAGCGCGGCGCGCAGCAGAAACTGCTCCCGCCGGGCCGAGCCGCGCGCCAGAAGCAAGTTGGTGACGTTGGCGCAAGCGATGATCAGAAGAAGAAGCACCGCGACGAAAGCGACCAGCACGGAACGTCCTGCAGAGGGCTCGAGCACGCGCGTTTCGTACGGCTCGACCAGAAGACCCCAGTCTCGGCGCCAGGTGGGTGCGAGGGCCGCAACCTCCGCGTCGACGACCGCCATCTCCTCCTGCGCCTGCTCGAGAGTCACTCCGTCCCGCAGCCGACCGACGACGTTGAGCCACATGAAGCCTCGGGTTCTCAGCTCCTCGGTGAAGACCAGCGGCTTCCAGTACTCCGCACGGCCGCGATCCCAGACGCCCGGCGGCAGAATGCCGATGACCTCGTGAGAGACGCGGTCGAGAGTGAGCTGCCGCCCCAGCACGTCCGGATCAGCGCCGAAGCGCGCGCGCCAGGCGGCGTGGCTCAGGAGCACGACCGGCTCCGATCCCGGCAGGTCCTCGTCGACCAGGAAGCCGCGACCATAGAGGGGCTCGACGCCGAAAATGCGGAAGAAGTCCGCGGTGACCTGCCGACCGCGCATCCGCTGGGGGTCGCCGAGGCCGGTGAGCGTGGCCGACGTGCCCGAGTGGGCGGCCAGCGCCTCGAAGGAGCCGCTGCGCTCCTTCCAATCGACGAAGTCCAGAGTCGCCGAGGCGTTGATGGCCCCGGGAAACGGTACCTTCCACAGCCGGACGATCCGGTCGGGCTCCGAGAACGGCAACTTCTCGAGGAAGAGCTCGTCGACCACCGAGAACATCGCTACAGACGCACCCAGACCGAGCGCCAGGACCGCGACGACGGTCACCGCGAAGACCGGCGTTCGGCGCAGCGATCGCAGCGCGTAGCGCGCGTCGAACATCACGTGCTCCAACCAGAGAGAACTGCGAGCCTCACGATGCTCCTCGCGGATCCGTTCGACGCCCCCGAGCTCGAGCCGAGCACGACGCTTCGCCTCGCGGGGTGAAAGGCCGCGCTGCCGCGCCTCGAGCTCGGCCAACTCGAGATGCGCTTCGAGCTCGGAGCGGAGCTCACGATCGGCCCGCTTCTGCTGGAAGAGAGCCAAGAGGCGCGCCCAACGCCGTCGGAGCTTCATGACGACATCGCCAGGAATCGATCGACGAGCTCGTTCGCCAGGCGCCAGCGCTCGATCTCGACCGCGAGCTGCGACCGCCCGCTCTTCGTCAGGGCGTAGACCTTGACGCGGCGGTTGGTCTCCGAGACCCCCCAGGACGTCGAGATCCAACCGTTCTGCTCGAGCCGGACGAGTGCCGGATAGACGGATCCCTGATTCATCGTCAGCAGGTTCCCAGAGACCTGTTCGAGACGGCGCGCCACGCGGTAGCCGTGCATCGGGCCCATCGCCTCGAGCGACTTCAGAATCAGCAGATCGAGCGTGCCGTAGGGAACGTCGGACTTCTTCTCTTCTCGTTTCATGCCCACCATTTTCCAGACTACATGTAGTCTGTCAACACGTGAGGGACGAGTCGCTGGGGAGACGTTGCCCGACCCTTGCGCCACCCGGCAGGGCCGCTTCAACCGGACGTGGCGCCCTGGCCGCGAATCACCCGCCCGGGTTTGGCTCCGGTGTGGTCGCCCTGCTCGACGACGACCACGCCGTTGACGAGCACCCATTCGATGCCGGAAGGAAAGAGCATCGGCTCGTCCCAGGTGGCTCGGTCCTCGATCGTCTCCAGATCAAATACGACGATGTCGGCCCAGGCACCGACCTCCAGTGCGCCGCGATCTTTCAGCCGCATCCGGGTCGCTGGCCATGAGGTCATCTTGCGGATCGCCTCCTCGAGACTGAAGTCGCCGAGCTCGCGGACGTAACGCGCAAGGATTCTCGGGAAGGTGCCGAAGCTGCGGGGATGCGGCAGGCCCGTCGCGTCGGGCTTCGTCGCATCGACGACGGCTCCGGCGTCCGAGCCGATGCTGCTCCAAGGCTGCCGTAACGCCTCGCGCACGTCCTCCTCGTTCATCATGTGGTAAATCGCCATCACCCGTCCCTGCCCCTCGAGGACGAGGTCCCAGGCGACGTCCGCCGGATGCCGCCCCGCTTCGTCAGCAAGGCTCTGCAGGTTGCGGCCCTCGAAGCGTGCGTTGTCTTCGTTGCGTGCATTGACGAGCACGACTCCGTCCCAGCCGCCGGCCGCCTCGATGATGTTCCACCACCCCGGCGATCCGGTCTCGAGCTCACGCTTGAGACGCTCCCGCACCTCCGGATCACGCAGCCGCTGGAGTGCCGTTTGCGCGCCATCGCCGAACACCCACGAGGGCACCGTCGCCTCGAGGCCCGTGCCACCCGCCGTGTAGGGGTAGACGTCCGCCGCGACGTCGACGCCGCGCTCGCGCGCAGCGTCGATGACCGCGGCCGCCTCCGTGATGAGCTTGCCCCATCCCGGCTCGTAGGCCGCCTTGAAGTGAAAGACCTCGACCGGGAGGCCACCGCGCTCGCCGATCTCGATTGCTTCTTCGACGGCGCCGACGAGGCCCGAGCCCTCGTCGCGAATGTGGCTGGCGTAGATCCCCCCGTGGCGTGCCGCGACGCGCGCGAGCTCGACGAGCTCGTCCGTCGTCTGAAAGGAGGAAGGGGGGTAGATCAGGGCCGTCGTCAGACCGAGTGCGCCCTCGCGCATGGCGCGGTCGACGAGCTGCTTCATCGCCTCGAGCTGCTCGTCGCTCGGCTCACCGTCGCCGGGCCCCATCACGGCGACGCGCGCCTGCGTCGCGCTGTAGTACGAGCCGAAGTTGATGCTGATGCCCCGGCGCTCCAGCTCGTCGAAGTAGCTCGAAATGCGCTCCGCCGGAACCGGCGTTCCGCCCTCGCCGCCGAGAGCGGTCGTCACTCCCATGCGCACCTTGTTCTCCGCCAGCCCGTTGATCGGCAGCACTCTGCCCGACTGGTCCATCATGTCGATCCAGCCGGGAGAGACGTACTTCCCCGTCACATCGATCTCCCTCGCTCCGCTCTCGGGCACGTGACCGATGCGCACGACGCGGCCGTCGTCGACCGCGACGTCGGCAGCAACCCAGGGATTGCCGCGACCGTCGAGGACCCGTCCACCCCGAAGGACGAGGTCGTAACTCTGGGCCGCCGCGGCCGACGACAGCAGCGCGAGGAAGAGGACGAGAAACGAGCGATGCATGAGCGACTCTCCTGCCGGACGACGAGCTGTGGTTCGACCGACTCTAGCCGCAGCGACGCTCGTCCGCTCGAGATCGGCCCACGTGCGCTCATGCGCAGGGTTCGAAACGCTTGACGCCACGGCGGACTCCTCAGAGACTCGCATCCTGCCGAGATTTCTCCGATGACGACGACTGCGAAAACGACTCGGCTCGAGACGCAAGGCGTTGCCTCTCGGGGCCTGCTCGAGCTCTGGCCAACGGCACTCCTCGCCCTGCTGGTCCTCGTGGTTCCGCTCCTCTACCTCGGCATCGACAGCTACGGCTATCTGTCGATGGAGGCGATGGTCCTCGAGGGCGCGAACAACATGCTGTCTTCGGGCGACTGGCTGGTTCCCAGGCTCTACGGCGAGATCTACACGTACAAGCCACCGCTGGGCTACTGGCTCGGAGCCCTTCCCGCAGCTCTGAGCGAAGGCGCTCCATCGGCGGCTTTCTTTCGACTGCCGTTCGTCACCAGCGTCTTCTCTCTGGCCCTGCTCGCTTTCGCCACCGTCGGTTGCTGGGTCAGCCCCCGCGCCGGACTGTGGGCCGGCGTCGGCACCGTCGGCAGCGTCGTGCTCCTCGAGAAGGTTCGGCTCGCCGAGTTCGACACTCCGCTGACCGCCTGCGTCGGCGGCGCCGTTCTGATCGCGAGCGCGACCCTCGTCCGAGAGCGTCGTTCGGAGGCGAAGGAGGCAGCTCTCTGGACGGGTGCCTACGCCTTTCTCTACCTCGGCTTCCTGGCCAAGGGAGTTCCTGCCCTCATGTCGTTCGTCCCGGGACTGCTCCTCGCCGCGCTCCTGAATCGCAGAGGCCGCCGGCTCCTCGAAGCGAGCCATCTGCTGCCGGCGATCACCTTCGCAGCGCTCGTCTGCGTTTACGTCTGGAGCGTGGTCAGCGCCGTCGGCTGGGAGGGGTTCAGTCAGCCGGCACAGGAAGCGCAGACCAAGGGCTTTACCTGGGGCATGGGGGAACTGGCACTGGCGGTCGCCAAGCCGCTCATCATCCTCGCTGGTTTCGCACCCTTCAGCCTCTTCGTGCCGCGGGCGGCGGCGGCCTGCCGCGCAGAGCCGTCGACCTCCCTCGAGCGCCTCCAGGCGAGCGGCCTGGGCTTCCTGGCGGGTGGCATCCTGGCTTTCACCGCCGTGCCGACGCACGAGATGCGTTACTACCTGCCGCTCGCGGCGGCGTTCGGTCTCGCCGGCGGTCTGGGCGCCGAGGCGGCGCTGCGCGCCGGCGCGACACGCTTCGAGTCGATCGCGATCCGCGCCCTCGCTCTCCTGGTGCTGCCGATGGCCGCGATCGCTCTGCACCGCCACTTCGACCCAGTCGCCGCCGTCCTGCTCGCCCTCCTCGCAGCGGCGACCATCGCTGGCGCCGCGCGTCAGCCGACGCTCGTTCCGACGGTGGTGACGGTCGCCACCGCCGTCGCCGTCGCTCAGTCTCTGTGCTTCGTTCCGGCCCGTGCGGCCTCCCGCGACCTCGCGCCGATCGCCGAGCGTCTGGAGGCTGCAGTCCCCTTGGAGGCGACGCTCTGGACCGCAGGTCCCGCGGACACGGCCGGCAAGCACTCGTCCCTCTACGCAGCGCTCGGCCGCACCGTGCGCGTCTTCGATCCCGAAGACCCCGCAGGCACGGCGCCGGCAGACGGCTGGTTCCTCCTCACCGACGAAGACTGGCGCAGGTACTCGGATCGTCTCGACCTCTGTGACGTGCTGGTCGCCGGGCCAGAGGAGCGCAGCTACCGCATTGCACAACGCAGCGCGGCCGGCGGCTGCAGTCCACCGGTCTCCGGCTGATCGACGGCGGCGCCGCCGGGAACGTATCCAGCGAGAGCCCCCCGCAAGCAGCGCGTAGAGTGAAGCCATGAAGACCCTGAACGCTCCCGAAGCGCCCGCCGCGATCGGCCCCTACTCCCACGCCGTGCGCAGCGGCCAACTGCTCTTCCTCTCCGGCCAGACTCCGCTCGACCCGGCCTCAGGTCAGCTCGTTGGCGGCTCGATCAGCGACCAGACGCACCGTGTCTTCGACAATCTCAGCCAAGTGCTGGCTGCCGCCGACCTGGGCCTGGCGAACGTCGTCAAGGTCAACGTGTACCTGAAAGACATGGACGACTTCGACGGCATGAACGCCGTCTATGCCGAACGCTTCGGCGAGCACCGCCCCGCGCGAACGACGATCGCCGTTCGCCAGAACCCGCTCGATGCTCGCGTCGAGATCGAGTGCATCGCCGAGTTCCCGAGCTCCTCCTGAGCCCCGCTTCCGATCGCTCGGCGGGAGACGTCACAACACCAACTCCGAATTTTTTCGGATATCATCCAGAAAGACGAAACCGAATTCCTTCGGAGACGTAGATCAGACCATGGCACGACACAAGAGCAAGACACTGACCGACGGCGAGCTGCGTCTGATGGATCGTCTCTGGAACAGAGGCGCCTCCTCCGTTCGCGACGTCTGGAGCGGCCTGCCCGAAGAGGATCGAGCGGCCTACAACACCGTCCAGACCATGCTGAACATCCTCGTCGACAAGGGTTACGTCGAGCGCCGCAAAGAGGGTCGCGCCTTCGTCTACGAGGCCCTCGTCTCGAAGGCCAGCGCGCGCACCAAGGCTCTCGGTCGCCTGACCGCCCAGCTCTTCGGCGGCTCGAAGCGCGAGCTCCTGGTCAACCTGTTGAGCGAAGAGACAGACGCCGAGGAGCTCGATGAGCTGCGCCGGCTTCTCGACGAGGCCAAGCGCAAGCGGGAAGGCGGCGCATCGTGAGCTGGTTCCTTCAGGCACTTCCGCCGCTCGTCGCCGCGCAGTGGCTTCTCGGAGGGGCTCTCGTCCTGCTCGCGGCTCTGGTGATGCGCGCTCGCCCGTCTCTCGACGCCGGCACGCGTCACCTTCTCTGGAACGGGCTCCTGGTCCTGCTCTGCGCCCTGCCGCTGCTGGTGCTCGGACTGGCTCCGCGCTCCACGACCCTTCAGTTCGTGACGACGTTCGACGCGGGCCCCGTCCAAACGACCGACGCGCCACCCGTTGCGGCCGTCGAAGTGGTGCCGCCCACGCCTTCCCGCGTCAGACCGACTGACTGGCCCACCCGCCGCGCGCTCGAAGTCGCTTTCGCCTCGCTCTGGGCACTGTTCGTCGTCCTGCGCCTCGTTGCTCTTGCGCGCAGCGCCTTCGGGCTTTTCCTTCTGCGTCGCGGCGCCCGGCCTCTGCCGGCAACAGCGGAACGCCAGTTGCGACACTGGATCCGCGACGCGGGCGTCTCGGCTTCGCCGCCCCTGGTCGAGGTCGACGGCTTGCGCTCGCCCGCGGTGCTGGGCCCGATTCGAGATCAGATCGCGCTGCCGCCGCAATGGATCGAGAGTGTCGGCGCGGACGCACAGCACGACGCGCTGCTGCACGAAGTTGCCCACTGTCTGCGCCACGATCCGCTCGCCGCCCTCCTCCGACAGATCGTCTGCGCCTTCCTCCCTCTCAACCCCGCCGCCGGGTGGGCTCGCCGCCAAGCCGAGCTCGAGTGTGAGCTCGCCTGCGACGACTGGGCCATGCTGCACGGCTCCGGGAGCCCAGACGATTTCGCGGAGAGCCTCCTCGAATGCGCCAGCGCCGCGCTGCCGACTTCCTCCGAACCCTCCACAACGCTGGTGGCCGCCTTCCTGGACCGCCGCAGCTCACTTCACAGGAGACTCGTCCACATGACATCCGACCGCGCTCGCCATCTGCACCCCAAGACCCTCGTCCTCCTGGCCTGCCTTCTCGTCTTCGCCGCCGTCCAGGGAGCCTCCGCATGGCCGGGACTTCCGCTGACGACGGTCGCACTGAGCGAGAAGGACTTCCCGGAGCTCTCTGCGGATTCGTCGAGGCTCTTTCACGCGCTTCAGGGGCGCGATTGGGAACGAGTCCGGGAGCTGATCGACTCGGGTAGTGAGGTCAACCAGATCTGGCCGGGCGACGGCTCCCCGCTGATCGTCGCGGCCCGTCAGGGCAACCTCGACATCGTGCAGCTGCTGCTCGACCTCGGCGCCGAGCCGGATCTTGCCGTCGCAGGAGACGGGACGCCTCTGATCAATGCTTCCGCCGAGGGTCACCTCGAGGTTCTGGATCTGCTCCTCTCCTACGGAGCCGACATCGACCACCACGGTCACGGCGGTGACGGCAACCCCCTGATCGCAGCCAGCATGGCGGGCGATCTGCCGATGGTGCAACGCCTCGTCGACGGCGGCGCGCAGATCGACATCCACGTCATCGACGACGACACGCCGCTCATCAACGCGGTCCAGCAGGGAGTCCTCGACGTCGTGCAGTACC
The DNA here is from genome assembly GCA_039026915.1 of Acidobacteriota bacterium. GTDB lineage: Bacteria > Acidobacteriota > Thermoanaerobaculia > Multivoradales > Multivoraceae > JBCCLJ01. The sequence goes on from JBCCLJ010000099.1 coordinate 13,328, forward strand.
TGCTCGACCAGGGTGCAGACCCGAACCTGACCGGCGATGCCGACCGGCGCAGCGGTGAGATTCGCACGCCGCTCAACCAGGCGACGCGTTTCGGCCACCGCCAGATCGAGCGACTCCTGCGGGCAGCCGGCGCGCGCTGACGACTGCTGCGAGGCGCGCCGGGTGCGGTCCGGCGCGCACGCGCACGCCCGCGAGCGAGACGGCAAGCGCCATTCCCACGCGAACTCTGGGCAACGGCTGCGCGGGCCGCTATGGTGTCGGCCATCACCACCGAGGAGACACCATGAAGAGCTTCGAAGGAAAAGTCGCTGCGATCACGGGCGGAGGCACCGGCATGGGCCGCGAGCTCGCCAAACAGCTGACTGCCGAAGGCTGCCACGTCGCTCTCTGCGACGTCGCTCGCGAGGCGATGAACGAGACGATCGAGCTCTGCCGCGAGCACGCTCCCGACGGCGTGCGGATCACCGCGCACGACTGCGACGTCTCGAGCGAAGAGCAGATCGTCGCCTACCGCGATGGCGCGGTCGCCGAGCACGGAGAGCAGATCCATCTTCTCTTCAACAACGCCGGCATCGGCGGCGGCGGCAGCTTCGTCGAGTCGACGCGCGCCGAGTGGGACAAGGTGTTCGATATCTGCTGGGGCGGCGTCTACTACGGCTCGCGCGCCTTCCTGCCCCACTTGATGGCCTGCGACGAAGCGCATCTGGTGAACACGAGCAGCGTCAACGGCTTCTGGGCGAGCCTCGGCCCCGGCGTCCCGCACACGGCGTACAGCGCCGCGAAGTTCGCGGTGAAAGGCTTCTCGGAAGCGCTGATCAACGACCTCCGTCTCAACGCGCCTCACGTCAACGTGTCACTCGTCATGCCCGGACACATCGGCACCTCGATCGCTATCAACAGCGGCCGCATCCTCGACCGCCCGGATCCGCTCGAGATGACCGGGGACGACGTCGCGCAGGCTCGTCGCGACATGGCGCGGCTCGGCATGGAGGTCGGCGCTCTCAGCGATGACGACATTCGCCAAGCCTCCCATCAGAGGCAGCAGGACTTCCTCGAGCAGGCGCCGATGAGTGCGGCCGACGCCGCCAAAATCATCCTTGATGGCGTACGCGAGAAGAAGTGGCGGATCCTCGTCGGGGACGACGCCCAGTTCATGGACGCGCTGGTGCGCAGCAACCCCGAGGAGGCCTACAGCGAAGCCTTCATGGAGCAGCTGGCGAGCGTTGGCCATCTCACTCCGCTGACCGACGCACCGGACGCACCGGACGCGGACAGCTGAGACCGCGTCTCCGATACCAGAGGGCCCCTAGCGCCCGGAGGAGAAGGCAACGCGGTGCCACCGCACCTCGAGCGCTTCCTCGACGAGCCAAGGGTTCGATGTCGTGAAAGTGACGGAGCGTACCTGACGTCGCCGGAGCCTGGCGTTCCAGCGATTTCGGGCCAGAGCGCGGAAGTGCGGCGTCGCTTCGATACTCGGAGAGACCACGAAACCGGTGCGTCCCGCGCTCGCGAGGAACCGACGCTCGAAGCGCTTCCCGTCGCGCAGCTCGACCTCGATGTGGAGTGTCGGACCCTTCAACAGAGCGCTCGCCAGGTGGCCCAGAAGGGTCTGGCGTACGTTCACCTGCATCCAGGCGACGGTGCGGGGCTCGAGGTCGAGCGGCAGTTCTTGGCCCCAAGTGACGGTTCGCGCTCGCTCGGCTCCGCGAAACAGCGTTGCCGGTTCGTTGCGGCGCCGCAGCAGAAGGTGATGCTCCCGCGGTTCCTCGAAGGAGTAGCTGCGCAGCAGCTCCACCCAGAGAGGGCCGTCCGCCAGCGCCATGAGCCGGTGGTCGATCCGACTGAGCCCGACGAGAAATCGATCGGGCGGACCGTCGATCACGGCGCGGACGCTCGCCTCGGCGAGGGCTGCGTCGGCTGCCTGGTACTGCTGGAGCGTCGGCCGGAGGTCCAGAGGAAGGCCGGAGGCGAGGACCGGGCTCAGGTCGTCGCCCAGGAGGTCGACGCTGCCCTCGAGGTCGTCGAGGGGCAGCCGCGAGCGAGCGCGGCGCATCGCGCTGCGCCAGGCCATCGTCGAGGTGTAGGGGTCGCGCGCGTGTTCCAAAGCCGTCCGAACCGCATGCACCGAAGCTCCGACCTCGCCGGCTGCCCAGCCGGGGAGGGAGGCCTCGGCCCAAGCTCGATGCAGCCAGTCAGCGCTGACCGTCGCGCTCACGGCGAGCACGGCCAGAAGCCAGGACGGCTGGAGTGCACGACGACGAGAGGCGGCCCGTGGCCAGCTCGGAGCTCCTGGGTCATGTGCGGGACGGCGCACGGCAAACAGCGGTGCGAACAGCAGCGTCAGACTCAGAGTCATGAACACCGCGTTCAGGGCGTGCCGATCGTGACGCACGAACGAGTGCTTGAACGTCAGAAAGAGGAGAGCGCCGGAGAGAGCGAGGGCACACAGGCGCTGTAGCTTCGAACCGGAGACGACGTCGCGCAAGGGCGAGAGCGCCAGCGCAACCCACTGCGCGATCCAGAGCAGCGCAAAGACGATCGGTTGCGCGCTCGGTCCCTGCTTGGCGTGCGTCGCGGCGTAGCCGAGGGTGAGGTGGAGCCGGTGGATCACGTAGTCGGGGAGCGACGACAGCGGCTGCTCCGCGAGGAGCCAGAGTCCGACCACCGCCGTCAGGTACAGACCGAAGAGCGCCAGAGCGAGATCCGCGGAGGCCGGCCGTCGTTCGCTCCAGAGAGCCACACCGAGAGCGAGCAGGCCCGCGACGGCCGCAATAAAGAAGGTGAACTTGACGAGGCTGCCGAGTGCCATCGCGAAGCAGAGCGCCAAGAGCGGGACCGTCATCTTTCGCGGCCTCGCCTCTTCGGTCCAGACAAGCAGCCAAAGAAGGAGCGGCAGACAGACGTAGAGGACGTCGCGCCGGCTGATCACGAGGAGCGTGGCGAAGATCCACAGAACTCGCAGGCCGCGGTGCCGGACGAGACGCCTCCCGAGAACCAGCAGGCTCATTCCCAGAGTCGCGGCAAAGAAGAGCTGGAACCAGATGAGCAGATCGATCGTCTGCGGGTGGAAGACGGTGTTGCGGACGAAGCCGTAGGGGCCGTACTGATGGATCACCTCACGACCGAAGCCGGCGCCGCGCACGAAGAGCTCCGCGAGCGCGTAGTGCATCGAGCGATCGAGTCCCGGCCCGAGGTGACGCAGCGGGAACGGCAGGCAGAAGACCACGGCGAGCCAACCGACGGCCGCCGTCTCGCAGACGGCCATCGCGCGCGGGCTGCGCGCCCCCGAGAGCAGAAGCGAAAGCGGGTCGCTGTGTGAGGATGCCGCCATGATTACTTCCGTGTACGTCGCTGTCGCCCTCAGCGTCATGCCATCGCAGCATATTTCTTCCGAGCATCCCGCTCCGCCCTTGCAGATTCGCATCTCCTTTCCGAATCGCGTCCATCACGAGGCGGAGGTCGAGATGCGTTTCACCGCGCTCGAGTCGGCTCCTCTCGAAGTGCGTATGAGCCGCTCCTCGCCGGGTCGCTATCGCCTGCACGACTTCGCACGCAACGTCTATTCACTGCGCGCAGCCGACGGTGAGGATCGTCCCCTCGAGGCGCGGCGCGTCGACCCCCACGTCTGGCGCATCGACGGGCACGACGGCGAGGTCACCGTGCGTTACACCGTCTACGGCGACTTCATCTCGGGCACCTACTCGGCGGTCGACGCAACCCACGCCAAGCTGAATCCACCATCGGTCTTCCTGTGGTCACCTGGGCTGGAGGCGCGGCCGATCGAGCTGCATATCGAACGCCCCGACGAGACGTGGCGCGCCATCAGCCAGCTCGAATCGACAGACGATCCGTTCGTCTTCCGCGCGCCCAACCTCCAGTACTTCTTCGACAGCCCGATCGAGGTCAGCGACTTCAGCCTGCACGAGTGGAGCTCCGAAGGTCCCGACGGCCGCAGTGAGAACTTCCGCTTCGCCTTTCACCACCTCGGCACGGTCGACGAAGAGCGCGACTACGTCGAAGTGACGAAGAGAATCGTTCGCGAGACGGCGGCCGTCTTCGGCGAGTACCCGAAGTTCGACTACGGCACCTACACCTTCATGGCCGACTACCTTCCCTGGGCGAACAACGACGCCATGGAACATCGCAACTCGACGCCGCTGTCGAGCCCGCGCTCTCTGGCGGAAGCGTCCGAGGACCTCCTCGAGACGCTCGTACACGAGTTCTTTCACGCTTGGAACGTGGAGCGCCTGAGGCCAGCGTCACTGGAGCCGTTCGACTTCGATCGCACCAACATGGCGTCCGAGCTCTGGTTCGCCGAGGGAGTCACGAACTACTACGACGGCCTTTTGCTGGCGCGCTCCGGAGCGTGGAGCAAGGAGCGCTTCCTCGAAGATACCGGGCGCACGATCGACCGAATCCTGCGCTCCCCCGCTCCCTCCTTCGGCTCACCGCGCGACATGGCGGAGCATGCCGCCTTTCGTGATCGCGCGGCCTGGAGAGATCCTCAGAACGCGAGGAACACCTATCTGCACTACTACTTCTATGGCGAGGCCGTCGGGTTGGCGCTCGACCTGATGCTGCGCGCTTCGTGGGAAACGGATCTGGACGCCGTGATGCGGCGACTCTGGGTGCAGTTCGGACGCAGCGAGACGCCCTACCGAGAGTCCGATCTCGAAGCGGCGCTCGCCGAAGAGACCGGGGCTGCCTTCGCTGAGGACTTCTTCGAACGTCTCGCGCGCGGTTCGGAGAAGCCCGACTTCGCGCGCCTGATCGAGCCCTTCGGCCTCGGCCTCGAGACGGCACATCCGGGGCAGATCTGGATCGGAGACGCATCTCTTCGCTGCGACGAGGACGGCGTGACCATCACCTCAGGAACGACGATCGGATCACCGCTCTACCGCGCGGGGCTCGATCGCGGCGATCGGATTCTTCGCATCGACAAGCGCCCGATCGAGTCGGAAGACGACTTCGAGGAAGCGCTCAGCCGACTCCGCCCGGGCGATCGGAAGATCATCCGCGCCTGGACACGAGCTGGGGAGGTGACGGCAGTTCTCGACTTCCGGCTGCATCCCGAACGACGTCTCGTCGAACGCAACGCGAGCGACGCAAAGCTCTCCCGCTTGAGGTACTGGCTGGCGTCCAAGGTGCAGTAGCGCGAACGACCCGACCCGACACGCGCTTCGACAGATGAGCCGCGAAAACCGCACTGGGTCCAGGCGGAGCCAGTCACCGCGCTGATCCAGCGGCCCTCGATGCCGGCGGGCCGATTCCTCCAGTTTTCGAAAAGGCGTGTCACCTGCCTCGAGCTTCCTCCGCCTCTCCTAGTGACCAGCACCTGCAACCCAGCAGGCGCCCACAGGAGAGGAAGAGCCTTGAGCCCAGTCGAAAACAAAACGCTTCAGCTGACCATCGGCGTCGAAAGCCTCGTCGGACAGCAGCGCTCCGCCAACGAAGACAGCTACGCGGCGTACGCTCCGTCCGGCGATCACGGCGGGCTCGACGGCCTGCTGCTGGTCGCCGACGGCATGGGCGGCGAGCAGGCGGGCGAAATCGCCTCACAGATTGCGACGGCGACGGTGCGCGACTGGGCCCACCAGCTCGAGCGTCTTCACTCGCAGCCGCTGGGCGTCGACCCCGTCGCCGCGGCGGCCCAAGGTCTGCGTCAGGCGATCCACGCGGCCAACGCGGCCATCGTCGATCACGGTCGTCGCGACGAGGCGACCGCCGGACTCGGCACGACGCTCGTCGTCGCCGCGCTGCTCCACGAGCAGTGGCTCGTCGCCCACGTCGGAGACAGTCGCTGCTACCGCCTTCGAGGCGGTGCTGCGACTCTGCTGACAGTCGACCACACTTGGGTCGAGCAGCAGATTCGAGCGGGAGTTCTCGCCCGCGAGGAGGCGGTCGGTCACCCCCAGGAGCACGTGCTGACGCGCTCCCTCGGATCGAGCGCTTCGGACGAGCCCGAGCTGCTGATCGAAGCTGCGCGAGCGGGCGACGTTCTGGTGCTGTGCTCCGACGGCATGAGCGGCTCGGTCGACGAGGGCGACCTCCTCGCCTTTCAGGATCGCTCCGACGACCCGCAGGCGATGGCCGAGGGGCTGGCGGCGCTCGCCGACCAGCGCGACGGCTCGGACAACGTCACGGTCGTCGTCGGCCGCGTCGACTCCGTCGGGGCGAAGAGGAAGACCGCCCACGGGCCGGCCACACCGCTCCGTCGATTTCTTCCGGCGGCCGCCGCGCTGGCGCTCTTGGCGAGCGGCTACGCGGCCGGCACCTTACAGCGCGGACTGACGCTCGAAGAGCGTGCGGAGGCCCTTCTGCAGCAGGCAAACGCCGACCTGGAGGCTGGACGCGAGGCCGAAGCCGAAGAGCGCCTGGCGCTCGCCGAGACCCTCTTCCGGCAGGCGCCGCAGGCAATCGAGGCGCGACGGCGCCTCGACGAGCTCTTCCCGAAACCGCCGACCGAGGGTGCCAGCACGCCGGAGGAAGGCGTCGCGGCCGGACCGAGCGGCGAATCTACGTCCCTTCGGGAGAGCGCGAACGAGGGCACACCGATTTCCGACGCTCCGGCGACCGCCGAGAGCGTCACGCCGAGCGAAGCGGCCGAGGCGGAAGCCCGCGCCGCAGAGAGCTCCAGCTCTTCGACCGAGGAGCCGGACGAGACCACAAACACCCCCTGAGGGGAGAACACCCCGTACGGGGAGGGAGATAGAGACATGAGCCAGGGAGAATGGAAGGTGAATCCGCCGCAGGGCGACCTCGGGTCGGCGCAGACGATCGCAGAGAGCCCGCTCGCGAAGACCGTCCGGGAAATCGCACCCGGAGTGCCGCAGCCCGCGGCGCAGCGCAAGACGATGCGGCTGTCGGAGAAGCGGCCGCCGGCCGTCGGCTGGTTGGTCGACATCGACGGCGCTCAGAAAGGCGAGGACTTTCGCCTGATCGAGGGCAAGGTGACGCTCGGTGCGAGCCCGAGCTGCGACATCCAGCTCGATAACGAGTTCGCATCGGACGTGCACGCCAGCCTGCGCTACGACCAAGGCAACTACAGCCTGACCGACCTCGACTCGACGAACGGCACGGCCGTCAACGGCGAGCCGATCACCCGCGTCGAGCTCGAAGACGGCGACCACATCCGCATCGGCGACACCAACTACGTCTTCAAGGGCCTCTTTCTCGGCGCTGCGGCGGGAGGTGCGCGATGAACCGCGCCGTCGACATCCAGCGCCGACTCCTCGGCGTCGCTCTGACCGTCGCCGTTCTCCTCTCGGGCACGGCACTCGCCGAAGTCACACCGCTGCAGAAAGCAACCGCACTGGTGAAACCCGCGGTGGTCTTCGTCAAGACGGACTTCACCGCGCGCGTCGCACACAACGGTGTGCTCTACGGTCCCTACGGCGCCGGCGGCACCGGCTCCGGCTTCATCATCAATCCCGACGGGTTCATCATCACCAACGGTCACGTCGTCGAAGCCACGACGCAGAAGCTCGACCAGATTTTCCAAGGCTTCTACGCCGAGGTCATCGCGGCCGCCGAGCGCGAGGAAGGGCGCCGCTTCACCGATGAAGAGAAGGCCGGACTCATCCAGGCGCTGCGCGAACGCGACACGCCGATGGCGGTCAACGAAGAGGGCGAGCCGATCCTGAGCAAGGACGACCTGCCCCGCCAGGTACACGTGATCGTCAAGGCCGGCGTCGAGCAGGTGCAGGAGCTGACTCGCCAGATCCCGGCGGAGGTGCGCGCCATCTCGACGTTTCTCGAGAAGGACATCGCCATCCTCAAGGTGAGCGGCTCGAACTTTCCCAGCGTCAAGCTCGGCAACTCGGACGACGTTCAGCTCCAGGATCCGGTCACCGTCATCGGCTACCCCGGCAACATCAACTGGTTTTCGCAGAGCGGCAACTTCCAGGGCGACAGTCTGATGGAGGTGACGATCACGCAGGGCATCATGTCTTCGTTCAAGACCTGGAAAGACGGCTCGCCGATCCTCGGCACCGACGCCAGCGCGACTCCCGGAAACTCCGGTGGCCCGGCGATCAACGCCAACGGTGAGGTCATCGGCGTGCTCTCCATGGGCCCCGCGGGCTCGGAGACGGCCAACTTCCTGCGCCCGATCAACGTCGCTCTCGACTTCGTCCGCGCCTCCGGCGTCGTGCCGAAGACGAGCCTCACCGACACCCAGTACGCCACCGCGATGGAACACTTCTGGGCCGCCGAGGAGTTGGAGGAGACCGGTCAGCTGCAGGACGCCCGTCGCGAGTACGAGCTCGCCCAGGAGAGTCTGCGCAGCGTCACCAACCTCTATCCGCAGCACCCGGATGCCGGTCGCTACATGCGCCGTGCAGAGGTCGCGATCTCTTCGATCCCGGTCACCGGCAAGTCGAACCTGTACATCGGCCTCACTCTCGCCGCACTTGCACTCATCGGACTCGCGCTTCTCGCTCGCGGCCTGCTGCCGCGACGCGCCGAGGGGCCGGGCGGAGCGCCCGCAGCTCGACGCGAACGCGGCGCCACGCCGACGACGGGATGGAACCTGGTCGCCGAGTCCGGTCCGCTCTCCGGCAACCGTTTCGGCATCAACGGTGCACCGCTGGTCATCGGTCGCGACCCCGTCTGTGAGGTCGTCTACCAGGGCGACACGGTGTCACGCCGCCACGCGCAGGTGACACCGAGTGGCCAGGGGCTGACGGTCACCAACCTCTCGACCACGAACCAGACGTACGTCAACGAGCAGCCCGTCGGCCAGGCGGAGCTCAGCTCGGGCGATCGGCTGCGCATCGGTGCGGTGACCTTCCGCGTCGAGGCGGCCTGAGCCACGCCTTCACTGCGACCGCAACGCATTCAGGAGATACGACCATGACCGCCAACTTCATCGGTAAGACCCTCGGTCCCTACCGCATCGATCAGGAGATCGGGCGCGGCGGCATGGGCGTCGTCTACCACGCTCACCAAGCCTCCCTGAATCGCTCGGTCGCAGTGAAGGTGCTGCCCCATTCCCTCGCCTCCGACCCGGAAATGGTGTCGCGCTTCCAGCAGGAGGCGCTGGCCCTGGCCGGGCTCCAGCACGAGAACATCGTGCACATTCACGACATTTTCGAGGAAGCAGGAACCTGGTTCCTGGTGATGGAGTATCTCGACGGCATTCAGCTCAGCGAGCTGATCGAGCGCGGGGTCCTCGACGAGGAACAGACTCTCGCCGTCGGCCGCAGCATCGCGCACGCTCTGACCGTAGTGCACGCGCGCGGCATCGTTCACCGTGACATCAAGAGCCACAACGTCATGGTGACACGGGACGGAAAGGTGAAGCTGATGGACTTCGGCGTCGCCCGCGTCGAAGGCGGTGTCAAGACGGTCGCGGGCTCCGTGCTCGGGACCCCGGACTACATGGCTCCAGAGCAGATTCAGGGTCGTTCGATCACGCCCCGTACCGACCTCTACTCTCTCGGTGTCCTGCTCTACGAGATGAGCACGGGAAGGCTGCCCTTCACCGCCGACGAGCCCTTCGCTCTCGCCATGAAGCACGTAACCGATCGCCCGACGCCGCCCCGCCAGCTTCAACCGAGCGTCTCGAGAGACCTGGAGGACACCATCCTTCGAGCGATGAGCAAGGAGCCGGAGCAGCGCCAGGAGTCTGCCGCCCTGGTCGAAAAGGAGCTGCTCGCCATCGGTACGAGCCTCGGTCACGACGTCACCTTGGGAGAGGCGAATCCGCGACCGCCCGGGCCTCCGCCGCTGCCGCCCGCGCCGGCCAGGCCTCCTGCACGACTCGATCTCGAGACCCTCGCCGGCCGCGCCAGGCAGCACTGGCTGCGCCTGGGAGCGGCAGCCCTGCTGATGCTGCTCTTCGGGGTCGGCCTGTCGATGGCCCTCAAGGGAGACGAGGGCGAGCGCATCGCTCGTGCGACGCCTCTTGCGGGGGGCGCCGGCGGCACGATCACCGGGCCGGCGGGCGCAGGCAGCGGTCCCGCACCCCCTGCATCCACAGACCGGGAACCGATCGTGCTCGACGAGGTTCTGGGAGAGCCCGAAGTGAAACCGCCGATCGCCGAAGACGAAGTCGATCGTCCTGAGCCCGAAGCGAAGCCGCCGGTCGCCGATCGACCGACTCCGAAGGCACCCGCGTCGAAGCCCAAACCTGCCGCCGAGAAGCCGAAGGAAACTGCGCCTCTTCCGGAGCCCCGCCCGAAACGGCCCGAGCCGGCCGATCCGGAGCCCGACTACCGGTGCAACGAGTACGCCGAGTTCGACGTCAGCCCGGAAGAGGCTCGCGTGATCGTCGACGGCGTCGACATCGGTGAGGCCGATGCCTGGGACGGCTCCGGCGGCGGCGACGAGTGGCATCCGGGGCCGGGCTTCTACACGATCGAGATCGCCTGCCGCGGCTACGAGCCGCGCACGATCACCATGCTCATCGACCCTCGCGCCAAGAAGGACGAGTGCAATGTCGACTTCGAGCTGAAGCGCCTGCTGAAGAAGCGCGAGATCCGCAGGCTGGGCGGCTGCTGACGCCGCTCCCTCGGGAGCGAGATCTCAGTTCTCTGGTGGGATCAACTCATCGAGCGGCAGGATCAGATCACCCAGCACCTGCCGCTGGTAGCTGGCGTCACCGAAGGCCGACTGGCACCAGAGCGCTCGCCGCAGAAAGAGCTGCGCGTCGCACTCGTAGGTGAAGCCGAAGCCGCCGTGGAACTGGACCGCACGATCGCCGCCGAAGACGAACGAGTCGCAGCTCTCGGCCTTGGCCATGCGCAGCGCGATCTCGTCGTCCGGGTGCGAAGCCGCGTGGTACACGTGCGAGCGCGAGCGCTCGAGACCGGTGAGCACGTCGACCGTCGGGTGTTTCAGCGCCTGATAGCTGCCGATCAGCCGACCGAACTGCTGGCGGCTGTTGAGATACTCGACGGTGACGTCGAGCGCTCCCGCCAACCCGCCCGCAGCCTCGGCTGAGGTCAATAGGAGCGCGGCGTGCTCGACGGCC
>JBCCLJ010000100.1:0-24092 GCA_039026915.1 Acidobacteriota bacterium
TAACTTGTGCCCCGTGCCTGTTCGGCCCGCGCGGGTGGGGGGCCCCCCCTCCCCTACACCCCACTGGGGTGCGCGCGGGTCTTACCCCCACCCCCCCCCCCACGCCACGAAAAAGACCGCCGCGGCCTTCGGCCGGGCGGTCTTTGCTGATCTGATCCCGGAGGATCTGAGGACCTACAGGTCTTGGATCAGGTCGCGGGTGCCACGGGGTTGATGATCATCGTCATCTGGCGACCTTCGAGCCGTGTACGCGACTCGACTTCGCCGACTTCAGCGAGATCCTCGGTGACCTTGTCGAGAATCTGCTCGCCCAACTCGGGACGGCGCAACTGGCGGTAGCGGAAGAAGATCGTGACCTTGACCTTCTTGCCGGCCTTGAGAAAGCGCTCGGCACGCTTGGTCTTGATGCCCATGTCGTGCGGATCGATCGTCGGACGGTACTTGACCTCCTTGATCTCGATCGTCGTCGCTTTCTTCTTGGACTCTTTGGCCTTCTTGTCGCGCTCGAACTTCACCTTGCCCCAGTCCATGATCTTGCAGACGGGGGGGTCGGCGGTCGCTCCGACTTCTACCAGGTCCAGTGAGAGGGCCTGCGCCTTTTCGCGGGCTTCTTCAATGGGGACGACACCGAGCTGTGTGCCGTCGTCGCCGATGAGTCGGACAGGGCTCTTCCGGATACGGTGGTTGATCCGGGGCTCTTTTTCACGTGGCTTAGCGATGTTGTGGGTCTCCTTCGAGAGTTCGTCGTTTGCACCGACTGCAGCCGGGGCTTCACAGTCGATAACGTTTTCCGCGCGAGCAGTATTGCAAGACGCGGATCTCGTACGTTAGCGCTCCGGCGCAGTCCAGGACAAGCACGAATTGCGATGGCGTGCTCGGGCTGATGGCTATCAGCCCTCCGCTCGCCCTGTTGGATGCTCTGGCCCGCTTCGCGGACCTCCGCGCTCCAAGCTCGCTACGCTCGCGTCGCTTGGCATGCTCGGGCTGATGGCCATCAGCCCTGTGCTCGCCAAGGCGAATGAAGGGGCAGCGTTCGGCTCGAGCCGCGTCGTTCCTTTCATTCGCCTGATGAAAGGAGGCGAGCGTCAAGGGCAAACGCAGACCTCTTCATTCTTGGCGAGCAAACTGCGTTTACCCTTCGAAGCGGCTTCGAGCAGCTTTCGGTGCATTTGTTCCATCGCCCTGGTCGATGCTCCGGCTGGCGGTGCCAGCCTTCGCGCCGTAGCGAACGGAGTCCATCTCTTCGCCCCGCTGAAGGTCTCCATTCGCGGAGGGCGAAGGACGACGTTGACTTAGGGGGGGTAGACGCTATCGCCTTCTCCTGGCTCGCGTCGCTTGGGGTGCTTGCGCTGATGGGTGACCGTCGTGCGCTTCTAGCTCGACCGGAGGTCGCGGTAGCGCTTGAGGCAACGCACGGCGTTCGCTTTGTCGCCGGTCTCTTCGTAGATCTGCGCCGCGTTGAAGAGAGCGTCCCCGTGCTCCGGATCGAGCTCGAGCGTGCGCTCGTACTGCCGAAGCGCCGCGGGAAGCCGACCCAAGTCGTGCAACGCGACGCCGAGATTGAAGACCGCGGTGATGTCTTCGGGGTCGAGCTCGAGCACCGCCTGGTAGTGCTGGCGCGCTTCGCTCAGTTCGCCGTTCTCGTGCAGCGAGCGACCGAGATCGAGATGCGCATCGACGTGCTCGGCATCGAGCTCGAGCACTCGGCGGTAGGCCCGGCGCGCAGCATCAGGATCGGACACTTCGAGCTCGCCACCGAGCTCGTACCACTCCTGTGCCGTCATCTCGGAGTCGTCGGACTCGGCGTCCTGCGCGACGCGCTGCGTTGCCGGCTCCGATTCCTTGGCCAGCTCTTCGACCGTGAAGTCGAAGAGCGCCTGACCCGATTCGGGGTTCCAGACGGCTTCGTCGTCGCGAACGACCACGTCGCCGCCGATCGAAGCGATGCGAACGCCCGTGACCGGTCGGTCCGCGGGCAGCTGTTCGCGCAGGCTGCGTAGAGCAGAGCGCACTTTCCGCGCCGGGATCTCCTGATCGAACAGGCCCTTGGCCGCGCGCAGCAGCACGAGATCCTGAAAAGCAAAGCGTGGCTCGCCCTCGGCATCCTGCGCCGGGGACAGCAGCCCGTCGGAGACCAGAGCGCGGATCCTCGCTGCGCTGAGGCCCAGGAGTCGCTCGATCTCAGCCGTCGTGTAGCCGATCGGTGTCGCCATCTCTACTCTGCCGAGAGGCGCTGCTTACTTCGAGGCAGCTTTGCGCTTCTTCGTGGTCTTCTTCTTGGCTCGCGGAGAGCGCTTCGCCGGCTTGCGCTTGGCGGTCTTCTTCGGCTGGCCCTCTTCGCCGTCTTCACCGAGGCTCGCCTTGAGCGCCTCCATGAGGTCGATGATCTGCGCCTTCGGCGCCTCCTCTTCGACCTCGGCGACCTCCTGCCCTTCGACCCGCTGTTGGATCGTCGACCAGATCCGCTCGCGCACGTCGTCCGAGTACTGCTCTGGCTTGAAGTCCTCTGCGGCGATCTGCTCGATCAACTGGATCGCGAGATCCAGCTCACCCTCCTTGAGCTCCGTCTCTTCGCCGAGCGGAACCTGGTCGAAGGCCTTTACCTCGTCGGCGTAGTGCAGCTGCTGCATCAGCAGACCGTTCTGGTAGGGCCGCAGCATGACGAGGTACTGCTTGCCGCGCGCTGCGTACTTCGCCAGAGCCGAGTAACCGGTGACCTTCATCGCCTCGGCGAGCAGGCGGTAGGCACGCTCGCCGCCGGTCTCCGGGCCCAGGAAGTAAGCCTTGTCGTAGTAGATCGGCTCGACTTCCGAGAGCGGCACGAACTCGGAGATCTCGATCGCTGGCGACGCCTTCTCCATCAGCGACTTGATCTCCTCGTCGGTGAAGGTCACGTACTGCCCTTTGGCGAACTCGTAGCCCTTGATCATGCGGCTGCGCGGAACCAGCTCCCCCGTGTTGGGGTTGATGTACTGCTGCTTGACGCGGGTGTTGTCCTCGCCGTCGAGCATGTTGAAGCGAATCGAGTTCGAGTGCTCGATCGTGGAGTACAGCTTGATCGGAATGGAGACCAAGCCGAAAGAGACGTTTCCAGTGCCGATGGATCGTGGAGCCATAACCTCTAGGCTAGCACCGGGCGACGCAGAGTCTCTCGAATGGGGCCCCATCAAGCCCGAGCTCCTCAGGGCCTCCGAACGCGAGGAGCAAGTCAGTCGTTGGCCATGACGACCTTACCGATCACCTTGCGATCGATCATGTCGCGCAGCGCCTGAGGGATTTGCTCGACGCCGTAGCGCCGAGTGATCGGCGGCTTGAGGTGCCCCTGCGCCGCGAATTCGTCGACCTCGCGAGCCACTCTGGCAAAGATCTCCGGCTCCTGCATACGCGAGGCCCCCCAGAAGACGCCGCGGATGTCGCAACCCTTGAGCAAGGTCAGATTGAGAGGCGGCGTCGGGATGCCCGCGGTGAAGCCGATCACCAGGAAGCGGCCGCGCCACGCGGTAGCGCGCAGAGCCTGCTCCGCCCGATCGCCTCCGACCGCGTCGTACACCACGTCGACGCCCTTTCCACCGGTGAGCTCCTTGGCGCGAACCTTGAGGTCCTCTTCCGAGTAGTTGATCGTCTCGTCGGCGCCGTGATCGCGGCAGAGCGCGAGCTTCTCGTCGCTCGACGCGGCCGCGATCACCTTGGCGCCGAGCACCTTGCCGATCTCGATCGCTGCCAGACCGACGGCGCCTGAGGCGCCAGTGACGAGCAGCGACTCACCCTCGGCGAGATCGCCGCGGTAGCGCAGGCCGTAGTGCGCCGTGCCGTAGGCGTAGCCGAGGCCCGTCGCTTCGGCGAAGTCGAGTCCCTCGGGGAGCGCGCGCAGCTTGCCTGCCTCCACCACGGCCTTCTCGGCGAAGCCACCCGTCGGTCCACCGCCGATCACGCTGTCGCCGACGGCAAGATCTTCGACGCCGACGCCGACGGCTGCGACGACCCCGGAGACCTCGCTGCCGGGAGTGAAGGGCGGCTCCTGTTTGTACTGGTACTTGTTCTCGATGATCAGCGTGTCCGGAAAGATGATCGGAGCGGCCTTCACGTCGACGAGGACTTCGCCTTCGCCTGGCACTGGATCCGGTACGTCTTCGACGACGAGCTTTTCGGGGGGTCCGAACTCCTTGCACAGGACAGCCTTCATGCGCTTCTCTCCTTGGGGACGTCTTGTCGCGGCGCGGCGGCGCCTCGGGGAAGCGGCAGCATACCCCGGGGGATCGCCGGTCCCGCTAGGCTTGGCGCTCGATGAGCCCTCACGGAAAGCACAACCTCGACGAGTACCGCCGCAAGCGCACGGCGAGCCAGACTCCGGAGCCCTTCGGCGGCGACGCCGTCGCCGGGAACCCGCGCGTCGGTGGCCAGGGGCTCTTCGTCATGCAGAAGCATGCGGCCAGGCGCACGCACTACGACTTGCGCCTCGAGCTCGACGGCGTGCTCAAGTCGTGGGCGATCCCGCGCGGGCCGAGCCTCGATCCTCAAGAGAAAAGGCTCGCCGTCGAGACCGAGGATCACCCGATCGAGTACGGCGACTTCGAGGGCATCATCCCAGACGGCAACTACGGCGCCGGCGCGATGATCGTCTGGGACCGCGGCGTCTGGGTTCCTTTGGAAGACCCCGTGGAAGGCTTCGAGAAGGGCAAGCTGCTCTTCGAGCTGCGCGGTTACAAACTGCGCGGGGTGTGGACGGTCTTTCGCACCAATCCGCCAGCGCACCGCCGCAAGAAGGGCGATCCCGATCAGTGGTTGCTGATGAAGAAACCCGACGAGGCGGCCGACGCCGAGAAGGAGCTGCCCGAGGCTTCGATCCTTTCTGGACTCAGCGTCGAAGAGCTGCGTGACGGCGCGGACCGCATCGACGAGGTCCGCGAGGAGATCGAAGATCTCGACCTACCGACGCACGAGCAGGACCCGCGCCACCACGAGCTGATGCTCGCCCAGGCCGACGACGAACCCTTCTCTCGCAAGGGCTGGATCTTCGAGCTCAAGTACGACGGCTATCGCATGCTCGCCGCTGCCGAGGAGGGCCAACCGTTTCTCCGCTATCGCAATGGCCACGACGCGACGGCGCTCTTCCCCGAGATCACACGGACGCTCAAGTCCCTCCCCGTCGATTCGATCCTGCTCGACGGCGAAATCGTGGTGCTCGACGGCGAGTCGCGGCCCAGCTTCGCACGGCTGCAGAAGCGGGCCCTGCTCTCGAAGGCGCTCGACATCGAACGATCGTCGGTGCGACTGCCCGCGACCTTCTTCGCCTTCGATCTGATCGCCTTCGAAGGGCGTGATCTGCGCGGGCTCACTGTGCTCGAGCGCAAGGAGATGCTGCAGAAGGTGCTTCCCGTCGCCGGTCCCATTCGCTACTGCGATCACATCGCCGAACGCGGCAAGGAGTTCCTCGAACAGATCGGGCTCATGCGACTCGAAGGCATGGTGGCGAAGCGCGCCGACTCGGTCTACGTCGGACGGAGGTCGGGCGACTGGCTCAAGTACCGCCACGACTACACCGAGGACTTCGTCATCGTCGGCTACACCCTGCCAAAAGGACAGCGCAAGGGTCTCGCTTCACTCCACGTCGCCAACGCCGACGGCGCGGGCGGCTTCGTCTACGCCGGGCGCGTCGGTACGGGCTTCTCGGAGGCCGATCTCGGCCGCCTCAGCGAAGAGCTCGGCGAGATCGAGCGCAACGATCCCGTCTTCAGCGAAGAGGTACCGGGACGGGAGAAACACCGCTGGACCGAGCCGGAGCTCGTCTGCGAGGTCCGCTTCAAAGAGCGCACCGGCCAGAAGATGCTGCGTCATCCCGTCTTCCTGCGTCTGCGCGACGACAAGCTGCCTGAAGAGTGCCTCGCCGAAGGCTCGGCCGCAGCGAACGAAGAGCCCCCAGCCCCCGCACAGATCGAGAGGCCGGGGCTGCAGTTCACGAACCCCGACAAGCTCTTCTGGCCCGACGACGGCTACACCAAGGGCGACCTGGTCGACTACTACCGCAAGATCGCGCCGGCGATTCTGCCCTTTCTGAAGGATCGCCCCGTCGTCCTGACGCGCTTCCCCGACGGCATCGACGGCAAGTCCTTCTTCCAGAAGAACGCCCCGGACTTCGCACCGGACTGGATCCGCACCGAGGCGATCTGGAGCGAGGGCTCGGAGCGTGAGATCGAGTACTTCGTCTGCAACGACGAGGAGACGCTCCTCTACCTGGCCAACCTCGCGACGATCCCGCTGCACGTTTGGTCGAGCAGGCTGCAGAACCTGTCGCAGCCCGACTGGTGCATCCTCGATCTCGACCCGAAGGACGCACCGTTCTCCGACGTCGTCGCCGTGGCCAAGGAGATCCACCGCCTCTGTCGACAGATCGACCTGCCTCACTACGTCAAGACGAGCGGTTCGAGCGGTCTGCACATCCTGATTCCGCTCGGCGCCACCTGCACCTACGAGCAGTCGCGCACTCTCGGCATGCTCATCGCGCAGGTCGTCTCACGCAAGCTGCACGAGATCTCGACGATCGTCAGGACACCGAGCAAGCGCGGCGGCAAGGTGTACATCGACTACGTACAGAACGGCCACGGACGCCTGCTCGTGGCGCCGTACTGCGTGCGCCCGCTGCGCGGAGCGCCGGTCTCGGCACCGCTGCGCTGGAGCGAAGTGAGCGGCAAGCTCCGTCTCGCCGACTACACGATCAAGACCATGCCACCACGATTCAAGCGCCAGAAGAGCGATCCCCTCCTTCCGGTTCTCGACGAGACCCCCGACCTCCTGAGCGCTCTGACGCGGCTGAGTGAGCTCGCCTGACGGTCGACGCCCCTTTCTTTTTTCAGACCGACCTTCTGGAGGCCAGACATGAACCCCACACCCGAAGACGTCCGCCGCATCGAAGAGCTCATCGAGTCGGAGAGCAGCCCGGTGGGCATCGACGCCAAGAAGACGCACGTGCTGATCCTGCACATGCTGGAGCGGCTCGACCGCCGCTTGACGGCCCTCGAGTCAAAGCTCGAAGCTCGCGACTGACCGCGCCGCTACCAGCGCCAGCCGACGCGGAACCGCACCGCTCGCGGCGACTGCAGGACCACCGGCTGGCCCGCCCGCGGGTCGCGTGCGCCCGCCAGGCCACCGACGTCCGGCGACAGTGACAGCCTCTGCCCCTCGCCCAGGGCGCCGCGGCCGTCGAACAGGTTGAGCGCTTCGATCGTCAACAGGAGATCACCGTCGTCGCTCGTGGGGATCCGGTAGTGAAGAGCCGCGTCGGCTCGCCAGGCGGAGCGCGAAGAGACGGCGCGCTCGGTTGGAAGGGCCAGCCACTCTCCCTCGCGAACGACGTCGAGAGCACCGAGCGGCGCCGCAGCTCCGACCTGCCAGTAGAGCGTCGTGCCGAGCGACCAGCGCTCGCGCAACTGCCGGTAGGCCAGGAGCTCGACGCGCTGTTCCTCCGCTCTCCCCTCGTCGGCGCGAAATCGCGGCAGCGCCGGTTGCGCGGCCTGGCAGTCGGCGGTGCGCAATCCGTGACGGCTACGCGAGTCGGCCGCCAGGAACAGCTCGCTGCGGCCACCCTTCCAGGTGGCCCAGAGCCGAGCCGAGGCCAGGGCGCGGGCGCAGGCGCCGTCCGCTCCCTGCAGGCCCGCGTCCGAGCGTTCGACGCTCCAGGCGGTCTCTCGGGCAAAGACACGCAGTCCGCGGTCCACCTCGCGGTAGCGCGCCGTCGCGCCGACGACCAGCCCGGGGAGGAGCAGGTGCTCGGCACTCCCCGTCCACAGCGTCGAGCGCTCCGGTGACAGACGCCGCGGAAGAGCGAACGACGGGCGCGATCCCGCGAAGAGATCGCGTCCTTCCAGAGAGCGGCCCAGCAGAGACAGGTCGGTGGCCGCGCCCGAGAAAAACGGCACGACGCTCTCGCTGCCTGCTGCGACCCGGCCGACGCTGAACAAGAAGCGCTCCTGGCCTTCGCCACGCGGATCGAAGGCGACGGCGAGACGTGGCAACCAGGCATCGGCGAAGTGCGTCGTCGAGACGCCAGCTGCGTCTCGCAGCTCGCCTCCCTGCCAGCGGATCCCACCGAGAAGAACGGCGCGCGGCGACCACAGACGTGCTTCGACCCAGGCGGAGTCGTCCGCGGTGCGAGCCGCTGCGTCGCGGCGCTCGACGCGTGTCAACGAATGCCCCTCGGGAGCGCCACCAACGGCCGGCAGGACGCCCCACAGCAGGAAGGTCTGCTGCAGCGACGACGCATCGGCGACGTCGGCGCGCGAACGGCCGCCACCGAAGCGCAGCTCCGCGCCTCCGAGCTGCTGCTGCCAGCGCACGGTGAGATCCTCGCGGGCTTCGAAGGCGGCCGCCTCCCCCGGAGAGATCAAATCTTCACTCCCCGGTCCTCGACGAGGAGTTCCGCCTTCTCCCGCGGCGGTGCTCCGCCCCGACGCACCCGGAAAGTAGCCTTCACGAGAAGCACGGCCGCGCCGATCACCCAAGGTCAGCCCCAGGAGCCCTCGGCGGCCGACCGGAAGCGCGAATCTCGCGCCACGTTGCTGCTCGTCGTCGCGGCTGCGACCGATCGTGTCGAGCGCCACAGCAGCCGACGAGTCCTCGGCCTCGGTCCAGTGGAAAGCGAGGGCGAAGCGCCCTTCGTGGCGCAGGGCACCCGTCACCAGATTCGCCTCCGTCTCGGTGCCGACGACCGGATTGGCGCTGCACGTCGCGCAGGGATCGAGCTGATGCCGGACAGCCTGCTGACCGAACCGCTGGCCGAGCCCCAGAGACCATCCGCGACCCAGCCGGCCCGTCCCGGAAAGAGCGAGGCGCTCCGCCGTGCGATCTTCGTCCAAGCGAACCCCCAGCAGTTCGCCGTCGCCCGAAACCTCAGGCCGCCTTCGATCGCGTCCCTCGAAGGTGCGGCTCTGGTGAGAGATCCACGCGCCCCCGGTCCAGGCGTCGGCAGCACGCTGCGTCTCGAGCACGAGCTCCTCGCCGAAGGAGCCACCGGCGACCGCCGCACTCGACGCGTCAGCGGGTGACGAGAGAGCCGCGAGCCACTCGGCTGGATAGGTCTCGAGCAGCCGTCCGCCGATGCCGGGGCCGTTGCCTTCGAGCAGAGCCGTCGACGGCTCGGGCCCGAGCGTCAGGAGACCGGCGAGACGTCGGGCGGAACCGCCACTCGGCAGATTCACCAGCGCTTCCCGGCTGAGTCGCCAGACCGGGCCCGTTGGAGAGCTGTCGAGCACGGGAGCGAAGGTGACGGTCACCGAGGTCTCTTTGCCCTCGGCGAGCTCGACGACGAGGAAGGGCGCGGCGGCGCTCGACACGTCGATCTCTTCGGCCCACGAAGAGACCCGACCCTCTGCGCCGACCTCCACGGTGTACCGGCCCGGAGCCAGACCTGGAAAGGCGAAGGCGCCGCCCTCGCCCGTCGACGCCTCCGCGGAGGAGGCGCCGGAAAGCCACACCTTGGCGTCCTCGATCGCTGTGCCGCCGGGGGTACGGACGAGTCCTCGGATCTCGCCGGTCACGGGGCGCCACGGTTGCGCCGAGAGCGCGGTGCCGGTCGCGACGATCAGGAGGACGCAAGCGACGAAGGCGCGCAGCTTCACGCCGGGCGCTCCCCCGTCGAGGACGGGAGCAACAGACTGAGCGCAGCTGCCACAACGCCGGTCAACGCTCCAGCCTGCAGGACGGGAGCGAGCGCGAACCGATCCGCCAGGGTGCCGATGGCGAGGCTCGAGAGAGCTCCGGCCGCGAAGAAAAAGCCGAGCGCCAGCCCCGAGGCGAGGCCTCGACGTACCGAGAGTAGATCCTGCGCGATGACCATCAACGTGCTGTGGGGAGCTCCCAGCAGCGCGCCGGCAAGCAGCGCAAGGGCAAACGCACCGGCGCCTTCGCTCTGCGGCAGGAAGAAGAGCGGCAGGCTGCCCAGCAGCGTCGTCACGCTGACCAGAGCGCGGCGGCCGAGTCGGTCCGCGAGGATGCCCGCAACGACTCCGGCCGCACCGCCACCGAGCCAGAAGGAGCCGGTCACGAAACCCTGCCCGGTCGTCGACCAGCCCTTCTCCTGAAAGAGAATCGGCAGGAAGGCCGCGGTGCCGATGAACGCCCAGGCGCGAAAGCCAAAGACTCCGGCGAGGAGCAGAGCCGTCGCCACCGAGGTCCGGGGGCGCTCCTGCTCCTGCGTTGCGACGACGACCGCCGAGGGGGCAGGGTTCGCCGCGCGTGAGCCCATCTGCGTCGCCATGAAGAGGGGGATCGACAGAAACACCACGCCGCAGAGGCCGACGCCGAGCGGGCCGTAGGCGTCGAGAATCGACCCTGAGAGAGCGGGGCCGGTTGCGAGGCCGAGCTGACCGCAGAAGAAGAAGATCGAAGTCGTCGTCGCACTGCGGCCTGCGAGCGCCGTCGCAGCATGCATCGTGCCCTGCGGGTGGAACGCTCCGGAGCCGAGCGCTCCGAGTGCGATCAGGCCGACGAAGAGGAGGTAGCTTTCGGCGAGCGGGGCCGTGACGATCGCGAGGCTGACGCAGCTCATCGTCCACGCGACGCTCACCGGTCCGATGATGCGCGTGCCGACGCGGTCGACGACCCAGCCGAAGATCGGCTGGGTCGCGCCCGAAAGGAACTGAGCGAGGCCGACGGCGAGGCCCATCTGCGCACCGCTCATCGCCAGCGGTCCCCGCAGGAACGCGACGAGCACCGGCGTCATGCTGCTGAAGACATCGATTCCGAAGTGGCCGACGGCGACGGCGCGGAAGATGCGCCACGGTCGTCGGTCAACGTCTTCACGACCGTTCAGAGAGCTGGTTTCGAGCATCGATGGGGCGCCGGTTCGGGCAGCGGCGCCCCGGCGCTCGGCGCTCAGCCCTTGCTGGCTGGCGTCGTAGCCTCGGAAAGATCGAAGACGCCGCGGCAGACCTGATTCTTCCCCAGCGCCTTGGCCCTGTACATGGCCTGGTCGGCGGAGCGGATGAACTCGTTGCGGCGACGGCGGCGACGGAAGTGTCCGGGAAAGTCGAACGAGCGATAGGACGCGACCCCGATGCTGGCGGTGATCGTGCCCGGCTGCAGCATGACGCCGGATTCGTCGGCCCCTTCTTCGATGCGAAAGAGAGCTCGACCGATGCGCTCGCGGATGTCTTCGGCGACGGCCTCAGTGGCGTCGAGGTCTTTGTCCGGCACGATAATGACGAACTCGTCGCCCCCGTAGCGCGCGACGGTGGGCTCCTCGCCCGGAACCGCTCGCGCCAGAATCAGGCCGACCTCGCGCAACGTCTGACTGCCGATCAGGTGACCGTGCGTATCGTTGACCTGCTTGAAGTGGTCGAGGTCGAGAAAGATGAGGCCGCACTCGGAGCCGTTCTGCTCGGCGCGGTGCACCTCCTCCGTCAGCCGCTGATTGAAATAGCGGTCGTTGTAGAGACCGGTCAGATCGTCGCGTTTGGCCATTTCGCGATAGCGGTTCGCGTCGAGCACGTTCTGCAGCGTCGTCGAGATGTAGGCCGCGAAAATCTCGAGCAGCTTGAGCTCGCTCTCTTCGTAGCTCGGCCGGTCGATGCGGTTGATCAGCTCGAGAACTCCGCAGGTCGAGCGACCGATGAGGATGGGCACGCAGACCACGGAGCGCGTCTGGTGGTTGAGATCCCGATCGATGTCGGAGTGGAAGTCGTCGTCGGTGCGCGCGTCCGACGTCATGCACGACTTGCCGTTGAGATAGGCGCGGCCGACGATGCCTTTGTCCGCAGGAATGCGGTGGCCAATCAGTGCGCCGGCCTTGTCACCGAAGCAGGCGACGAAGACGAGCTCGTTCTCGGAGGGATGCCACTGCCGTCGCACCTTGAGCTCGGGGTCGTCGAGCAGCACCGAGCCCGCCTCCGAAGGAACGAACTGGTTGGCGACGCGCAGGATCTCCTCGAAGAGCTCGTGCACGGGCACGAGGTCGAGATCGTTGATCGGTCGCTGGTGCCGAGCCAGGAGCCGGTCGATATCGACTGCGGTCAGGCTACTCGTCTTCATCGTCGGGACACGGGAGAATCAGGGAATGCAAAAGAGCACATACGTGTGCCAAGCGCACAAGAAATCCAAGAATACCACTCCGGAGAAGCCGTCAAGGGCGCGGTCCGTGGAACGAGCTGCTCTTCAGCCGCCCGCCGGGACGGCTGCAACGCCGCTACCGCGGCGCGGATCGGCCACCGCGAGCCAGGAGTCGTCGACCCGAATCACCGCATCGACGTCGCCGGACACGCCACCGCGGACACGAGTCTCATGACCCAGGGATCGCAGACCTTCGAGGGTGTCCTCCGAGAAACCAGCCTTCTCGACAAAGATCGCATCGGGCAGAGCCTGGTGGTGCGCGCGCGGGCTCTCGATCGCCTCGGTCAGCGACATGCCGTGGTCGAGCACGTTCGAGATCGTGTGGAACACGCTGGTGATGATCGTCGGGCCGCCCGGCGTGCCAACGACGAGGTACAGCTCGCCCGAGGGATCGAGTACGACGCTCGGAGTCATCGAAGAGAGCATGCGCTTGCCCGGAACGATCGCGTTGTTCTCTCCCTCGACCAGGCCGAACTGGTTCGGCTTGCCGGGCGCTGCCGCGAAGTCGTCCATCTCGTTGTTCAGCAGAAAGCCCGCACCCTCGACAGCCACGGCTGAGCCGAACGAGCCGTTGATCGTGGTCGTCACGGAGGCTGCGTTGCCCTCGGCGTCGACGATCGAATAGTGCGTCGTCTGCGTCGATTCGAGCGTCACCTCGACATAGGGCTCGGTGATCGAGGCCCTCTCCGGGTCGATCTGCGCTCTCAGTTCGTCGGCGTACTCCTGAGACTGAAGGCGCTCGAGCGGCAGCTCGAGGAAGTCCGGGTCACCGAGGTAACGGTTGCGGTCGGTGAAAGCCCGCCGCATCGCTTCGGCCTGCAGGTGCATCAGCTCCGTGCTGCCGAAGGCGGGCAGCTGTCCGTAGCCCTCGAGGATGTTGAGAATCAGCGCCAGCGTCACACCGCCCGACGACGGCGGCGGCATCGAGTAGATGGTGTAGCCGCGGTAGTCAGCCTCGATCGGCTCGCGCCACACCGCCGCGTACTCGGCGAGATCCTGCTTGGTGATGATGCCGCCCCCCCGCTCCATCTCGGCGACGAGAAGATCGGCGATCTCACCTTCGTAGAAGGCCTGAGGCCCGTCGTCGGCGATGAGCCGCAGAGCCCGGGCGAGCTCGGGCTGCTGCCACTGCGTGCCGATCGGTAGCGCTTCTCCCTCCTCGGTGAGGAAGATGCGCTTCGACGTCTCGAACTGCGAAAGTCGCTCCCGGGCGTACTCGAGCGACCGGTGCCGGTATTCGTCGATCTCATGACCGTCAGCCAGCGCGGCCGCGGGCAGCACGAGGCTCGCCCAGTCCATCGTGCCGAGCTCTCGGTGCATCTCGGCGAGGCCAGCCACCGAGCCCGGAACCCCGGCAGCCAGGTGGCCCGTGACGCTCTTGTCCGTCGGCTCGCCCGATGCGTCGAGGTACATGTCGCGACTCGAGGCCGCGGGCGCCCGTTCGCGATAGTCCAGCGTCTTCACCTCGCCGTCGGCGCTGCGGTAGACGAGAAAGCCGCCGCCGCCGATGTTGCCGGCCGTCGGCAGGACGGCAGCCAGCGCAAAGCCCACCGCGACCGCCGCGTCGACGGCATTGCCGCCGGCCGCCAGTACGTCGGCTCCGACCTGAGAAGCGAGTGGGTGACCACTCGACACCGCACCGCGCGGTGACGCCGCCTGCGGCGCCGTACCGCCGAGACTCCAAACGGCGGCCTCCTCGGCTTCCGTCTCGACGTCGGCCGCGGGAGCGCAGGCGAGAGACAACGAAAGGGCGAGCGCGAGACCGGTGCGCACCGGGGTGTCGAAGTGCGAAGGCATGGCGTAGCTCCAAAAGCGGATCGCCAGGAACCCGGCGAAGAGATGGACTCTGGTCTGCGCAGGGTATCGCAGCGGAGGCGGCGCGGCGACGCAGGCGGACGACGGGCGAGCGCGGACCCGGTCAGCCCTTCTGTCGACGCGCGCGACGCGCACCACGCCGCAGCTCTTCGCGCATCGACAGCGCGAAGAGCGCTGGGTTGTAGGCGAGCTTGGGCAGCATCGGAGCGATCCTTCGGCGCAGCGTTCGAGCCTTGGGGAGTGCGTAGGCGCCGGAGAGCAGCGCCGCGACGAACTGCGCCTGCACTTCCGCCGAAGGCCAGAACGCGCCCGTCGGACGTCCGACCCCCACGAGGAAGAGATCGTGGCGCTCGGGATGCATCGTGCCGAGGAACATGTCGGGGTTCTCGTCGCCCGGCGCGAGGAGCTCTTTCGGCAGGTAGGGATAGGTGAGCCGATATCCCGTGCCCCAGACAACGAGGTCGGCCTCCGTCGAGCTGCCGTCGACGAAGACGACCCTGCGACCGTCGAAGCGCTCGATCTGCGGACGGGCTTCGACTCTGCCGCTCTCGAGGGCATCGAGGATCGGGTCACAGACCGTCGGTCGCTTTTCGAGCGGATGCTCGGGCGGCTCGGGGAGACCTGCCGCCTGCAACCGGCGCTGGTGTTCACCGAACATCTGACTCATACGCGCTTTCGCCATGCGAGCAAACAGGCTCTGTCGCCAGCGACTCGGAACCATGCGGATCCACGTTGGCGGCTCGTCGAACGGACTGGTCATGGGCACGTTTCGGGCGATCGCCTCTCCATTCCTGGTCTTGGGCATGATCCAGGTACCGCCGCGGGACGACAGGAAGACGGCTTCGGCATGCGAGCTACCGAGCTCGCTGGCGATCTCACAAGCGGTGTTGCCGAGGCCGACGACGATCACGCGCTGGCCCGCAGTCGGAACCGGGGTGTCCGGATCGCGATACCCCTGCGCATGCAACTGGACACCGTCGAAGTCACCGGGAACCGACGGAATCCGCGGCGACCAGTAGCTCCCGGTGCAGGCCACCAGCGCGTCCAAGCGGTGCACCTCGGTTTCTCGCTCTCCGCGTCGCGCTTCCACTTCCCAGCCGCCTGCCGGCAGCGGCCGCGCGGCCGTCACACGGCGCTCGTGCAGGATGCGATCGCGAAAAGCGAAACGATCGATGTAAGCATCGAACCAGGCGTGGATCTGCTCATGGCTCGCGAAGTCGGGCCCGTCGGGCGGCATCTCATAGTCGCTCAGGCGACTCATCGACGGCGTCGTGTTGGTTTGCAGCGAGCGGTAGGCCGACGAACGACCGTTGGGATTGTCATACAGCCAATGACCGCCAATGCCGGAGGACATCTCCAGGCAGGTCACGTCGAGACCAGCTCCCGCAAGCGTCTTGGTGGTTACGAGGCCCGAAGGCCCAGCGCCGATCACACCAACTCTGCAGGCCTTTCGCATGCACGGCTCCTTTTTTTAGGACATTTATTTTATACTCTAAAAAATTGAAGACGCACCCCATCGAAGCCAAGAAGTCGAGACCACGCCGCGGTCGCCCACCGAAAATCGACCGCCACACGGTCGTCGAGTCGGCGCTCGCCTTCGAGCTCGACGAGGTCTCGATGCGTGACGTCGCGACCCGGCTGCAGGTCACCGACGCGGCGCTGTACCACTACTTCGAGAATCTGGAAGATCTTCGAGACGCGATGACCGACGCGCTCGTCGCCGAGTTCGAACTTCCCGAACCCCGGGACACCTGGCGTGACTGGCTCGAGGACTTCGGTCACTCGATCCGTCGCGAGCTACGTCGACACCGCGGGGCGGCGGCCGTGCTCAGCCGTCGCGGTCCCACCAGCCCAGGCGCTCTGCGGATCGTGCAGGCCGTCATCGGGCGACTCGTCGACGAGTTCGGCTTCGACGTGCTCTGGGCCGCGCGCGCCTACTCGCTGGTGTCGGGGCTGGCGATCTCGAGCGTGGTTCGTGAAGAGGCTGCCGAGGCGGCGCGCCGCACCGCCCCGTCTCTTCTCGAGGTACTCGACCGAAGCTCCATCGACTCGCCCCTGTTGAGGACCGTCGCCGAGTACTGGAACAGCTCTTCCTGGGACGGCGACTTCGACGACGGCCTCCACTGCATTCTGGACGGCGTCGCCGCGAGGCTTGCGGACTAAAGGCCGCGGAGCACTCGAGTCGCCTTCACGCGAGTCGAGCCTCTCGACTGCGTCTATCAACAAGAGGCGTCAGTCCAGCGGCTGCTAGGATTCCGCCTCCCCAGAGACAGACGAGAAGGTTCGTCGAAACCAACGTTTCGTTCAGTAGAACGGCCAGCACGGCCCTGCCAGAGGCATCGCATGAAGCTACCCGAGTTGACCATCGGCATCGAGGAGGAGTACCAGATCCTCGACCCCGAGACCCGCGGCCTGACCTCGTACGTTCAGGAGTTCCTCGACCAGGGACGCTTGATTCTGGAAGACCAGATCAAACCGGAGCTCATGCAGTCGCAGATCGAGGTGGGGAGCCGCATCTGCCGCAACATGAGCGAAGCGCGTCAGGAACTGGTGCGGCTGCGCAGCACGATCTGTCAGGTCGCCGACAATCACGGTCTCAAGGTGGCAGCCGCCAGCACCCACCCCTTCTCCGAGTGGAAGGGACAGCAGGTGACCGCCGGCGAGCGCTACACCAAGCTGCAGGACAACCTCGCGGAAGTCGGGCGTCGTCTGCTGATCTTCGGCATGCACGTGCACGTCGGCATCGAAGACAAAGAACTGATGATCGACGTCATGAACCAGGCCGGGTACTTCATGCCTCACATCCTGGCGCTGTCGACGAGCTCTCCCTTCTGGCACGGGCGCGACACCGGCATCAAGTCGTATCGATCCGTGGTCTTCTCGACGATGCCGCGGTCGGGTCTTCCGCCTACCTTCAACTCTTGGCCCGAGTACCAGCGCTTCATCGACACTCTCGTCTCCACGAACTGCATCGACGAGCCCACCAAGATCTGGTGGGACATCCGCCCTCATCCAAAGTTCCCGACGCTCGAGTTCCGCGTCAGCGACATCTGCACGACGATCGACGAGGCGCTCTGCGTCGCATCCCTGTTCGTTGCGGTCGTCGCCAAACTGATTCTGCTGCGACGCGACAACATTTCCTGGCGCCGCTACCGCCGCGACCTCAACGCTGAGAACAAGTGGCGCGCCGTACGCCACGGCATCGACGGACAGCTCGTCGACTTCGGCAAGCGCGAAGAGGTTCCGCTGCGCTTTCTCGTCCTCGAGATGCTCGACTGGCTCGACGACGTCGTCGACCTCGTCGGCGTGCGTAAGGAGGTCGAGTACGCACACACGATTCTCAAGCGCGGTACGAGCGCTGACCGACAGCTGGAGACCTGGCGCAAGAACGGCGAGGACTTCGTGCCGGTGCTCGATCAGCTGATCGAAGAGACGCGACTCGGCTGCGACTGAGCCGCACGCCACAGGGCGCCGACCAGCAGTGCAACGACGACCACCGCGACGAGCAAGACCCAGCGCGGCCAGAGCCAGATACGTCCGTTGTCGGCGGGGCTCCAGTAGCCCTCCCGTGGTGTGACGCGCTCGAGTTCAGCCCGTTCCACTTCGGGCAGGCGGTAGCGAAACCAGTCACCGTCTGGAATCTCCAGCGTCGCCGGGTAGAAGCGCTCGAGAATCCGAGTCTCGTGCCACACGATCTCCGGGTCGCCGTCGGCGCGAGCGCGGTTCCGCAGGAGCACGTGCCAGCCCGCCTCGGTGAGGAAGTAGTCCTCCACAGCGAGCGCAGTGCGCAGAGGCAGTTGCGGCATGTCGTCGGCCCAGCGCCGGCGCCGATCCTCGTTCGCGGACGCGAGCTCCACCGCCGTATGAAAGGAGTGAAACGTGCCGATCTCCGGGTCCTCGATGCGGTGACCCAGATGTGCCCGATCAACGAAGAGGAGGAGACCGAGGAGCGCGATCGCCACGAGCACGACGACCGGGCGCGCATCGGTCCTGCCCTCCGCAGGGCGGGCCGGGAGCGCCTGGGCTGCCAACAGCCCGGCAACACCGCCGTAGAGGTTGAGACCGAGGTCGAAGAACTCTCCCGTGCGCAGCGGAACGAGCCACTGC
Organism: Acidobacteriota bacterium; assembly: GCA_039026915.1. Lineage (GTDB taxonomy): Bacteria > Acidobacteriota > Thermoanaerobaculia > Multivoradales > Multivoraceae > JBCCLJ01. The sequence continues at coordinate 18,022 of JBCCLJ010000100.1, forward strand.
ACGCCCTCGTCGAGCAAGCTGGCCGTCAACACGCCGGCCGCGGCGCCCAGCGCGGACCAGCGCTGCGAGCAAGTCTCGGTGAACGCTCGATACAGGAGAATGGCCAGCAGCCCATAGAGGATGAAGTGGAGCCGCTCGTAGGCAGCCGCCGAAGCCGAGCCGCGTTCGCTGAGCAGAATCTGCGCGCCGACCAGGACGGCCCCAGCGACGACCCAAAGCCACGCTCCGGGACGCCGAGGCGCCTCCTGATCGCCGCGCTCGCGCAGCCAGCGCACGAGCAGCGTCGCCGAGATGCCAATTCCCGAAACAACGAAAAAGGCGGTGAGGAACAGCACGAGCCGGTCGCTGTCGACTCGATCACGAGCGACCTTCTGCAGCTTGCCCAGAAAGGGGGCCGTGCCGACGATGAGAGCCGTCAACAGGAGGGCGGGGGCGAAACGCATCCGCGCAAGCATAGGGCAGATCTGAGACGATCAGAGACCCACGAGATCAAACGGCCCGTCGATCTTCCGAGCGCCAGGAATAGAGGACACGAGCCAATTCGTTACTTGGTCCGATGAAACGTATTCTCCCATGCGCCGTTGCACTCGTCGTCGCCGGTGCGACGATCTCGAGCGCGCAGGATCGTGAGCCCCAGCTGATCGAGAGCTCGCGGCTTCTCGTCGAGGGCGGCGGCCGTGTCGACTTCGGCCCCCGCGGCGAACTGCTCGCGTTCGACAAGCCCGACGCCGACGGGCGACACGACATCTTCGTGCTCGACCTGGAGACCTTCGGAGAACGCTGCATCTCCTGCAAGGTGTACGACCTGAGGAAGTCCAGCAACTTCAACCCCGCCTGGCAGCCCTCCGGGGACCACGTCGTCTTTCAGTCGCAGACGAGTCCGCGGCGCCTGCGCATCGATGCGCTCGAGATGACGACCCCCAACCGCGGCGTGCACTCGGACCTCTGGATCATGCGCACCGACGCCAAGGACTTCTACCGCCTGACGCGCGCCGCCGAAGCTGGCTCTGCGGTGCTCGATCCCCACTTCTCCTACGAAGGTGATCGGCTCATCTGGACGGAGCGCGCCACCTCGCGAGGGCGGGGCTTCGGCGAATGGCGCCTGCAGAACGCAACTCTCAAGACGAGACGCGGCATTGCCGCTCTCAAGAAGAGTCGCAAGTACGTTCCGGGCAAAGGCGTGATGATCGCCCATGGGTTCAGCCCGGACGAGCGCAGCGTGCTGCTTTCCGGCAACCTCAACTCACAGTCCGAGCGCGGCACCGACGTCTATCTGCTCGACCTCGAAACCGAGGACCTGACGCGTCTGACCCACACCAGTCGGAGTCGCGAGAGCATCGCGCACTTCACGGCCAACGGACGGCAGATCCTCTTCACGGCGGAACGCCCCATCGACCCGCTGCTCGAACGGGAAGCGTCCAACCAGCAGCTGCTCCTTCCCGGCACCGAGATCTGGTTGATGAACCTGGACGGTACCGACAAGCGGCAGGTGACGACGTTCTTCGACGATCACGGGCGGGTGACGATCGGAGACTTCTCCGTGAGTCCGGACGGCACAAACGTCGCAGTGCAGCTCGTCTTCGGCGGCGAGGAGCCGCGTCAGGCGATCTATCTGCTGCGCACGGCCCCCGAGCTACATCGGTAAGGCAGCACGCGAGGCTCAGTCCTTGCGCACCTTCTCGAAGCTGAGCACCTTGCCGGGCTCTTCCGAGACCGGCTCCGCCGGCTCGTTGAGCGACTCCTGCGCGTCGGCAGCGTCTTCCTCGGGATCGTCGATGAGGACCTCTCCGAAATGGCGGAAGTGGAGAGCGAAGTTCACCGACGGATCGTAGAAACGGGTGAGCGAACCGAAGGGCACGGCAATACCGTGCTCGACGCCCGAGAACCGCAAAGTGACCGAGAACTGCTCGTCCTCGACAAGCAGGTCCCGGTACTGGTGTTGCAAAACGATCGTCATCTCGTCCGGGTACTGCGCGAGCAGCTGCTGCGGAAGGTGAACCCCGGGATAGCCCGTCCGAAAAGTCAGCAGAAAATGGTGCTCACCCGGGAGACCGTTCTCTTCGACGTCGCGAAGCACGTCGCGCACGGCGCCGCGCAGAGAGCTTTCGATGAGCCTGGAGTAGTCGAGTGTCGTCACGGGGTTCTTCTCGCGGTCAGCTTCGATCATACAGATCGCGAGCCGCGCGGGAAGCCCCCGGCAACTTCAGCCCGTCACGAGGCCCGGACGGCCCCGAACGCTCGACACTCAGACCGTCTTGGTGCCGGTCCGCAGCTCGACGTACTCGGAAGCGCGAACGCTCGCGCGGGCTTCGAGGTCCTTGCGGACGTCCTCGGCCCAGGCAGCCTCGGCAGCGCGCGGGCCCGCGACGAGTGACATCAGCTCCGAGCCGAATCCGGACCCGTAGGAGAAAGCCGCGATGCGATCGCCGACTCGCAGTCCCTGCAGAGCGTGAGCAACGGAGATCCAGAGGCTCGCGGTGTAGGAATTACCGCTCAGCCGGTTCCAGAGCATCGTCGGCTCCACTTTCTCGCGGAAGACCTCGTTGACTCGCTCAGCCGTCCAGCCGAACGCCTCGCCGACGCGCGAGACGGCCTTCTTGACCATCTTGGGAAACGGCACGTGGAAGCAGAGAGCGCGAAAGTTGGCGAGCGCCTTCTCAGGATCTTCCTTGCCGACGAGTGCCTTGAAGCAGTGCTCCGCGGCGCGACGGTAGCAGTCCTGGCTCAGCGGTCCGTCGACCGTCGGGTAGGAGTCGCCGACGGGACGGAAGAAGTCGAACTCGGGCTCGCTCCAGGCATAGGACGCCGTTTCGATCGTCGCGACTTCGGGCTTGTCGACGACGAAGGCGACCGCGCCGGCACCCTGCGTCGCCTCACCGGCGTCACCCTCTTCGTAGAGCGCGACGTCGGCGGCGATGACCAGGGCCGCCTTGCCCTGAGCCGCTCCCGACATGCGCCACTCGAGCGCCTGGCGCAGGGCCAGCGTGCCGCCGTAGCAGGCGTGCTTGACCTCGTAGGAGCGAATGGCTCCGCGCAGGCCGAGACGCTCGGCGATGAAGGCGCTGAGCGGGCGGCTCATGTCGACCGCAGACTCCGTGCCGACGACGATCAGGCCGATGTCCTCCGGACGACCGTCCCAGCGGTCGAGAGCGCGGCGGGCCGCTTCGACGCCGAGGTCGATGACGCTGATCTCGGGCGGGCACAGAGCGATCTCGCTACAGCCCAACCCCACCAGATACTTCTGGGGATCTTCACCTCGAAGCTCGGCAAGCTCCTCGACCTTCATCGCCAGCGGCGGAAAGTGGAGGCCGATCGATGCGATGCCTGTTGCTTCAGGAACAGGTACAGGTGCCGGGTGGTCAGTCATGGGGCGGAATCTCCGATGGAAGTCTCGGTCCCGAAAGCGGCTCGTCTGCGGCGCGCGCCGACGTCAGAGGGCGAGGGAAGTTTCGAAGCTCGCGGCGAGGGAGCCGGCGTCACCGCTGGGGCCAGAAGGAATTATATTCGAAAGCGCTGGCCGGCGGGTCTGGGACGTCCTCGCTGCAGGACACCCGAAGGATGTCTCAATAAGGTGTTCGCCAAAGGGCACTCCCGTGGTTTCAACGAGGCAGCCGAAAAAGGGCGACTTTCCGGACGGCCTCAACGGCCCCTTCCGGCTCCATCCGCCAGCGCTCGTCAGTGACCGGCGTCTCTCGCGCAGCGAAAGCCGGTGTTGTCGAGACCGCTGTCTCGAGGCGAGGCGTTGCGACGATCTCGACGATAGCCCTGGCAGTACGACTCCGAGCAGATCCAGGAGCCTCCCCGAAGGACCTTCTCGGTGCCGGAGTCGGGCCCCGGAGGATCTCGTTCGGGGGCTCTCTCGAAGTAGCTCGGGTCGTACCAGTCGTCGACCCACTCCCAGACGTTGCCGCCCAGGTCGTGGACGCCGTAGGCATTGGCCGGGAAAGAGGCAACCGGGGCGAGACCGGGGTGACCGTCCTGATGATCGGCCTCTGGGAAGCGCCCCTGCCAGGTATTGCCGCGCCACTCCCCTTCGGGCCGGAGATCCTCGCCCCACGGATAGAGAGCCGCGCCGGCGCCAAGTGAAGCGAACTCCCACTCAGCTTCGGTCGGCAAGCGCGCGCCGCGCCACTCGCAGAAGCTGCGCGCGTCGTTCCAACTGACATGCACGACCGGATGATCCTCCGGTGCCGATTGGCCGTCCGCGTGAGGTGTTCGCCACTGAGCGCCGTCGACTCGAAGCCACCACGGGGTGCCGGGAACTCTCTGCTCGCTCTCCGGATCGCTCGTGCGCTCGGGCTGGAAGACCAGAGACCATCCCCATCGCTCAGCCTCGGTGACGAAGCCCGTCGCCTCGACGAACTCCCGGAAGGCGCCGACCGTCACTTCCGTCCGGTCGAGAGTGAAGGCTGAGACCGTGACGTGGTGCCGGCCCGGACCGCGCTCGAACGAGCCTGAGGGGATCTCGACCGTCTCGGGATCGCTCCCGAGCGTTGGGTCCATCTTCGTTCCGTTCGACGGCGCGCGATCGGTCGCAGGCTCGGCAGCGCAGCCGCAGAGTGCGAGGAGGCCAACGAGCAAGAGAAAAGACCTCAACGCTGCCTCACCTTCCAGAGGAAACGCCGGAGATCGACCTTCTGCCCACGGAACTCGACGCCCTCGTCCTCGAGGAGAAAGCGCTGAAGCGGCTCGCTTCCAGGCTCCGAGCGGAGGCTGATCTCGCCCTTGGCATTGATCACGCGGTGCCAGGGGATGTCGAGGTCTTCAGGTGCCGCGTGCAGCGCATAGCCCACTTGACGAGCGTGCCCGTCGAGGCCGGCCAGCTTGGCGACCTGCCCGTACGTCGCAACGCGCCCCTCCGGGATGCGGCGAACGACCCGATAGATGCGCTGGTAGTGGCTCTCGCGATCCGACATGTCGAGCGAGAGCTTACTCCGCCCTCCGCGGGAGGACGCCGGAAAGCCGAGAGGAACGCCGATGCAAAACGCACGGGCTCGCCCTCTCGGCTCCCCTGACCGCTGCGACTCCGGCGCCGACCCTCGAGCGAAGCTCTACAGGTCGACGCGCCAAGCGACGGAGACCGTACGACCGTTCCCTTTGAAGAAGGTGTCGGCGCGCGCGAAGGGCTCGATCTGTGCGAAGTACGTGAAGTAGTCCTCGTTGAGGAGGTTCTCGACGCCGAGGCGCAAGGCTCCGACGGGCAGCTGATAGCGCAGCGCGAGATCGACCAGCGTGAAGCCGTCGAAGTCGCGCCCGACCGCCGCAGCGAGTCCGCGGAAGTCACGGTCCTCGAAGGTCGAGACCTGCAGCCGACCGCTGAAGTCGTCCGTCAGACGGCTCTCGAAGATGAGATTCAGACGATTTGGACCGATGTTGAGTCCGTCGAGATCGGTGTCGACACGGCCATCCGCATCGGAGTCGAACTCGCCGTTCGTGTCCGCGTAGTTGGCTGCGATCTGGAGCTTCTCCGAGAAGTAGTAGTCGGCGCTGATCTCGAAGCCGTCGATCTCGGTGCGTTGTCTCTGCACCTCGAAGATGCCCTGGTCGTTGCTCAGGAGACGGGCGCCGTTATCGGCCTCGGACTCGAAGTAGGCGATGCGCGCCTGGAAGCGCCCGAGGAAGAACTCTGCCCCAAGGTCGAAGTTCTCGGCGATCACCGGCTCGAGATCGAAGAGCGTGTCGACGTCCTGCCCCGGCACGTTCACGCCTCGGAGCACGCGACCGACGTCGGGCATGGTGAAGCCCTCACTGACGGCGGCGTAGAGGGTCACCTCGTCGGCGGCCCGGAAGACGACGCCGGCGTTGATGAGGAACTCGTCGAATTCCGGCGATCCACCGCTGACGAACGTCGAGTTAGCCGCAGCGATCGTCGTGTAGTCATCGACCTCGAGGGTGGCGTCCTCCAGGCGGCCACCGAGCGAGAGCGACAGCCTCTCACCGACATCGTAGCCCAGCTGCACGAACGGAGAGAGGGTCTCGAAGGTGGTCTCGGGAACCCACTCGCGACCGCTGCGATCCAGCACCTGCGCGGAGTCGTCCAGGAAGTAGTCCAACCCGGCGGTGAGCTGAAA
>JBCCLJ010000101.1:0-23727 GCA_039026915.1 Acidobacteriota bacterium
CCGAGCTCCTCGCCCTCGATCTCCGCAGGACCGGTGCCGATGGCCGACTCGAGCGGCAAGGGACGCCCCAGCGCCTCCCGATCAGCCAGGATGCGCAGGAGCGGTCCGAGAGCCTCGCCGGGGGCGCGCGGAAGATCTTCGAGCAGCGCGACCTCGGCGTCGAGCAAAGGCCCCGGGGCAACGTCGACGCGGAGCCGTTCGCGACGGCCCTCGCGCTGTCGCCGCAGGATCAGATCGCCCAACATGTCGGTCTCCCGAACGTCGCGGTGAAAGGCGAGGGTGTGGCAGCGCGCTCCGGAAAGGCGAGCGAGCTGCTCCGCCAGAAGCGACTTGCCGCAGCCCGGCGGGCCCTCGAGATAGGCGTGCTGACGCGAGATCACGGCGAGGATCAAGGCGCCCTTGGCGAGCTCCTGACCGACGAGCGCGCCGCGGACCGCTTCCACCCACTGCGACAGCCTTGCGGCGTCCTCGGAGCTGAGAACCGGCGCGCGCTCCGCTGCTTCGTCGGAAGGTTGAGAGGATGGAGGCAAGGTGAAGGGCGACGCGTCGTGGGCGGTCAGGCGCGAGGGGCCGGAATGCCGGGCCACCCGTCGTCGTTGAGATTTCCGAGCTCTTCAAGAACGCGCTGAGCGACGCTCAGTGTAGCCCAGCGATGCCATCTTCCCGCGCCCGGTTTCTCCCCGTAGAATCTGCCCTCTCTCCGCACTCGCGCTCTGCGCGCCCCGCCTGCCCGAAAGGCTCCAACGATGATCCGCTCGACCGCCGCTTCTCGCCTCGCCACCGTTCTCTTCGCCGCCTCTTGCTTCCTGACCGCCTGCGAGGAGCGGACCCACATCCCGATCGACGTCATCAACGAGCACGCGGCGGCTCAGCGACTCGGGCAAATCACTCCTGGCTGGAACCTGCGCCACATCGGCCGCGATCCTGAGAGCGCACGCCGCATCGTGCATCGTGTCGAGGTCAACCCGGAACGCGCGGGCGAGATCCTCATGATGAGCGGCGGAGAGAAGAACGACCTGGTCGGCGGGCTGGCCTGCCCCCAGGCAGACGCGCAGGTCTGGGCGAGTTTGACCCGCTCACAAGACGTGATCATCGACCTGCGCACGGAGAAAGGCAGCTTCGAGACGATCAGCTGCCGCAGCGCGGTTTTCTGACGCCGTCGACTCAGGAGCCGCAACAGGCGCCGGTCAGGGGCGCCGGCACTGCTCCGATCCTTTTGTCCGCTGTGAGCTCCCCACAGCGCGATCTCCCTTGAAGCGACTGCTTTCGCGGGACCGGAACCCGCTTGGCAAGGCGCTTGCTTTCAAGAAACCTGTGCTCGCCGAGGACTCGACGGTCGTGACGCCGTCGACGAGTCCCGCTTGCTGCAAACAGCTCAACGATCGTCAGGGGTGAGGTGGCTGCACCGGGCCCCGATCAAGCCGCTGGGGAGACGCGGACCCATGAAATCGACAATCCTTGCCGCTCCGATTGCCACCTTCGGTCTGGCGCTGCTTTCCTTCCTTTCCCAGCCCCACGGCGTCTGGGAGGTGTCGACGACGGACTCCAGCGTGCCGATCTTTCTCGAGCTGCACGAGAAATCCCGGGTGCGTGTCTGGACCCCGAGTCTCCTCGAGCCACAGGTCGCCGCGAGTGCCCGGCGCAGCGGCCCCTTCCTGAGGATCGACCTGCCGACCGGACTCAGCACCACTCCGGGGCAGACGCTCGCGGTGACTCTCGGGCCGAGAGGAACACTCCTCCGCGCTCGACTCGCCGGCGCCCCTGCTCCAGCCGCGCTCGAGCGCAGCCGACACGAAGACCTCGAAGCGGTCATCGCCCAGGCGTCCAGGTGGCGCGCCGAGCGTGCGGCGACCGACCACCTGCCGATCCTGGCGACCGGAACGCCTGGAGAACGTCGTGCAGCAGCTCGCGCGCTGGCGTCGGCCGGACTCGAGATCGTGCCGTTCGTCCTCAACGCCGTCGCCAAGTCCGACGGCAGCTGGAACCCCTGGGCCGTGACTGCCCTCGAGGGAGTGGGCTCCGAGGCGATCGAGCCGCTCGAAAGAGCCCTCTTCTACGAGAACCAGCAGGTCGCCTGCGTCGCCGCCGACGCGCTCGGCCGCCTGACCTGCCGTGACTGCGCGTCGCAGCAGAAGCTGCGTCAGGCAGCTCGCGCGCACAGCGACGCGCGAGTGCGCCATGCGGCTCGGGAGGCGGTCCGCCAAGCGCCTGCCGCCTAGCCCGGATCGCCTCCCCGGAGTCAGTCGATCCGCTCGAGGTGAACCGGTAGTCCGTCTTTCGGCTTCGGGATCGGAATCGGAATCATCACCGGTTCGTAGTCCTGGGGTACGGAGACGCGGTACTTCTTCAGGAACTGAACGAGGAAGGCCTTCACCTGCAGACCGGCGAAGTGCAGACCGATGCACATGTGCGCGCCGCCACCGAAGGGAAAGTACGCGTGGCTGTGCTGCTTGTCCTCGGCTCGGTCGGGCGAGAAGCGATCCGGGTCGAAGCTCCGCGGCGACGTCCACAGCTCCTCGAGCTGGTGGGTGACCAGCGAACAGATGCTGATCGGCGTGAAGGCGGGGATGTCGACGCCACCGACCACGGCGTCGCGCACGGCGCGGCGTCCGATGAACGGCACGGGAGGATGCATGCGGAGCGCTTCCTTGAGAGTCCAGTCGCACAGGTCGAGCCCGTCGCGCTCTTCGTAGGTCATCTGGTCCGAGGACTTGCCCACCACCTCGGCGCGCAGACGCTCCTGCAGCTCGGGCATGCGCGCCAGGTAGGAGACGATCGAGCTCAGAGCGCTCGTCGTCGTGTCGTGAGCCGCCATCAGCAGAAAGATCATGTGGTCGACCACCTCACGGTCCGAGTAGCGCGCGCCGTCTTCGTCGGTCGCCCGGCAGAACTCGGAGAACATGTCATCTCCGTCGCTCTCGCGCTTGATGGGCAGCTGCTCGAAGAAGAACGACTCGAGGAGACGCCGGCCGTCCATGCCGCGTTTGTACGAGAGTCCCGGTACCTCCTTCTTGACGACCGCGATCGATGCCTGGTTGGCGTCGACGAAGGCGCGGTTGAGCGCCGCAGCCTTTTCGTCGAGCGGAATCCCCAGGAAGACGTCGGCAGCAACGTCCAGCATCAACTTCTTGATCGAGGGATAAAAGTGTAGCTGCTCGCTCCACGCCCCGATCCCTTCTTCGATCAGCGGATTCATGCGATCCAGATAGCGGCGCAGAGGGTCCGCGCGGAAGGCGGTCTGCATGATGCGCCGGTGCGCTCGGTGGTCTGCGAAATCGCGCAGCATGAGCCCGTCGCGGAAGAGTTCGCCGATCGCGTGCTCCCAACCCCAGTAGGACGAGAAGCTCTTCTCCTTGTCCAACAGAGCCTCGCGGACCGCGACTGGAGACCCGAGCACGACGACCGGGTTGCCGAACATACGCATGACGAAGTTGGGGCCGTGACGCCGGCTCAGCTCCCCCACCATGCCGACAGCATCGCGCAGAAACCACGCGGTGTGGCCAACGATCGGCAGACCCTTGGAACCGGGAACGTGCGCCAGCTGTGAGAGGGACGGGGCGGCAGGGCGAGGGGCGGCTTGGTCGACAGTACCTAGGCTCATATCGGTAGATTCTACGAGAGCCTGAGGGAATCCGATGCACCCCGGTCAGTCGGCCGTTTCCCCTTCTCCGAGCGGCCGGGAGAACTCGAAACCGAAGAGCTCCGGGTTCTCGCCAATGACCGCCGCCGAGAAGATGTTGAAGACGTATGTCTCCGTCTCTTCCGGGATCTCGTGCACCTCGAGGAGCTTCCAGAAGTTCCGGTCGCGCGGGTTCTCAGGCATCGTGCGCAGTAGCCGCCGGAGATTGCCCTGTCCCCAGTTGTACGAAGCGGCCACCAGCAGACCCGAGCTCTGCGCCTCCGTCAGGTAGAGGTCGCGAATGTAGCGCGCCGCCGCCTCGGTCGCCTTGGGAAAATCGAAGCGTTCGTCGCGCGGATCGAAAGTTCGCATCTCCACCAGGGGCCCGGTCTCGAGCCCCAGAGCGTGTGCGGTCGCCGGAATGAACTGCCAGACGCCCTTGGCGATGCCGTATCGGGTTTTGGGACCGACAGCGTCCGGTCGGTAATCGCTCTCCTGCAGACCGAGGTAGAGAAACTGTGGTGCCATGTGATGCTCCAGCATCTTCTCGGCGACGACGTCGGCACCCCCCAGCTCGTCCAGCCGGACGAGAGCCTGGTTCAGCCTCTGAGAGCCCTTCCACCGCTCGATGTGTCGCTTCGTTCGGTCGACGAAGCCCGCCGGCATCGTCAGCTCGCACTCACCGAAGACGCGGGCCATGCGGAGGATCAAACGGTCTTCGTCCGGCATGTCGGAGTCGATCACGCCCAGCTCCTCGAGCATCTGGTCGTAGCGCTCTTCCATCGCGCTGAGCTCGGCCGCGACCTCCGCATCGGCGCCCCCCTGCTGGGCCAGCCGGATCTCGAGCTGCTTCATGTCGTAGAAGATCGAGACCGCCAGATCCGAGAGACGCCCGAGCCTCTGCTGCTGCAGAATGACCGCGACGAGCCCAACCAGGATCACCGATGCCGCCGCGATCAGGCCGAGCCGGTACTTCCTCACCCAGCGCGAGCGGGCCTCACCCGCCGCCTCTCGAATCCGGCGCACGGTGAGGTCCTCGCGCGAAGCCGGAGACACATCCTGCTGCTCCTCCGAGGGATCGAAGAGAGTGCGAATGATGCCGGTCACCGACTCCGGGACCTGGTCAGCGAGGTCGGCGACCAATCCCGTGGGCTCGTCGACCTTCGCCGCCGAGCAGGTGATTGGCGTGCCGTGTGGGACCAGTCGAACGACTGCATTCTCGGGCAGCGGCGCACGCTCGACCTTCTCGGAGTTCAAGGTCGTGCCGTTCGTGCTCCCGAGATCCTCGATCCACCAGCTGCCTTCGCTGCGGACGAGTCGAGCGTGCCGCTTGCTCACGCCCCGTTCTTCGAAAACGAGGTCGCAGTCAGGGTGAGAGCCCAGAAGCACCTCGTCGCGGGTGCGCAGCACCGTCGGCTGACGTCCCGGACGCTCGAACGTGATGCGCAGGACCTCGGCCTCGATGCCCAGCACGGACGTGTCCGGCAGCGAGACGATGTCTGTGCGAAGCGACACGCTGTCTGGCGTCTTCGGGCTCTGGCCCTTCTTTCCCTCGTCGGACACTCTCGTTCCCCGCACGGCAGTTCTGGCTGGAGACGGACATCCTACAGCTGGCGACGTGAGTTACCCTCCAGGCGAGCAACCGAGGAGATCGAGAATGACCGAGTCCACCCGCCTGTCGCTCCTGCTGGCGCTGACCGTCGCGCTGCTGAGCACCGCCTGCGGTACGCCGTCGACCGACCCCATGGACGAGCGCTTTGCACCGCTGCAGGCCGCTATGGACCGAGCCCTCGAGCTCGAAGAGATCCCGCAGATCGCCGTCCTCGTGACGGATCGCGAGAGCACCCTCTGGTCGATGCAGCGCGGTTCCTCCGATCTCGGCGGAGACCAGGCGCCCAAGGAGGGTGCCCTCTTTCGCGTGGGCTCGGTCTCCAAGCTCTTCACCGACCTTGCCGTCATGAAGCTCGTCGAGTCCAACCAGCTCGACCTCGACGCATCGGTGACGAAGTACCTGCCGGACTTCCTCCCGGAGAGCAACTGGGAGACACCCATGACTCTGCGTCAGCTCATGGCACACCGCTCCGGGCTCCTGCGCGAGCCGCCGGTCGGTCACTACTTCGACGACACCGGGCCGAGCCTGCAGCAGACCGTCGATGCGCTCGCTGAGACGGCACTCGTTGCCGAGCCGGGCACGCTCACCAAGTACTCCAACGCAGGCATCGCGGTCGTGGGCCGGGTGCTCGAGGCGATCTCCGGCCAGCCGTTCGAGCAAGCCGTCACGGAGCTCGTCCTGGCACCGCTCGAGATGAGCTCGAGCAGCTTCTCCACACCTCTCGACGACGCTCTCGTGCCCGAAGCCGCCATGTGGACGATGTTCGGCCGAACGTTCGCCGCACCCGACTTTCCCCTCGGTATGGCCCCCGCCGGGAGCCTTTACACGTCGCTCGAGGATCTCGGCCTCTTCATGCGCGCCCTGCTGCGGCCCGAGGGCATCGTCAGCGACGAGAGCCTGGCCGAGATGCTGACACCGCAGTTCGCGCCGGAGGGTGCGACGGAAGGTTTCGGACTGGGATTCCGGGTCGACACCTTTGAAGGCGAGCGCCGGATCGGACACGGTGGAGCGATCTACGGCTTTGCCACCCAGCTCGCCGTGCTGCCGAAGAGCGGCCTCGGCGTGACCGTCGTCGCGACGAAGGACTTCGGCAACGCCGCGGCGACTCGACTCGCCGACCTGGCGCTCCGCCTGGCTCTCGACGAGCGAGCCGAGGCGCCAGAGCCCGAGCAGCTGCTGGACGAGGCCGAGCGCGACCGTCTCGTCGGACGCTACAGCGACGGCGAAAGAGCGCTCGAAATCAAACGGCGCGGCGACCGGCTCTGGCTCTTCGGAGCGCCCTTCCCTGCCGAGGTCCGCCGGCGCGGGGAGGAACTCGTCCTCACCGGACTCACCGGCGACGGCTCGGTGCTGGTGGCCGCCGAAGGCGATCCGGCGGCGTCGATCGTCGTCGACGAACGAACCTTGCAACGCAGTGACGAGGAGCCGGCGGCCGCACCCGAACGGTTTCGCGATGTCATCGGCGAGTACGGCTGGGACCACAACGTACTCGTCATCCTCGAGCGCGACGGCCGGCTCGAGGCGGTCGTCGAGTGGTTCGAGCAGAGCCCGCTGACGGAGATCGCCGCGGACGTCTACGCTTTCCCCGAGCGCCGCGGCTGGCTCTATCACCACGAAACGCTGCGCTTCGAGCGCGACGCCCAGGGAGCGGTCCAGGCCGCGGTGCTCGGTGCGGTGCGTTTCCCGAGGCGCCAGATCGGTAGCCTCGACGGCGAGACTTTCCGCATCGAGCCGCAGAGGCCGATCGGCGAGCTTCGGCAGGTCGCAGCCGCCGCGTCGCCACCGGCCGAAGCCGGCGAATTCCTGCCGAGCGATCTCGTCGAGCTCCGCGAGCTGATTCCCGATGTGCGCCTCGACGTGCGCTACGCCACGACGAACAACTTCATGGGCGCCGAGTTCTACCTGCAGCCGCGGGCCTTCCTCCAGCGCCCGGCCGCGGAGGCGCTGGCGCGCGTGCAGCAGAGTCTCGCCGACCGCGGTTGGGGGCTTCTCGTCTACGACGGTTATCGCCCGTGGCGCGTCACCAAGATGTTCTGGGACGCGACCCCCGAGTCCCAGCGTGTCTTTGTCGCCAACCCGGCGAACGGCTCGCGCCACAATCGCGGCTGCGCCGTCGACCTGACGCTGGTCGATCTGGCGACCGGCCAGCCACTGGCCATGACCGGCGGGTACGACGAGTTCTCCGACCGCTCCTATCCGGACTACCCCGGGGGAACGAGTCTGGAACGCTGGCATCGCGAACAGCTCCGCGCTGCGATGAAGGCGGAAGGCTTCACCGTCTACGAGGCGGAGTGGTGGCACTTCGACTACGCCGCCTGGCGAGACTACGGCCTGCAGAACGATGCCTTCGAAAACCTGGAGGGTTCGCCTTCGGACTGAAGCCCCACTGCGGAGCGGGCTCGGCTCAGGGGAAGGCGAGCTTCCTGGCCTTCTCCACCCAGCCCGCCAGATGCACGATCGCCTTGCCGCGCTCGGTCAACTGCAGGACGAGATCGTCGGCGGGTCCACCGCCGTACTTCTTCGATTCGCCCCGCTCGAGCTGACCCAGCATCGTCGGCAGCAGCCACGAGTACTTGACCGCCGACGCATAGACGCCCAGCCGCACGATCTGCTCGTCGCCGTTCCAACCGCACTCCTGAAGACCCCGCAGGTAGCCGCGCCACGTCGCCTCTTCGAGAGCCTGCAGGTCGTCGGCGGCGACGAAGTGGTCCATGACGCAGTCCGGAACGTAGTTGCCGAGGTCTTCGCCGAAAGCACCGTAGCCGGCAAAGGCCCAGTCGAGCGCGACCACCGATTCACCGGACTCTCTGCGCATCAGATTCTTGGGCCAGAAGTCGAGGTGGCACAAGGTTGTCGGTAGTCCTTCGACGACGCTGAGCAACGAGTCGCGCTCGGCGAGCAGCAGGCGCGCCGCACGGCGAACGTCCTCGCCGAGTGTCTCAGCGACGAGCTCCGTCGACCAGAGCGCGTCGTTGTCGAGAGTGCTCGCCGGACAGACCCGAAAGCCGCTGTAGTCGCGCAGAAACCCGCGGCTGGCCCAGGGACGATGGCTGCCGTTCTCGCGGCGGGACGCCAGAGCCTGGAAGCGACCGAGAGCTTCCGCGGCCTCCTCATGCTGTGCCAGGCTGAAGTCCTCCCCCGGCAGCCCCTCGACGTCCTCCAGCCACAGCGAGATCTCGGCGGCACCTTCGTTCTCCCGCTCGAAGACGTCGAGAAGATTCGGCAGCGTCAGTCCCACCTCGTCGCCAAGCAGCGGCACGTCGGACTGGTAGATTTCAGGCTCGCGACGCCAGTAGCACCAGTGGTTCGGCTTTTCGCTGGGACGCCACGAACCGGGGTTTCCAGAGGGTGCCGAGGAGACGATCTTGACGACCGCCCGCTCCGGTAGGGGCCAGCCGTCCCGGTGCCTCGGCTCGTCGCGATCGACGCTGACACGCCAGACACCACGCGTCACGCCGTTGTCGCGGTTGTGCAGCAGGCTCTCAGCGGACCACGAGCTGCTGCCGAGAACGTGCTGAACCTCTTCGGGCTCGACTCCACGCAATCCGGCGTTGGCGCGCCGTACCTCGGGCTCGTTCGAATCTCGAACGGTCGGCACCCGTCGAGAGCCTTCTCCGCGCCAGTCGATCTCGTTTCCCGTCAAAGCCCTGCCCCCTTGTGGCGAGTCTGCTCCCTGTTACGAAAACCCACGGTGTGAGACGACACTCCGCATCGGCAGATCCCGATCCGCCAGATCCCAGCGCACCAGGTTCCAGGCCACCGGAATCCACTTCACAGCCTCTCCGTTCACTGAGCAGCGACCTCCGAGCCGATCCACTCCACGGCTTCCTCGCTCGACCGGAAGATCTCGATCGTCAGGCGACTGCCCTCGTGCAGGATCTGGTACATCCGTGCAAGTCCGTAGAGCACTTCGCGATCGGCCACGATCGCCAGCCTCGGGTCCTCCAGCTGCTCGAACACCTCCAGGTGCGCGCGGTCCAGGCTCACTTCGGCACGCACCGCTCCACCGGTCAGATCGACCTGCTCGACGCCCGTCAGATCGAGGATCTCGCGTTCAGGCTGGGATCCCAGAGCGGCGACGAGCGCCTCGCGATGAGACTCCAGGCAGCTCGTCGTCAGCACACCGACACCACGGCTGTGAACGAAACCTTCGAATACTTCGAACTCGACCGACATGTTCAGTCTTCCTCGCCAGGAGCGATCCCCGGTCCAGTGGAGGTCGGGGCCGACGCTCAGCCGTCCCTCCTTGCCGAAACACTACACCGAAGCGCAGGCCGCTCGCCTCGCCGCGGGGCGAGCGAGCGGCTCGACACAGCGTGCCTTGGCAAGGCGCCGCTAGGGCCGGTCGTCCGTCGCGGAGTCGGTCGTCGGCGGGGGCACGATGGGAGCGGGCGCGTAGTTCGTATCGATGAACATCGGCATCGGCGACGGCGGCAGGCCGCGCTCGCGCTTCGCTTCGTCGACCATGGCGCGCACGTCGGCAAGGAGCTCGCTGACGTCATAGACGATGCCGTCCTTGATCGTGTAGCGGATGCCGCCCACGCGCTCCACCTCACCGGTTTCGTCGTTCAGCTTCAGCGCGCCGGTACCGTAGAGCACCTTGAGGTTCTCCAGAGGGTTCTCGGGCACGACGACGAGATCGGCCTTCTTGCCGACCTGGATCGATCCAACCTGATCCTCGACGCCCAAGGCTTCAGCGCCGCGGAGCGTTGCGGACCAGAAGATCTCCAGCGGGTGGAAGCCCGCCTCGAGAAAGAGCTCCATCTCCTGGATGAAACCGAAGCCGTAGAGGTTGTAGATGTAGCCGGAGTCGCTGCCGAGACCGACCCGACCACCGCGGTTCTTGTACTCGTTGACGAACTCCATCCACAGGCGGTAGTTCTCGCGCCAGTCGACCTCGTCCTGAGAGGTCCAGTAGAACCAGTAGGAGCCATGCG
Organism: Acidobacteriota bacterium; assembly: GCA_039026915.1. GTDB lineage: Bacteria > Acidobacteriota > Thermoanaerobaculia > Multivoradales > Multivoraceae > JBCCLJ01. Next base: position 10,169 of record JBCCLJ010000101.1, read on the forward strand.
CTCGGCGAGAGGGTCGGTAGAAGTCCCAGAGCGACGGCAGCGTGTAGGTGGCGTGCCAGTCATTGCGCTGCTGACGCATCAGGTCGCGACTGGCGAGGTAGGCGATCCACGTGGGCACGATCGTGAAGTCCAGCTCGAGCAGTTCCTCCATCACCGCGTTCCAGTGGTCGGTTCCCGGCTTCGCCGCCTGTCTCCACAGTCTGCCCGCCTCACCGAATCGGTGCGCCTCGTTCTGGTAGTTGTAGTCGGCCGGATAGTCCTGAATGCGACGACTCTCGAAGAGAGCCTCCGGGAGCCCGTACCAGTGCTGCATCGAGGTCAGACCGGCACGGGCCGTGTCGAGCACGTTCATACCCGTGACATTGAGCTGGGCGTGATGCGCGGTCGTGCGCAGGCCCTGCTTCTTCGCCTCGTCGAACATAGCGCGCGCGATCTCCGGCGGTGCGCCAAAGAACTTGATGCCGTGCGAGCCCTGCTCTTTCACCCAGCGGACCCACTCTCTCGCCCTCTCTGGGGTCGTGAGCGGCCTCCGCGCGCCGCTACCGAAGATCACGTACGGCAGCATGCGCGGTGCGGTGATCTCGTTGCGGTCGCTGCGATCGCGATGGGTCATCAACCACCTGACGTCATGGCTGCCGACGTCGGCGATGGTGGTGATGCCGTGCGCCATCCACAGTTTGTGAACGTACTCCGCCGAGGTGCCCTGCCCCGAGGACTCGACGTGCTGGTGGCCGTGCTGATCGACGAAGCCCGGCAGGATGTACATGCCGCTGACGTCGATCTCGTGCCCGCCGTTGAGTGCCGGACGGTCGCGCTCCCTGATTTCGGCCTTGGGGTAGCCGACCGTGCGCACCTCGGCGATGCGGTCGTTCTCGATGACGATGTCGGCCGGCCCGAACGGCGGCGCGCCGGAGCCGTCGATGATCGTCGCACCGCGCAGGATCAGTCGCTTCCACGGGCCTTCGCCCTCGCTCCGCTCGGGAGCGGAGTACGGCGGCTCCATTTGACCCACGAGCGGCGCGACACCGACGGCCAGGAAGGCGACCAGCGCCAAAAGGAGCGAGAGAGAGCGATACGTTGCGAACCTCATGCGGAGCCTCGAGTCTTTGGGCGGTCCGCGGAAGCGGCCGCAGGATGAACAGGTTGAACCCATACTAAAGGAGAACGCGTCGCAGCAGCGGACGGTCGCCGTCAGCACGTGGTTCGTGTGCACGATCACGCCCAACCTGCTCGGCGGGGGCCCGACTCGTGAGGAAGAGGGTGGAGGTCACCCTCGACGAGCTCCGAAGAACCCGTCACCGGCGCATCGACTGCCGGGTCCCGGGACAGCGAGCTACCCGCGTTCGCAGGAGAACGCGGATCGGCGACAAGCTTCGACCGACGATCTCAGAACGGTAGAGGCACCTGCAGGAGCTCCGGGAGCTCCGAGCGGTCTCCGCTCCGAAGCCACGTCTGGAGAGCCGTCACGAACTCCGGCACGTCGAAGGCTTCGACGAGCGCACCGTGAGAGCCACCGGCCACCCAGACGAAGTGATGGTCGGAAAACGACGGCAGCAGCTCCAGAGCGTTGTCGATCGGCGTCGCGCTGTCGTGATCGCCGTGGATGAGCACGACGGGAACCGCCGTTTCGAAGCCGCTGCGGAAGGTATCGCCGAGATCGGGGCTCCCCCACGAGATGCAGTCCTCGAGCTTGTCGTCGGCCCGCAGCCAGCGACTCGCGGGATCGTCGGCGATGCGCTGACGCCGCTCGGCCGTCAGCCCTGAGCCACAGTCGAGCTGAAGCGCTGCCGGCGCTTCGGAACGGGGGTGTGTCCAGCGCCAGAGAAGTTCCTCGGCCTCCTCCTCGAGAGAGCCGTTGGCGACGTCCTCGAGCGCTGCGTACCAGCGCGGCCAGCGAAACGAAAAGGTGGTCGAGCCGAGAAACGGCAAGGAGGTCAGGTCGTCGGGACCGAGCTCGAGCGTGACTTCGCGCCGGCTCTCCCCCGCGAGCAGGTCCTCCCAGTCCTCGCCCTCGAGCAAGAGCTCGACCTTGACCGGTTCGGATCGGGATCGTTCCACGAGCCGACGAAAGCTCTGCAGCGGACTCGGGCCCGTCGCGCCCTCGGCGGACCGGGCGCTGGCACTGATTCTCTCGAGTGCAGCCCACTTGCCCGAGGGCATGTCGAACGTGTGATCGGGGCCTTCGAGAGCGTTGAAGGTCGCCTGTGCCACACGATTCGGGTAGAGACGCAGAACGGCCATGCTGACGTGGCTGCCGAAGCTGCTCGCGAGGAGCTGGAACTTCTCGTAGCCGAGTGCTGCGCCGACTTCGACCGTGTCCGCAGCCATCTCCAGGACCGAGAAGCCTTCGATCTCCACTCCGTCGTCTTCCTGAGCCTGCCGGCACGCTTCGAGGGCCGCCACATGAAGCTCCTGACGCCTCCTCGAGGAGAGCGCTTCCTCCAGCGTCAGCGGCTCGGGACGGTCGCACTCCAGGGCCCCCGACGCGCCGAAGCCTCTCTGACCGAGGACCACAAGGTCCGCCGCAGCGGTGAAGGGCAGCACGTAGAACTCCGCCCAGCCGGGGTTCTCGACCCGCTCGCCGGCGCCGGTCCAGCCCGGCCCCCCCATGATGCGAAGAATCGGCGGTCCCGCCCCTTCCTCGGGCCCGAAGAAGCGATAGAACTCGAGCGGCAGGCTCGCACTGTCCGCGACGCCGCGGCGCACCGGCACCTGCAGTACTCCGCGCTCGTAGCGCAGCTCGGAACCGTCCTGGAGAGTGACGGACTTCTCCGTCAACTCGAGTGCCCGTCCGGCCAGCGGCGGAGCCAGGAGAGCCTCCGCGACCGGGCTCCCGGTCGGGTCGGTGGCCGTACAGCCCGCAACCGCTAGGGCTGCGGTCCCGAGAGAGGCGAAGAGCCGGTCGAGGCTCCGCGCAGGGAGGCGAGACTCGGCGGAGGCGTCGGCCTTAGGGGCTTCTGCTCGAGGGTTGCGAGAGCGGCAAGAGGTGAGTCGACTGGGGCCATGAGCCCTGCGGGTTCTTTGGTTTTGCATGTCCCCAAACCTAGAACTCATTTATCTTGATGTCAAGATATTGACTAACTAATCGATTATTGAGCACTCAATTCAGAAATCGCCGCCCTCCCGAGAGTCGACCCAGCGACGCAGAGCCCTAACGTGCTCTTCCTTCGAACCGCAGCAACCACCAACGAGAGCGATCTCGTCATCGAGGGACCACTCGACGACGGCGCGGACGAGGGCTTCCGGTGACTCGTCCTCGACCTCCGGGTAGACGCCGAGGGCACACCCCTCGGGCTTCGGTAGAGCGCGCAGTCCCGACTTCACATCGACCACCGGCGTGTGCATCAGCGCCAACAGATCCGGTCGCCAGCTGGCCACCGTTTCGAGTACGGGTGTCAGAGCCTCGGCGGGAAAGTCGTACGGATGCAGGCGCCCTCTCGACGAGCGCAAGCTGACACCGACCCAAAGCGGTAGTCCCGTCTCCGCCGCTGCCGCGTAAAGCCGCTCGGCGTGCCGGACGTCTTCGATCATCTCGAGGATCAGTACGTCGACCTTCTCGGCCAGGACCTGTGCGAGCTCCCGATACGACTCGACCTCTCGCTCAGCCGAAGGGTACGCGGCCGTCGAGAAACACGGCGGGAAATTGGACAGACTGCCGGCGAGAAGCACGGGTCGGTCGAAGCTCGCAGCCGCCTGCACGGCGATTTCGACGCTCGTCTTCTGCACGGCCAGCGGATCCCGGCAGCCCGCGGCCTCGAGCACGAACCGAGCGGCAGAGAACGTGTTCGTCGTCAGCACGTCAGCTCCGGCGCGCAGCCACGCTCGGTGGATGGACGACAGGAGCTGCGGAGCCTCCTCAGCAGCCCGTGCGCTCCACGCCACCGGAGAGCGCACGCCCCGCCGAGCGAGCTCCGATCCCGTGCCGCCGTCGAGTACCAGCGGCTCCTTGCCGTTCACGTCGAGCGCTCCGTGGCAAGATCGCCGCCGTGAGCGACGTCCGACAGCAGGAGCACGAAGAGGAGCGGCAGTTGAGGGACCTTCTCGAGCGCACCTTCTTCGCTCTCGATGCAGCCGACGGAGAGGCAGCGGCGGCGGCGCTCACCGACCCTGCGGTCGTCGACTTGCGCCCGTGGGACCCCGGAGCCGGCACCCCGGCACCGCGCTCGCCGGCGGAGATCGGCGTTCAATGGGAAGCCCATCTCTACGCCTTCGACGCTCTCGAGCACCATCTCGGCGCTCCGCGCTTCACGGGAGACGGCGCGACGGCGCTCGGCCTCGCCCATCTGCGCATCGAGCTGGTCGCAGGTCGCGATCGACGGACGATCTATGCGGATCTGATCGGCAGATTTCAGCGAGAGGACGGACGCTGGCACATCGAACGGCTCGAGTTCGACGTCCTTCGCGAGGAGGGAAACCCGGACGTGCGGCACTGAGAGGACGAGCACCGGGTGCATGCGTCAGCTCTGCTCCGGGTCGCCCTTGAAACGACGCGACGCATCGATCAGCTCCTCACCGAACAGCTCCTCGAGGAGAACCGTGGCGTAGCTCCCAGGTGGCAGGTTGAAGGCCAGTTCGACGACGTCGCCTTGCACGACACACCCTGCCTCCATCGGCCGAACCGCCAGAGCCCGGCGGGCACCGTCGATGCGCAGCCGTGGCACCTCACCGTCGAGCAGCGGCAGGCATCCCACCTCTTCACAGATGCGCCGCTCCAGAGCACCTACACTGCCGCCGGGACGGAGAGCCTTGCTGCCTGGGATGGGACCGGTCACCGCAATCTCCCCCTCGCGCAGTCGACTCTGGTCGGCTCCAGGATCCTTGACCTTGAAGCAGCCCCCGCTGCGTACGATCTGGGCTACGTCTCCCTCGACCAGCCGCTGCCACGGCATCTCCCCGGGGATCGGCGGCACGAGCTCGCGGCGACACTCCAGCACGCGGTTGAACGCCTCGGACTGCAGCGAGGAGATCAGAAAGCGAGCCTTGCGCCGCTGCCGCAGGTTGAGACGGCCGGCCAACAGCTGCCGAGCCTTCTCGGCGTTGCCTCCCTGCCGTCCAAATCGCTGCGCGCCGAAGCGATTGGGAAAGCCGATCGCCGCCGCACGCTCCAGCCTCTCGCCGATCTGCAACGCCGACTCGCCCACGTCCCGTACCTGCAACCGAAAGCGGTTGGCGCGCAAATGCCCGAGGCGCAGCTTCTGGCGGTGCGGCGCAGCGTCGAGGACAGACCAGGACTCGCCCTGCCACGACAGCGCCTCCTCCGGCTCGACGCCTGGAAGCGAGAGCCACTGGCGCGTCACGGCCCACCGGTCCTTGCGTCCGGCGTAGCCGACGTCGCGCGCGACGCAGCCCGAGCGAGCGGCCAACTCCTCGACCAGCTGCTGGGTCGTCAGACCCGTCTTCTCGACGTAGACCAGACAGTGGCCGCCCTCGCCGTCGGGATCGTAGAGGGCAATCTCCTCGACGAGGAAGTCTTCCGGTTTCTGCTTGTAGCTGGGCACCCTGACTCTCGACACCGTTGTTCGACTCGGGACTGTATGCGAAGCTTCGCGCTATGCGAGCACCGAGCATTCGACCGACGAGCCTCGACGAGCTCTACCAGCTGTTCGACGAGCCGGCTCCCGGTGCGCGACTGATCGACCCGGGCGGCGTTCCGCAGCCGGAACAGCGCCTGCTCGCCCACGAGAATCACATGACGGTGACGCTCGAGAACTTCCACGACACCAAGGTGACCCTCGAGGTGCTCGACACGAGGCGTGCCGACCATCTGTACGCCCGCAAGATCCTGCTGCGCCACGGCACCACCGGCAAGGTCGTCCAGTACGGAATCATGCAGTTCAACTTCAGGCACTGCAGTGATGCCGTGCGCGACGAGATCCTCGAGCAGGGAACACCGCTCGGGCGGATCCTCATCGCCCACGGCCTTCTGCGACGCATCAGCACCCACGCGCTGCTGGAGCTCCAACCGAACGACGAGATCGAAGCGGCGCTCGAAACGACGCAACCCGTCTACGGCCGACTTGCCACGATCTTCTGTGACGAAGAGCCCGCAGTGGCACTCCTGGAGGTCGTCTCCCCGCCGCCGTCACGCGTCTGAGAGGCTCGTCAGCTCGTCGCGATCTCGAAGAGCCGGTCGCCGAGAACGTCCCGGCGCCAGCCGTCCAGCTCAGCGGGTAGCTCTGGCCGCCCCGTCTTGACGCTGCGTACCAGCTGCTCCAGTACGCGGCGCGGCGCCAGGAACTCCGGAGGGAGCTCGGTCTCTTCGGCGACCTCTTGCAGCTCCTGACGGAGCCGTTCGACGGCCGAGCTCTTGCGGCTGACCGGCGGGCCGACGCTGCGCTCCGGATCGAGCTCCTCGGCTTCCAGCTCTTCGACGTCGTCGATCACGTCGAGCACGTCATCGCCGAACTTCGCCGCGGACCGCGGCTGCACACCGTCGATGCGCTTCAGCTCGGCGATGCTCTCGGGCTTGCGTCGAGCGATCTCGATCAGGGCGTCGTCTTTGAGCACGAAGCCACGAGGGATGTCACGCTTGCGGGCTCTCTGCTCTCGCCATTCGCAGAGCCGCCTCAGCAGTGTCAGGTCTCGCCGGCTGCGCAGGCCGCCCTTCTTCATGCGCTCGAAGACGCGCTGTGGATCGAGCCGCTCGAGAGAGGCGGACACCAGGCGATCGAACTCTTCCATCGCCCATTCCGCGCGCCCCTTCTGCTCGAGACGTTCGGCCAGCACCTCCTGCGCCTCGACCAGATACTCGACGTCCTGGGCCGCGTACCGACACTGAGACTCGGTGAGCGGGCGCTTGAGCCAGTTGGACCGCTGCTCGCCCTTGGGCAGCTCATCCCCAAAGAGCTCCTGGACCAGACGCTGATAGCCGACGCCGCTGCCCATCCCGACGAGCGTCGCGGCGACCTGAGTCTCGAAGAGCGGCAGCGGTAGCACGCCGAACTCGCCCTGAAAAACCTCGAAGTCCTCGCTCGGCGAATGCAGGATCTTGCCGATCTCCGGAGATTCGAGGACGTCGACGAAGGGCTGCCAGTTCTCGATCGCCACCGCGTCGAGGAGCACGCAGCCCTCGGCATCGGCGATCTGAATCAGGCCGAGGCGCGGGAAGAAGGTCCGCGTGCGGATGAACTCGGTGTCGATCCCGAGGCACTCGGACTCGCGCCAAACGCTGGCCCGGTCTTCGAGAGCCCGGTCGTCCTGAAGGAGTTCGTAGCTCATCGACGGCGGCGCGTCACCGACTCGAGCGCGACAGCGGGATCTGGAGAATCAGAGGAGACAATCACTGAAAGAGAAAGAAATCGAAGAAAAAGAAGAGGCCGAGCGCTCCCGACGCACCGGCGACGAACACATCGTACAATACCGCTTCCCCAGAGGATCGACTTCCCAGAGGTCCGACTTCCCAGAAGACCGACTTCGCTCGTATCGGCACCGCCGTTACGACCGCGACGATTTTGAAGACGACATGCCCACCGACAATCCGACCCTGCCGCTGATCATCTTGGGCGGCAGCGACCGCAAGCCCAGCGACCTCCCTCCCGAGGGCCGCGGCAAGCACGCTCTCTCGGGCTGCAAGGCGGTCGACATCCACATCGACGGTCGTCGCCTGATCGAGGTCGTCGTCGATCGCTTCAAGGCCGCGGGATCGTTCCACCCGATCTACATCGCCGGGCCCGCAGTCGCCTACGCGAAGACCCAGGTGGACTCCGAGGTCTTCGATACCGACGAGGGTTTCGGCCGCAACATCCAGGTAGGAATCGACGAGGCGCGCAAGCGACATCCGGAAGGCGAGCTGGCGATGGCCACCTGCGACATTCTGCCGACGGAAGACGACCTCAAGACGCTCCTCGACGACTACCGCGAGCACGCACCCAGCGACCTCTGGTTTCCGATGATCGAAGCGCCGCAGGACGCTCGCGAGCTCGGCGAATCGTCGTGGAAGCCCCGCTACCAGATCCGCGACGGCGAGGAGGGCGAGCGAACCGTGCCGGTGCTACCGGGGCACATGGCGATCTTCGATCCCGAGGCGATGCGGCTGCAGTTCCTCTATCGCTTGCTCGACCTCGGCTACCAGTCGCGCAACCGTCCTATCCTCTATCGCCGGTCGTTTCTCATCCGCCAGCTCTTCTTCCGGGTTCTCTGGCAAGACGCCCTGCACCTACTGAGCTTTCGGCTGCCGACCTTCACCTGGGACACGCTGCGGACCGGCGGCGGTGCCGCCCTCAAGCTCCGCAACAACAAGATGACGCGGGTCGAGCTCGAAGAGGCGATGCGCAAGGTCTTCAGCCGCCGGGCCCATCGAAAAGAGCACCCCGAGAGGCGCATCCGCATGCCGATCCTCCAGGCCCTTTCGATCGCGCGTGACATCGACACACTCGAAGAGGCGGCGGAAATGGGGGCGCAGACGTGCTGAGGCGACTGTCGACGCTCCTGATGCTCGCGACCCTCGCCGGACCCGCTGCAGCCGAGAAGCCGAGCCTTCTGTTGATCAGCGTCGACACGCTGCGCGCGGACGCTCTGAGCTCCTATGGCTACCCGCACCCGATCTCACCGACTCTCGACGCCCTCGCCGCTCAGGGCGTGCTCTTCGAGGATGCGCAGACGGTCATCGGCAAGACGGGGCCCGCCTTCGCCACGGTCTTCTCATCGCTCTATCCACCCACACACGGCGCTCGTCGCAACGGCGTGCGCATGCGCGAAGACGTACCGGTGCTGGCCGAGCTGCTCTCGGCCGAGGGGTACGCGACGGCGGCCTTCATTTCCAACTGGACGCTTCGCACCAACCTGGCGGCAGTGCATCGCGGCTTCGACGTCTTCGACGAGACCTTCGACCGTAAACGCTACGGAGTCACCGGGGCCGAACGCTCTGCCGAGGCGATCGTCAAGGCGTCGCTCGCCTGGATCGCCGAGCAGCGCGCCACCGAGCCCGATCAGCCGGTCTTCCTCTGGGTCCACTTCAGCGAGCCGCACAACCCTTACGTCCTGCACGAAGAGTTCGCTCCGCCGAAGCCTCCCGAATCAGAACGCACCGAGGGCTGGCAGAAGCGCTGGCGGTATGCGTCGGAAGTGGGCTTCACAGATCACTGGATCGCCAAGTTCCTCGAGGATCTGGAACCGCATCTGTCCTCCAACGGGCGCCTCAACGTCTTCCTCAGCGACCACGGCGAGAGCCTCGGAGAGCACGGCTATTGGGGACACGGCAAGAACACCCACTGGGCCAACCTGCGAGTGCCGCTCTTCTTCTGGGGCGACGGAGTGCCCCGCGGTCAGCGCCTCGCCTCACCGGCCTCGCTGGTCGATGTCGCTCCGACGCTTCTCGAGTTGCTGAGTCTCGAGGCACCCGAGTCGTTCACGGGCCGTAGCCTGAAGGGCGCTTGGACCGGCGACTTCGACGAAGCGCGTCACCGCTACTCCTTCGGGGACCGGCACACGGCAATCCGCGTCAAGAGTCGCTCGACCTTCAAGAACCCGCTCGAGATCGCGCTGGAGACCTCCGGCACCAAGGTCATCTTCTCCTTCGAGAAGCGCCAGGCGCGCTTCTACGACATCGCCGGAGATCCGAGCGAGAACCGCCCGCTGCAGGAGTCACCGGTCGAAGCGCGACCGCCGCTCGCCCGGCAGTTGGCGAACTGGTACCGGGGGCTCGAGAAGTTCGAGTCACGCTCCGGCGTGCTCTCTGACGAAGATCGCGAGAAGCTCGAGGCCCTCGGCTACATCGGGGCTCCCTGAGTGGGATCCGCTTCGCTTCTCGCCGAGTTCAGCGCCTTTGCAGAGCAGCCAGACGAGGCGCTCGAACTCGCCTATGGAGCGCTTCTCCTCGGCCGCTTCGATCAGCCGGAGCTCACGGTGCAACCGTGGCTGGACCGTCTCGACCGCCTCGCCGACGCCGCGCCGACCGCGGGCGACGCTCTCGAGCGGCTGACTCAGTTGCTCTACGTCGACGAGGGATTTCGCGGTAACCGTCTCGACTACTACGACATCCGCAACAGCTATCTGCACGAGGTGCTGCAGCGCAAGCTCGGCATTCCGATCACGCTGGCTGTCGTCGTGCTCGAGGTCGGACGACGGCTCGGCCTGGAGCTCGACGGCGTCGGGTTTCCCGGCCACTTCCTCGTGCAGGTCGAGGCGGGACAGGCCTATCTCGATCCGTTCGATCGCGGACGACTGCTCGACCGTTCGGACTGCGTCGCACTCTTTCGCCAGGGCGTGGGCAAGAAGCGCTCTCGCTTCGAAGAACGTTTTCTGGCGCCCGTCACTTCGCGCCAAATCCTCGTGCGCATGCTCAACAACATGCTCGGCGTCTCGATCCGAGAGCGCGAGCCGGAGCGCGTTCTCTTCTGCCTCGACTCGATCGTGCTGCTCATCCCCGCCGACCCGGACGCCAGATTGCAGCGCGGGCGCTACCTGTTCGAGGCCGGCGATGCGACGCGCGCCATTCCCGACTTCGAGTCGTTTCTCGAGCTCAGTGTCGACGAGCCGGCGCGCCGGGCAGTCGCTGCCGCGCTCGACGAGGCCCGGCGACGGGGCCAGACGGTCCACTGAGCCTCAGACTCCCCTCCCGGTGATCTGCACTTGACCGACCGCAGCCGTGGCGTCGTCTACGCCCTCCTCGCCTATCTCAGCTGGGGTCTCGGCCCCCTGCTCTGGAAGCAGCTGCTGCACGTCGCGCCGCTGAGCGTCCTCGCTCATCGGATCATCTGGGCCTGTCTGCTGCTCGTGATCCTGCTGGCTTCGCGGCGACGCCTTCGGGAACTCTCTCTTCTGCGCGATCCCAGGCAGCTCGGTTTCCTCGCCCTGAGCGCGGCGCTGCTGGCCGTGAACTGGTTCACCTACATCTTCGCGGTCGCTTCCGGGAACATCCTTCAGGCGTCGCTCGGCTACTTCATCAATCCCCTCGTCAACATCGTCTTCGGGATGCTCTTCCTCAAGGAACGCCTCCGGCTCGCCCAGTGGATCGCAGTCCTTCTGGCGGCCTGTGCCATCGCGATTCAGATGCAAGGCGCCGGCGTTCCCTGGCTCTCCCTGCTGCTTGCGTTCACCTTCGCCGTCTACGGACTGATGCGTAAGGTCGCGAAGGCCGACGGCCTTCTCGGCACGACGGTCGAAACCCAGCTGATGCTCATTCCAGCCCTTCTCTTCCTCGTCTTCGGCGCAACGCCCTCGGAGAACACAGACCCGCACGGGCCGGCGATCACCGTCCTGCTGCTGGTCCTCGGCGGAGTGCAGACGGCGCTGCCGCTCCTCTGGTTCACCAACGCCGCACGTTTGCTGCCGCTGAGCACGCTGGGGTTCTTTCAGTATCTGGCACCAACCTGCCAGTTTCTGCTCGCGATCGCGGTCTACGGCGAGTCCTTCGGACGCGTGGAGATGCTCTCTTTCGGGCTGATCTGGGCGGGCTTGATCCTCGTCACCGTGACGTCGGGCGCGGGGCGCAAGCGCCGCGAGCCGCAGCCCGCCAGCGCCTGAGCCCGGCCGGGCCCGCGCCTCGGCAAGGGCGCACGCCTCGAGGGATCAGGCTTCGGCGGCCGCGACCAACAGACAGTCGGAGAGCACCTCGGTCGCCTGCACCAGCGAGTCGACGCTCGGAAAGGACGGTGCCACACGCAAGTTGCGATCCTCGGGATCCTCGCCGTAAGGGAACGTCGCTCCGGCGGGCGTCAGCTTGACGCCGATCTCGCGCGCCATCGCCGCCACCTTCGAAGCCGTGCCGGGCGCTCCGTCGACCGAGATGAAGTAGCCACCCTCGGGCTTTGTCCACTCCGCAACGCCCGTGTCTCGCAGACGCTCGTCGAGGACCTCGCCCACGGCGGCGAACTTCGGACGCAGCAGATCGGCATGCTTGCGCATGTGCGACTCGACGCCCTCCCAGTCACCAAAGAAGCGCACGTGCCGAAGCTGGTTCAGCTTGTCGGGACCGATCGTCTGACTCGTCAAATGGGCAGCAAACCACCCACGGTTGGCTTCCGAGGCAGAAAAAAGCGAAACGCCGGCTCCGGCGAAACTGATCTTCGACGTCGAGCCGAACATCAGAGCGCGGTCGGCATGGCCAGCCGATTCGCACTCGCGCAGCAGATTGGCCAGAGGCACCGGCTCGTCGACGAGGTGATGCACCGAGTAGGCGTTGTCCCAGACGATCCGGAAGTCTGGAGCCGCCGTCTTCATCGCGGCGAGAGCGCGCACCGTCTCCTCCGAGTACACACATCCGGTCGGATTGCTGTAGCGCGGCACGCAGAAGATCGCGCGCACCGACTCGTCGTCCGCCGTCAGACGGGCCACGGCCTCCATATCGGGCCCGTGGTCGGTCATCGGCACTGGCACGACCTCGAAGCCGAGAAAGTCGGCGAGATGAAAGTGACGGTCGTAGCCCGGCGACGGAGCGAGGATCTTGCCACCGCTCCAAGGTCCGCTGCCGCCGGGAACGCCCCGAAGCACCGCCTGCAGGAGCACGTCGTACATCAGCTGCAGACTCGAGTTGCCGAGGACGAAGATCTCTTCGGCAGCAACGTCGAAGTACGGCGCGAACAGAGTCCGCGCCTCGTCGAGTCCCGAGCCGCCGCCGTAGTTGCGGCAGTCGACCCCCGAAGCTGAGGTGAAGTCCGATGCGGTGACGAGATCGAGCATCGGCAGCGCCAGGTCGAGCTGATGGGCCGACGGCTTGCCCCGGGTCATGTCGAGGTCGAGCGACCGTTCGCGCGCTGCGGAGAGGCGCTGCCGCGCCGCTTCGATGAGCTGGGCGTCGAGCGCCATCAGCGATCCCCGCCGGCAGCCGCCTCACCCGTGCCCTTGTAGGTGACGCGATAGACGATGCCGCCTTTGTCGTCGGAGATGAGCATCGAGCCGTCGGCGAGAACTTCCAGGTCGGCCGGACGACCCCAGTCCTGTCCGTCCTGGAGCCAGCCCTCGACGAACGGCTCGTAGTTGGACGCGTTGCCGTCCGCGTCGATGTCGACCGTCATCACCCGATAGCCGATCTTGTCGTCGCGATTCCAGGAGCCGTGCTCTGCAAAGAAGACCTTGGAGCGATACTCCGCCGGAAACATGTTGCCGCGATAGAAGCGCGTGCCGATCGCTGCGACGTGCGGTCCGAGGGGCAGCGCCGGAGCGACGAAGTCGCTGCACGGCCGCTTCTCGCCGAACTCGGGGTCGGAGATCGTGCCGGCGTGACAGTACGGATAGCCGAAGTGCTGTCCCGCCTCGGTGACTCGGTTCAGTTCGTCCGGCGGAATGTCGTTGCCCATCAGATCGCGGCCGTTGTCGGTGAACCAGAGGTCACCGGTCTCCGGGTGCCAGTCGAAGCCCACCGTATTTCGAACGCCGCGAGCAAAGACCTCGAGGTCGGAACCGTCCCGGTTCATGCGCAGAATCGCGGCGTACGGGTCCTCCCGCTCGCAGATGTTGCAGGGCGCTCCCACCGGCACGTAGAGCTTGCCGTCGGGGCCAAAGCGAATGAACTTCCAGCCGTGATGACGGTCGGAGGGGAAGGTGTCGTTGACGACGACGGGGGCGGGCGGCGACTCGAGCGATGCGTCGATGTCGTCCAGCCGGAGCACCTTGTCCACCTC
>JBCCLJ010000102.1:0-23648 GCA_039026915.1 Acidobacteriota bacterium
ACGCGAGCGGAGCTCGCACGAAGCAGGCGAACGAGGACCACGTTTCTGATTCGAAGGCGCTCGTTCGCCGATCGGCGAAGGGAGGCCGAGGACCTGAATTGGGTCGACTCCCTTCGCCTTCGCGGAGGTCCGCTCGCGGACCGGAGTTTGATGTGGGGTGAGTTCGCGTGCTAGTCAGCACGCAAACAACTGCCAAGCGACGCGAGCGGAGCGAGCCTGTCGCAGGCGAACGAGGACGGCGCTTCTGATTCGAAGGTCCTCGTTCGCCGATCGGCGAAGGGAGGCCGAGGACCCGAATTGCGTCGACTCCCTTCGTCTTCGCGGAGATCTGCCCGTCGAGCGGAGTCCGCAGGGTTTGAGTCCGCGTGCGAACGAGCACGCAAAGGACTTCCGGCCAAGCGACGCGAGCGGAGCTCGCATGAAGCGCGGAGGTCCGCTCGCGGACCGGAGTTTGAAGTGGGGTGAGTTCGCGTGCTAGCCAGCACGCAAAGAACTCACCCCCAGAAACCAATCCACCGCCCGCCCCAGGCGACTCCGCTCCAGAGCAGAATCGACAGGACGGCGACGATCTTGGAGAAGAGCGGTCCAGCGCGCAGCTCGGTGTCGCCGATGATTCGGTTGCGTACCGTGAATGTGAACAGGATGGCGAGGCCGAGGAAGCGCATCTTCGCCCAGAAGGGGTCGTTGTAGTAGCACTTGACCGCCTCCGACATGAAGAGCAGGACGCCGGAGATGATCGTGGCGATCAGGCTGCCGGTGAGCCAGGGGCGGGCGCTGTCGGCGAGCTCGCGGAGAGTCTGGTTCTTCATCACCAGGCCGAGGATTCGAAGATCCACCAAGAGAACGCAGCCGCCGAGGATGGCGAAGGTGACGAGGTGAAACGACTCGATCACCGGGAAGAGCCAGAGCGACTCCTGAATCGTCGAACCGACCCAAGTGGCCTGACACGCCTCGAAAAAGTCGTAGATCGGGTCGGCCTCGTAGTAGTACGAGTCGGCCTCGGGCAGGGCTTCGACTTCTTGGCCTCTCATCAACGCTAGCCTCCGTGAGTGTCGTCGCCAGTGCAGCCGGCGGCCCAGTTGATGAACGCGGGTTGCGGCTGCCGGTCGCAGTCGAACCAGTTGTAGGCGATCATGCGCCCCGCGAAGATGATCATCGTCCAGAGGATGAGCGATGCGGCGCCGGCTCTGCGTGCCTGTCTCGGCGGGCGTTCGTCCATGTCCCACTCGGAGACGCGCAGCCAGATGCCGCTGTGGAAGATCCACACGTTGATCCCGGCGAGGATCAGCATGATCACCTTCGACCGGAACCAGATGCTCTGGTAGGTGCGCACCGGAATCGCGTAGAACAGCAGGAATCCGCTGATCACCATGACGACGAAGCCGGCGATCGTCCACGGGAGGAGCCGTCGCGCGACCTGTGAGACCGGGACGTGCTTGAAGGCGATGCCGAGCAGCCTGAGGTCAAGGACCACGGCGAAGCCGACGAAGAGAGCGAGTGCCCAGACGTGCACCGACTCCACCAGGGGGTATCCCCAGAGGGATTCGTGCAGCGCCGTGCTCCACTCATGAGTATCGAGCCACTTTGCGAACCACAGTAAGGACATTGGCCGTATATGTACCAAATCCTGCGCTGGGATGCGAGAGCTTGCTCGTGCGTTAGTGCGCGCCGTCAGCTACGCTGGCGTCATCCGCAAGAGCTTCTCGGAGAACCCGTCATGAATCACCGTTTCGTCGTGCCGGCCGTCGTGTCGGTGCTGGCCACTATGCTCCTCCTCGCGCCTGCCCTGCACTCTCAGAGTCTGGAAGCAGCCGTCGCCGCCGACTACGACAACGAGCTGCGCGCTCTCTTCGAGCACTTCCATCGCAATCCAGAGCTCTCCTTTCAAGAGGTCGAAACGGCCAAACGTCTGGCTGAGGAGCTGCGCAAGTCCGGCATCGAGGTCGTCGAAGGAATCGGACGGACGGGCATCGTCGGGATGTTGCGCAACGGTCCTGGACCGACCGTCCTGGTGCGCGCCGACATGGACGGCCTACCCGTGCGCGAGCAGTCCGAGCTGGAGTACGCCTCCGAGGCAACCCAGGAAGACCTCATCGGTCGGGTCGTTCCTGTCATGCACGCTTGCGGTCATGACGTGCACATCACGTCGATGGTTGGAACGGCACGTCGGCTGGCCGCAATGAAGGATCAGTGGAGCGGCACCGTGATGTTCGTCGGTCAGCCCGCCGAGGAGCGCATCAGCGGCGCTCGAGCCATGCTCAAGGACGGTCTCTACGAACGCTTCGGCGTTCCGGACTACGCGCTCGCGTTTCACGTCTCCGCGGGCGATCCCGCCGGGAAGATCGAAGTTCCGCCCGGTCTCCTCGCGTCGTCTTCCGACAGCGTCGACATCACGGTCTTCGGCATCGGGGCACACGGTGCCTCACCGCATCGCGGCAAGGATCCCGTCTACATCGCCTCACAGCTGGTCGTCGCGCTTCAGGGCATCGTCAGTCGTGAGCTCAACCCGCTCGAGCCCGGGGTCGTGACCGTCGGTGCTTTCAACGCGGGCTTCAAGCACAACATCATCTCGGACCGTGCCGAGCTGCAGCTGACCGTGCGCGCCAATTCGGAGGAGACCCGCGAGATCCTGCTGAGCGCGATCGAGCGCATCGCCGAGGGTATCGGTCGCGCCAACGGCCTTCCGGAGCAGCTGCTGCCGAAGGTCGTCCGCACGACCGAGTCGACGCCGACGACCGTCAACGACGCCGTGCTCGCGGCGCGCGTCAAGGCGGCGATCGCTCGAGGCATGGGGGAGGAAGCGCTCTACACGACTCAGCCGTCGGGCATGGGAGCCGAGGATTTCGCCTACTTCGTGCGCACCGAGCACAAGGTGCCAGGGACCTACTTCTCCGTCGGCGGCACGTCGCAGGCGGATCTGGACACGGCCGCCGCAGGGGGACCGCCGGTGCCGTCGCACCATTCGCCGTTCTTTCGCATCGAGCCCGAACCTTCGATCAAGGCAGGAACGCAGGCGATGACGCTCGCGGTGCTCGACCTGCTGGCGAAACCCTGAGAAAGGCGCGCGGGTAGACTGGGGACTCAGATGATGCCCTTGGAGCCCACGATGCGTGACCTTCCTTCTCTTGCTCGCTTCTGCTGGACGACGGCTCTCGCGGTCGTCTGGACGGCGGTTCCCGTCAGCGCCTCGGCGACCTCCGACGGCCGGATCGATGCGCAGGAGCGCCAGCAGATACTCGATCTCCTGCGCGACAGTGAGTCGGGGTTTCTGGCTCTCCTTGCCGGCGTGTCGGACGCTCAGTGGTCCTGGAAGCCGTCGCCCGATCGCTGGTCCGTGGGCGAGTGCGCCGAGCACATCGTGCGCTCGAACGAAGCTCTGTTGGCCGCAGCCAAACAGGCGCTCGCGGGTGAAATGAACCCGGAGTGGGAAGCGAAGACCAAGGGCAAGACGGAGATCCTTCTGAGCGTCATGCCCAACCGCAACCCGGGCGGTGCCGGTGGCGCCAGCGCTCCGCAGGAGATTCGCCCGACGGGTGGGCTCTCCCGCAGGGAGCTGGTCGAACGCTTCGCCGCGCTCTACGCGGAGGCGCGGAGCCTCGTCGGTGAGTCCGACGCGCCGTGGAAGGCGCACACGGCGCCCCACCCGTTCCCCATCTTCGATCCACTGAGCGCCTACCAGTGGGCGCTCTACGTTCCGCTCCACACGACGCGACACTCGAAGCAGATGATCGAAGTGATGGAGACTGAAGGCTATCCGGAGAACTGAAGTGACTCGCTTGCGCCCTGCGGCTTCTCTCTTTCTGACGTTCGCCGTCTCCTTCGGTCTCGCCGCGTTGGCTCGGGCCGAGACCGAGTTCTATCCCAAGGGAGATCCGATTCTCCCCAACGGGCTGGACATGGACGACGACTGGATCTTCGGCGAGGCGGGCGAGGATGATCTCGTCTGCGACTCGGTCGGCGGTGAATGGCAGGGTAATGCCTACCACGAGGACGTCGACGGTGACGGCGTGCGTGAAGAGCAGATCTTCGTCGACGCCCAGAAGGGCAGCGACGCGTCGACGTGCGGCGCGCCCGGATCACCCTGCAAGTCGATTGCTTACGCGGAGAAACGCGTCGACGACGGCTTGAGCGACAAGGCCGAGCCCATCGTCTGTGCGCGTGGCGTCTTCCAGGAGCGCCTCACCATGCCGCTCAGCGGCTTGAGGACGACCAAGCTCAAGGAGCGTCGTCCGGAGCGCCACGAGCTGGCGGACTTCTACTACCCCAAGGACCCCGCCATGATCCTCGGCTGGGACACCGACGACGACGGCGTGTATCCGCCGGTAGACCCCGACGACGAGTTCATCCTGGACGAGCACGAGGGCTTTCAGTTCGAGCCCGACGCGATCCGCGGCGGCGACTATTGGGAGGTCGCCCACTTCCACGCGCGCAAGTCGGGCGCCGCGAGCAAGAGTGACGGTGGCTTCTACGGCCAGAAGCGCAACAACACCGACAAAGTCAGCTACTCCTATTTCCACGACGGCTGGCTCGACCGGACGAACGATCAGAAGTGTCACTCGACGGGCAACATGGTCTGGAACTTCTTCACCCTCTACGTCGAGTACCAGGCGGCGGAGAGAATTCGCGCGACGGACATCTACGGCTACATCAACCGCGGCGGGGCTCGCGGCAACAACCTCCGCTTCGCCGACTGGAGCGTCACGGCGCGCACCCGCGGCGGCAACGGCAGAGACCCGAACGTGCTGGATCACCTGGGCAATCGCTGCAACACCTTCGAGCAGCCGCACGACGTCTCTCCCGGAGCGACCGGCGGTGGTTCGATCATGCGCGTCTGGGCCGTCGGCAGCGAGCCGATGACCGTCTACGAGTGGATCAACAGCCGCTTCGAGTTCGTCGGCACCGACGCGCCGCTGACCGGCCGCAACGGCGGCTTCACGGGCGGCATCATGCTCACCTGCTTCGCCGACGTCACCTTCTCCGGCAATCTCCTCGTCAACATCTCCTCGGTGCCCGCGTTGACCACTGGAGACGGTATCTGCAACCCCGGGAACAGCCCGGGGATGCGACTCACGGGCAACGTCTACCGCAACCACAACACGATCCGCGTCGTCGATCCCGATCTCATGGAGCCGAACTTCTTCAGCACTTCGTTCGCGATCCTCAAGGGCAACAACAGCCAGCACAGCGGGCACGACGGCATCGTCGGCAAAGTGACGTTCAACCACAACGTGATCGACTACACCGAGCTTTCCGAGAGCGAGAACCACCAGCTCTCCTCGATCGTCGCCGTGACTCCGTCGCCCAAGGTCGACTACCGGGAGACCGACTTCGAGATCGTCGGCAACCGCATCGCCGCTAAGCTGATGCGTCCGGCCTGGGGCCTTCTACTCGAGCTGAACGCCGAGGGTCCCCGGTCGCGACCGAAGAGCCTGCGCATCAAGGACAACGTGATCGCCAACCCCTACGGCGATGGCGGTAAGGCCGACCTGATGATCGACGCAACGCTTTCGCTCGACATGCTGACCGACGACAGCGGCGGCAACCTTCTCTACGGCTGCGGTGCGCCGCCGGCGACGCGCGAGATCCTCGACTGCACCGGCAACCCCACGTTCGACTTCCCCGAGATTCCCCCGGGGCTGCCGGACTTCGACAGCGAAGACTAGCGACAATGGGCGCAGGTATGCCTCGCGGCGTTGCTGACGACGTTCGTCGCGACCCTAGCCGCGGCCGAGGCGGGGAGGCAGGACGCGGCCGGGGTTCAGCAAGTTCTTGGGGTCGAGCGCGCCCTTGAGCGTGCGCATCAGCTCGATCTGAGCGGCGTCTCTCGTCAGGTGCAGGTAGGGCTGCTTCTCCGTACCGACTCCGTGCTCTGCCGAGACCGAGCCGCCGTAGTCGGCCAGAGGTTCGTAGACGGCGGCCTCGATCGCCTCGACGATCTTCGGTCCGCCTTCGCCGACGCCGATCGCGAAGTGGATGTTGCCGTCGCCGAGGTGGCCGAAGGTGACGACGTGCCCCTCGGGCCAGCGGGAGCGGATCCTTCGAGTGACGCGCTCGACGTACTCCTCGGTCGAGCGCAGTGGCAAGCTGACGTCGAAGGTGCGAAACGGCGCGATTCGCGCGAGCTGCTCGACGTCGTCGCGCAGATCCCAGAGGCGCTGACGGTCGTTCGAAGACATTGCGACGACCGAGTCGGCGACGAGCCCTTCGTCCATGCAGTGAAGGATGGCGTCGCGAAAGATCTCGCCGTCCCGATCGGCCGAGGTGCCTTGCGCCTCGACCAGCACATACAGCGGGAAGCCCTGATCGAGAGGCGGTTGGCCTTGGGCGGGCGGCGTCGTCACCAGGCGGTAGAAGTCGTCCCAGAGGACCTCGAACGCTGCCAAGTCAGCGCCGAGACGCTGCTGTGCGACTCGCAGAACCCGGTGCATCGAGCCGTAGTCGGGGAGCGCGAGCAAGGCCGTATTGAAGCTGGTGGGCAGCGTATGCATGCGCAGCACCGCGCGCGTCACGACACCGAGTGTGCCCTCGGTGCCGATGAAGAGCTGTTTGAGGTCGTAGCCGGCGTTGTTCTTGAGCATCGTCGACAGATCGGAGATCACCGTGCCGTCGGCGAGCACCGCCTCCAGGCCCAGGACCTGCTGACGCGTCATGCCCCAGCGAATGACGTTGTTTCCGCCGGCGTTCGTGGCGATGTTGCCGCCGATCGTGCACTGGCCGCGGGCGCCGAGGTCGACGGCGTAGCAGAAGCCTGCGGTGCGTGCCGCCTCCTGCACGCTCTCCAGCGTCGCCCCGGCCTGCACGGTCATCGCTCGCTCGAGTGGGTCGACCTCTTCGATCTCCGTCATGCGATCGAGCGACAGCACCAGCTCGCTGGTGGACGCGACGGAGCCCTTGACCAGTCCGGTCACGCCGCCGTGCGTGACCACCGGTTGGTCCTGCTCGTGGCAGGCGCGGAGGATGGCGGCCACTTCCTCGGTCGTGCGCGGGCGTGCCACGGCCAGTGCCTGGCAGCCGTCGGCGCCCGTCCAGCCCCACGCGGCGCTCCTTGCGCGTACGGCGTCTCCCTGTAGAAGATCTTCAGGGCGAAGAATCCGGCTCAGCGTTTCGAGGAGCGTCGGGGTGTCGAGCAGAGTCATGGCGATCTCCCTGGTTCGCGCGCAGAGTACTGCAAGTCGCGTTCGCGGGCACCCGGTCCGTTCGCGCGGCCAGCGGAGAGCGTGGCAGGATGGTCCTCCCCAGAATGCAGTCGAGCGCGAAGGCCCTCCGATGGCTGCGTGCCGTTTCTTCGAGGAAGGAGTCCGTCGTCATGGGCAAACTGGACCAGAAGGTGGCGATCGTCACCGGCGCGGGGCGCGGCATCGGCCGTTCCCTCGCTCTGCAGCTCGCGGCAGAAGGAGCGCGCGTCGTCGTCAACGACCTCGACGAGGCGCCCGCCGCGGAGACGGTGGAGGCGATTCGCGCCGCCGGCGGCGAAGCGGTCGCCTGTGCGGGCAGCGTCACCGAGGAGGGCTTCGCGGAGCGCTTCGTGCAAACGGCTCTCGAGACCTACGGCGACTTTCACATCCTCATCAACAATGCTGGTTACACCTGGGACGCGGTGATCCAGAACATGAGCGACGAGCAGTTCGACGCCATGATCGACGTCCACCTCAAGGCACCGTGGCAGATCCTCAAGGCTGCCTCGGACCACATCCGGTCGCGTTCCAAGGAGGAAGCCGCGGCGGGCGAAGAGGTCTTTCGGAAGGTCGTCAACATCTCTTCGACGTCGGGCTCGCGCGGCAATGCGGGGCAGAGCAACTACTCGGCCGGCAAAGCGGGGATCATCGGCTTGACCAAGACGATGGCCAAGGAATGGGGCCGTTACAAGGTGAACGTCAACGCCGTCGCCTTCGGCTACATCGAGACGCGTCTGACCGAGCCGACGGACGAGAAGAAGGAGATCGAAGTCGAAGGTCGCAAGATCGGTGTCGGCGTGCCCAAGGCGAACGTCGCAGCGATGAGCATGATGGTCCCGCTCGGTCGCGGTGGCAAACCGGAGGAGGCGGCGGGCGCCGTGCTCCTCTTCTGCCTGCCGGAGTCGAACTACGTCAGCGGGCAGCTCCTCGAGGTCACGGGCGGACTCTGATCCTCGAGACGCGACCGTGAGCGAAAGCGGGCCGGGGTCTTGCGAGCCCTCGATCTCGCTCTTCTTGCCGCGGCTCTCGCGGCGCCCTCATGGGCGCAGCGCGCTCTGGACGGGGGAGGCGGGGCGTTGGGCGCCGGCGCGACGACCCGCTGGGCCAACGCCGCCGCCTCTCGGCGCCGGCGTCTCGGGGGGTGGCTCGGGCGATGGAGGCGGCGGCGGGGGCGGGAGCGCCAGATCGAGCGGCGGCGGTGGTGGCGGCGGCTGGTAGTCTTTCTCCATGCCGATCGAACTGCGCGAGTCCTTCGCTTGCGATGCCGAGGATCTCTGGAACGTCGTGGGAGACGTCGCTCGCACCGACTGGGTTCCCGACGTCGAAACCTGCGCCATGGAGGACGACGTACGGCGCATGACGATGCGAGGCGCCGGGAAGGTGGCCGAGCGCATCCTCGAGTGCGACGCCGAGAAGCGCTACCTGCGCTACACCGTGATCGAGTCGGCTGCTCCGCTGACCCACCACCTGGCCTCGATCGAGGTTCGGAGTTCCGGCGACGGTAGCCTGCTGCTCTGGCGCACCGAGGCCGAGCCCGAGGCCGTGCTCGGTTTCATTCGCGCTTCGATGGACCGATGCGTCGCGCGCCTGCGCGAGATCGTGGAGTCGACATGACGGAACCAGCGAAGCCCGCGACTCCCTTCGGCCTGGCCGGCATCTGCGTCGGCGGGCTGGCGCTGATCCTGACGCTCGTTCACTTCTGGATCGGCCCGCTCGCTCCGGAGCCCTCTCTCGAAGAGGCGGTCACCGACGCGGCCCGTTCGATCAAGGACGCCGCCGTCGCAGCCTGGAAGGGTGAAGAGGTCGAGGCGGAGCGACGCAGCGGATTCAACATCGACAAAGGACTCGATGCGGTGTCGGTTGCCCTGGCCGGCGTCGCCATGGTCCTCGGGATTCTCGGCTTTGCTCGACGTGAGCCGTTGCGGGCTCCTTTCAGCGCGGTCTTTCTCGGCGTCTGCGCGCTGGCGCTGGAGTTCGCCTTCTGGGCCTTCGGCGCCTTGCTGATCGCCGCCGTAGTGCTCTTCGTTTCGTCGCTCCTTGGCCTCGGCTGATCTTTCTTGCTTCGGGGCGAGTTGGTAGGCTCCGAGCAGGTTTCACTTCTTCGAGGCTTCGCTTGCCGGTGTACGTGGCCGCGGCTCTTGCTGCGGTAGTCCTAGTCGCGCTCTCGATCTGGTGGCTGATGCGCTCGACTCGCGCGACGGCCGCCGACCGCCAGAGCTTGCAGAGCCACATTTCGCTGGCCGCTCGGGTCCTCGACAATCGCGGCGCGGTGGAGATTCGTGTTCCCGGCCTCGATGGCGCCTTCCTGCTGGACGTGCGTACCTACTCGAGAAGACCGAAGTCATTCTCGCTCCGCGCGTCGTCCGGCTACCTCGGTCGCGAGGCGGTCGAGAAGATCTCCGAGTATCTCGACTCTGCGGAGCTCAGCCACCTGAGGCGCATGACGCGCAAGAGGAATCTGGTGCGGGACGTGCGCATGATCTGGCGTGCGGACGAAGAGAGTGCGCCGGCCGCGGCGACACGCGCCCTCGCTCGCTACTGCGACGCCCTCGGGCTGCCCTGTGACGGGCCGTTCCGGCTGTCCTACCGCGGCCGCCGCGACCCGACCTTCCTGCCGCGCGACGGCGACCCGCGATCGCCGCTCGACAACCCGCTGCGCCGCCTCGTTTCGTCGGTGCGCGCTCAGCTCTTCCGCGGCGTCGGCCGCTAGTGGCCTCCTCTGCAGGCCGGCGCCGAGTCGCCTTTCTGCTCAGCGCGGTGACGCTCGTCGTGCTGATCTTCCTGTGGGCCGGCGCGAGCGTCGCACGTTCCGTCGTTGCGGTAGAGCAGCGTGGGTTGACGCAAGCGGCGTTGGAACGCCAGGAAATCGAGCCGCCGGGTACGCCGGCCGAGCAGATCGACGCCCTCATCGCCTACGTACTCGCCGAGGACCTTCCTCTCGAGGAGCGTAGCCGAGCGATCTGGCTCCTGGGGCGACTGCGCGCGGAGAGTGCCGAGGGGCCGCTCGAGTCCTTCCTCGAGAGCGAAGAGTGCGCCAGCGAATCAGTCTGTCAGGACGAGGTGCGTCGGACTCTGCGGCGCATCCGCCGGGAAGACGGAGCGTTCAGCCGGCTCGGCGATCGCATCGTCGGCAGCCGCCTCGCCGACGGTCGCTAGTCTCGCGCTCCGTCGGCGAGGTTCTCCGCTCCGGCGCGCGGGAAGAGGATCGGAAAGGAGCGCACAAAGCTGTCGAAGTAGCCGCCGAGCTGCAGTAGCGGTGCCGGGTCGCCGGTAATCTTCAGCGCGCCGCGCGCGATCAGTTCCTGCGCGTCCGTGAGCTTCAGCATGAGTCGCTTGAAGTCGACGCTGTCGAGACGGAGCGTCACGGGTGCCGCCTCGGATCCGCGCCGCTCCCGCACGTGCAGCACCGAGTTGGCGATCCGCAGACGGTCGACGCGGTCGAGATCGGAGTAGTCCAGGTCCACGGTCAGCTCGACTCCGGCAGCCTTCTCGGCGTTGAGTCGCACGGCCATCGAGTCGTAGAGATTCTGCAGCGGCATGTTGCGGGCGATGCCTTCGCTCACCTGGACGGTTCCACCCGCCGGAGTGCCGTGACGCAGCTCCTGGGCGCCGGTGAGGTAAAAGTTGCGCCACGGGCCCGACTCCGCCTGGTAGCCGAGCTGTTCGAGTGCGTCGGCGAGCAGCGTTCGGGCGGCTTCGTTCTCCGGCTCGGCGAAGACGACGTGGTTCACCACTTCGGCTACCCAGCGGTAGTCGCCTTCGTCGAAGCTCTCCCGCGCCTGCTCGAGCACGCGATCGGCGCCGCCCATGAAGCGGACGTAGCGAACTGCCGCTGCCTGCGGCGGGTGAGGATCGAGGTTCGAAGGGTGGCCGTCGAAGTAGCCCAGGTAGCGGACGTAGACCGCCTTCGAGTTGTGCGACACGGTGCCGTAGTAGTCGCGGTTGTAGAACTCGCGGGCCAGCTCCTGCGGGAGCCTCAGCTGCTCGGCGATCTCTTCCTTGGTGAAGCCGTGATTGGCGAGACGCAGCGTCTGGTCGTGGATGAACTTGTAGAGATCGCGCTGCTTCTCGAGATAGTCGCGCGCCGCGTCGCGGCCCCAGATCGGCCAGTGATGGCAGCCGAACTGGACCTCGAGCCGGTCGCCGAAGAGATCGAGAGACTCCTGTAGCTGGTCGGCCCAGGCCAGGGCGTCGCGGGTGAGAGCGCCGCGCGGCGTGTAGACGTTGTGCAGGTGGTGCGAGGCGATCTCCGACATGCAGAGGGCGGCGAACTGCGGGAAGAAGAAGACCATCTCGGTCGGCGCTTCCGTGCCCGGCGTCCACTGGAACTCGATCTCGACGCCGTCGATCGTGCGAGTCTCGCCGGTCTCGTAGATCGTGTCGGTCGGTACGGCAAAGCCGGTCGTGCCCATCGACAGTGCGGGGCCGAGGCCGTTGCCGACGAAGCCCTGAGGGCCTGGCGGTAGCAGGTTGCCGAACATGAACGTCGCCCGACGGTTCATGACGTTGCCGGCCATGACGTTCTCCGAGAGCGCTTCGCGCACGTAGTCGCGGGGTGCCAGCACGACGACCTCGCCGGAGCTCACCTGCTCCGGCTGGACGACGCCCCAGACGCCGGCAAAGTGGTCGGCGTGGCTGTGCGTGTGAATCACGGCGTGGACCGGCCGCTCACCGAGGTGCTCGTTGGCTAACGCCAGAGCCGCGGCAGAGCTCTCGGCGCAGGTGAGGGGGTCGATCAGGATCCATCCGGTGTCGCCGCGGACCAGCGTCATGTTGGCGAGGTCGAAGCCGCGCAGCTGGTAGATACCGTCGGTGACCTCGTAGAGCCCGCGGTTCTGCGCGTTCAGCTGGCACTGGCGCCAGAGGCTGGGGTTCACCGTATCGGGAGCATCGCCGTCGAGGAAGGTGAACGGCTCGAGGTCGAAGACCACCTTGTCGTCGCGCTCGCGCCGGATCGTCATCGGCTCGTGCGTCGCGAGGAGTCCGCGCCGCGCGAGCTCGAAGTCGGTGCGATCCGAGTAGTCGAGCTCGGGTCCGAAGGTCTCGTTGGCCTTGGCGGTCTGCGTGGTCGCCGGCTTCGGCTGCTGGGATTCGTCGGTCACGGCAGTCTCCTGGGAGTTGGCCCGGTGATCCTGTCACGCAAAGACGCGAGCTCGTGCCTCCAAAGCCGGGCCGGGTTCCGCGGTGCGGGCGCCCGCAGGAACTAGACTGAACTGACGAGGATGACGTGGCACGGGAGCCCTGTGAGTGTTTGAAGAACCTGGAGTCTGGATCGTTGCTTCGTTCGTTCTGTCGTGGTGTGGAGTTCTCCAGGCCTCTTCGATGGCGGCGGTCTTCCTGAGCTTGCCCGGCCCGGCGCTGCCCGCACGGCGCACCATGGCCCTGCAACTCGCCCTCGTCGCCGCGCTCGCGGGCGTCGTCGCCCTCTCCCACCAGGCTTCGGCCCCCGCGCCGGAGCTGCTGCAGCAGATCGAAGGGGTCTGCTGGCTTCTGACGGGCCCGGTCCTGCTCGCCTTCACCGAGCGGTCCCTCCGCGGCCGCTCTCTCTCGCCCCTGCACTTCGCTCCGGCGCTCGTCGCGCTCGCCGTGTGCGCCCTCGGCCGCCAGCTACCGGACGAGGTGTTGCTCTACATGTCGCATCAGCTCGGCTACAGCCTGGCGGCCGTGCGCAGCTACAGGCTGGCCGATTCGGTCGAAGACGAGACGCGCTGGTGGTGTCGGACCTGGTTCGCTGTCCTGGTTGCGATCCACGTCGCCCAGGTCGTCCGCTACCTCTTCACCGAGGTCGAGTGGCTCGTCAATGTGGTGCCGGCGACGATGGCGGTGGCTCTGCTCGTGGCCTCGTCGGCGAGTCTGCGGCGACTTCTGAATCGTCGCACGGCGGCGCGCCGGCCCTCCGGGACGAGGAAGCGGGGCGCAGGCCTCGGGCTCGAGGTGCAGCGGCTGATCGAGGAGCGCCGGCTCTTTCTCGATCCCGAGCTGACGGTCCGCGACGTCGCGTCGACGGTCGGCGCGCCACGGGCCGAAGTCTCCGCTGCGATCCAGCGAGAGCTGGGCAACGGCTTTCACGAGCTCGTTGGTGACCTGCGTGTGCGAGAGGCCAAGGTCCTGCTGCGGCGCGTCGATCTCCAGCACCTGACGATCGAGGCGATCGGGCGACGCGCCGGCTTCAAGACGAGATCGACCTTCTATCAGCGCTTTCGCGGGCAGACGGGGACGACCCCGTCCCGCTACAGGTTGTCCGATGAACGTCATTCGGACAAAGACAGCGAGTCGGAGGCGCCCGTTTAGTCGTTTCACGGGACAAGTTCCGTTGCCGAAGCAACAAGGAGGTGCCCGAGTGAAGCGTGGATTTCAATGGGGAGCTGTGGCTCTCTTCTCCGTTCTGGTGATCGTCGGCGTGCGACTCACTCTGGTGGGCCATACGGGTCGCGATCCGGTGGCTCTGGAGGTCGGAGACTCGCTGCGATACGACCGCGGCGTCGCGACCGTCCCCGGGCGGCGGTGGGAGCGCCTCGATGCGCCGGTGGACAGAGGTTGGTCGGCCGACGGTCTCAGGGAAGCCCGCAGCCTCTACGAGTCGCTCGACACGGCTGCGCTCTTCGTCGTGCATCGCGGTCTGGTGGTCGTCGACTGGGGCAGCACACGCCGACCGTACACGGCGCAGTCGGTGCGCAAGAGCCTGCTCAGCGCACTCGTCGGGATACAGGTCGAGCGCGGCGCGATCGACCTCGCGGCGACCCTCGACGATCTCGAGATCCGCGACGAGCCGCCGCTGCTCGACCAGGACGGGGAGGCGACGGTGCGCGACCTGCTTCTGTCGCGCTCCGGCGTCTACCACTCCGCGATCTACGAGCACGGATCCTGGAAGCGCAACAAGCCCGCGCCGGGCGCGCACCGCCCGGGCAGCATCTGGTACTACAACAACTGGGGCTTCAACCTGATCGGTTCGCTGCTCGAACAGACCACGGGCCGGTCGGTGGCCAGCCTGCTCGCGCGCGACCTGGCGGGGCCACTGCAAATGCAGGACTTCGAGGAGGCGCACGTCACCACTCTGACGCGCGACACTCTGACCGAGCGCATCGTGGGCAATGAGTCGCTACACCCGGCTCACATCGTCGACATCTCGACCCGCGACCTCGCCCGCTTCGGTCTGCTGTACCTGAATGAAGGTCTGTGGTCCGGAAAGAGGGTCGTGCCCCAAGGGTGGGTGCAGGAGTCGTGGCAGGGCATGCCGGTGCCGAATCGGCAGGGGGAGCTCTACGGCTACCTGTGGTGGACCTACACCGAGGAGCATCCCTACTGGTCTTCGGAGCTCATGCCCATGCACGTTGCGCGCGGCGCCCGGGGGCACTGGCTGGCGGTCTTTCCGAAGCTCGACCTGGTCATCGCACACCAGGTGTCGACGCGCGGGCTGGGACTGCCCGCCCAGCTGCGCCGAAGATTCCTGGGCGCTCGGAGCGTCGACGTGCCGGACATCGGGCGGCTCTTCTCGACGATCGCCGCGGCCGCGCCGGAAGCCGAAGCGCGCCCGTTGGCCGGCCTCTAGGGCCGCTGAGACAGGCGCACCGGCTCACCGAACGAGACGGCGAGGTCGGTCAGCCAGAGTTCCATCGTCGCCGTCTTCGAGAAGAGCGGCCCGAGTGCGCGAAAGAGGAAGCTGCGTACGAAGCCCTCCTCGGTGATCTGGAGCGTCGTCCCGCCTCCGGAGCGCGGCCGAAGCTCGAAGGTCCACTGACCTCCGAACGGTAGCTCGTCGTCGGCGATGCGGCTGACGAGCTTGCGAGGCGGCTCTGCCTGCAGAATCTCGAAGAGAACGGGCTCCTCTCGGCCGACCTCACGAAAGCGGGTGCCGACGAGGTGCTCGGATCGTTCGAGCAGCTCGAGGGTTTCGAGGTCGCTGCGCCAGGACGAGTAGAACTCGACGTCGCTGACGCGCTCCCAGACGATGTCGATCGGAGTGTCGAGCTCGAGCGTGACCGAGGCGACGTGCTCGGCGGGACTGACGAAGCCGCTGACGACGACGACGGCAACGAGCAAGGCGAAAAGAAGTGCGGCGGCGGCGAGGACGGTCTTCATGACCGCTCTCTCCAGCGGGCCTCGGGGTCTTCGGAGATCTCGCGGGCAGCTCGGGCGAGCAGAGCGAGGCCTTCGACGGCTCGGTCCTGCTCAGCGGGGGTCAGGCGCTCGAGAAGCTCGGCGACGAGGTCGACGTCGAGGACCGAGGCCGAGTTCTTGACGGTTCTTCCTGCGGCGGTGAGCAGAATCTCCGTCTGTCGCCGGTCGGCGGCGTAGGCGCGACGCACCGCGAAGCCGCGCTCCTCGAGCCGATCGATCGCCGCGGAGAGCGCCGGAGATCCGATGCCGAGGTGCCGCGCGAGCTCGCCGGCTCGGACCGGCGGTTCGCTGTCGAGATGCTGCAGCACTTGAGAGTCGCGCCTCGAAAGGCCGTCGGCGTTGTTCTGCCGGCGATCGTGCTTTGCGTGGCAGACGAAGTAGATCTGCGGATAGGTCTCGAGAACGGCGATGGCAGCTTGCTCCAGTTTCATGACGAGAATGTAGGCGGCGTCGTTTTCTTCGTCAAAACGAACGATCCGCTAGTCTGGCGACCATGCCCGGCAAACCCCGCTTCTTTCGAAGCCAGAAGCTCTTTCGCGACTGGCTCGAGAAAAACCACGAGACGGCCGAAGAGCTCGTCGTCGGCTACTGGAAAGTCGCGACCGGGAAGCCGTGCATGACCTGGTCGGAGTCGGTCGATCAGGCGCTCTGCTTCGGCTGGATCGACGGTATCCGCCACCGCCTCGACGACGAGAGCTACACCATCCGCTTCACCCCGCGCCGCAGAGGCAGCAACTGGAGCGACGTGAACCTGCGCAAGGTCGAGGTGCTGCGCGCCGAGGGAAGGATGGCTCCCGCCGGGCTCGCAGCCTGGGAGGAGCGCGTCGTCGCGCGTCCGGGGCGCAACGACGACGAAGGCGAGCCGCTGGCAGAGCTCGAGAAGAAGCTGCGCGCGAGCGGCGCAGCCTGGGCCTTCTTCAACGAGCTGCCGCCGTCGCAGCGAAAGTTGGTGCGGCGGTGGTTGGCGAGCGCCAAGAAGGAAGAGACACGGCAGCGCCGGCTGGAGAAGGCGGCGGCGTCGTTCGAGCGGGGCGAGCGGCTCTGGTAGAACTCTCAGCCGTCGAGGTAGCCCAGGGCTCGAAGGCGTTTCTCGAGCTCCGGGTCGACAGTCTCCGGCTCGGCGTCTCTGGAATCGCGCAGGGCCTCTTCGGACAGACCGCGAAGTCGGAGCCACTGCCCTGTGGCGTACCCTGGCGCTAGCTTCAGAAGCTCGCCGGGATCAGCCTGCAGGTCGTAGACTTCGATGGCGTCGCGCCTGCGTCCACGACCCTGCCCCTGGCCCCAGTTGCGACCCTGCCTGGGCGCCCAGATGAGTTTGCTCTCACCTCGGCTCAGAGAGAACAGGCCCCCGCGCACGCTCGGTGCAGCAGCGAAGTGTTCCAGCTGGGGCTCGATCAGGGTCTGCCGAGCCGCGGTGCCCCCAGAGCCTTCTGCCAGGGCGAGAAGACCTCGGTGCACGTTCAGGGTGCTCGTCGGCTCGTCGATCGATTCCGGCTCCAGCCTCCCCGGCCAGTGCGCCACAAGAGGGATTCGCAGCTGCTCTTCGAACAGTGTGTAGCCGTGCAGAACACCGTCGTGCTCGAAGAACTCCTCGCCGTGATCCGACGTCAGTATCGTGAGCTGGCTCCTGGGGGAGGAGTCGTTCAGTGTTTGCAGCTCTCTCAGAAAGGCCGCCAGCTCCTCGTCAGCGTAGGCGAGGCTCCCCTGATAGAGACACCGCAGCCGCTCCTTCGCGGCCGGTGCGAGCGGACTCCGATGAGCTCGGACGGTGCGCAGAGTCTTCGTGCTGCCGTCGACGTCGGCCTTCGGGCAGAGCTCGGCGAACCGAGGCGGCGGATCGTACGGGTTGTGGGGGTGGAGCACGTGCAGGTAGAGGAAGACCGGCTCGTCCATCGCCTCCGATCGCAGCCAGTCGAGTGCCGCGGCGTGGACCCGGCGCACGTCGTCGAAGAAGGGTTCCGGTGTTCTGGCGAGCGCGTCGCCGGCATGGTCGAAGCCGCGATCCATACCGTAGGCGGCGCTGATCCAGGGGTTGTTGGAGAAGAGGCCCGTGCGGAAGCCTGCCTCTTGGTAGGCCTCGGCGAGCGTCGGCAGCTCGGCCGGTAGAGCCCGGCCGCCCGCCGTTGCCCAGACGCAACCTGTGAAGAGAGCCTTGGTCGAGGGCAGCGTATTCGGCGCCACGGAGCGGTGCTGCGCGAGGCGAAGTCCTTCCCGGGAGAGCGTCTTCCAGACGGAGTCCTCCGGCAGCAGGTCGACGGCGTCGGCACGGAGCGCATCCTGGACGTAGACGAGGACGAGATCGGGTCGCTCGCCGTTCGTGGAGGCCTCCTTGGCCGGGGACCGGTCGTCTTCCGGCAGCACGGTCAGCGCAAGGCGGGCTCCGGGCTCCCTGACGACGGTCAGCGCTGATCCGCTGGGCGCGATCTCGCTCTCGCCACGGCGGTCGAGCGTCGCAGAGTCGAGCAGCGTCTCCGTCGCGTCCCGAACCTGCCAGGAAGCGCCTCGCTTCCACTGCGCCGCGACGCGGGAGTCTTCCGGCAGGGCGCAGAGAACCACCTCAGCGCCCGCTTGACCGGGCGAGGGGGGTAGCGACTGCACTCGTGCGCCTCGCGCCCGCGCACCGGGAGGCAGCTCCAGTTCGATCGTGTGAAGACCGGCGGGCAGCGCATCGACGTCGATCGCGAGTCCGCCGTCGACGCGCCGCGACGGAAGCGGTCCATCGGCCGTCGCGACGACGTCCCCGCGGCCGACCTCCGCCTCGAGGACGAGCCGCTGCGCACGACCGTCCGTCGCGAGGAGGATCGACGCTCGCCCCGTTGGAGCGCGCAGCCAGTCGTCGTTGCGCTTCGGCCACCAGCCATTGAGGAACTGACTGCCGAGCACCTTGCTGTTGGGAAGCGCCAGATCCTTCGAGAAGGTGACGCGCTCGCAGGCACTCGTCTCCAGGAAGTTCGTGGGCGGTGCTCCTGAAGGAGAGCAGCCTGGCAGCGCGCAAAGCAAGAGCAGGACGAGCGAAGTCCGCGCGCTAGGTGTTGCCACCGTGCCCCTCGTCCAGAGTCTCGGCCCAGGCGCCGGCCCAGGTGTCGAGGTGCGCCAGCGTGCTCCCGAGCTCGCGACCGTGATGCGTGAGTTCGTAGCCGGAGTCCGTCAGTTCGACGAGCTTGAGCTCGCGGAGCAGCCGCAGTCGATCGTTGAGCACGGAGGGCGAAGCTTCGTCGCAGGCCGATCGAAGAGCGCGAAAGTGCAGCGGCCCTCGCCTCAGCTCCCAGAGAATGCGCAGGGTCCAACGCCGTCCCAGCGCGTCGAGCAGCACCATCAATGGGCGTCCGCTCGTCGAGCCGCGTGCCGGTGATCCTGGGCGGAGAGTCATCCATCCCAGTCGATCACAAGTCGTCCTCTTGTCGTCGCGCTACGAAGTGTGTAGCGTATGCGCTACGGAAAAAGTAGCAAACGCGGTTGCGGCAGCAACGCAGGCAGAAGGAAACGTCATGAACATTCTTGCGCCACGATCGGAGCCCTATCCCGAACACATCACGGCCGTGCTCGATCGGTATCCCCGGCAGCACGGCTACCTGCTCGAGCTCTTCCGCGTCTTTGCGCAGAGTCCTCGCTTCCTGACGCGCTGTGTCCCCAACTTGCTGGACGGCGAAAGCCCACTCTCACTCAGAGAGCGCGAACTCGTCATTCTGCGCACCTGCTCGAACCGCGACTGCGAGTACGAGTGGGGAGTGCACGTCGCGATCTTCGGTCGTGCGGCCGACTGGAGCGAGCAACAGATCGCCGCAACGCGGCGGGAGGACCCGTCCGCCGGCTGTTGGACGGCGAGGGAATACCTCCTCCTCGAGGTCGTCGACCGCCTCTGCGCCGACGGAAGGCTGGGCGGCGAGGACCTGCGAGCCCTCCGGTCGACTTGGAGCGTCGAGGAGCAGCTCGAGATCTTCGCGCTCTGTGGGACGTACCAGACGATCAGCTACGTCGCGAACCACGCGGAGATGGACCTGGAGAGCTTCGCGGCGCGCTTCCCGACGGTGGCCGAGCTCTAGCCGTTCGCTCTGGTGCCCGGTCTGCGCCCGCTCAGGGCACGGCGAGGCTGATGCGGCGCTTCGCGGCGTCGGACTCGATCCTGGCGATCAGCTCGTGAGCCCCGTCGATCGCCTTGCGGTCTTCCAGCTCGTGGCTGGTTCTGGGGCGGCGCTGAATGACCTCTCGCAGCAGTCTCAGGGCGCCGCGATGATCGTTGGAGAGCTGCCACAGGGCGTGGGCGAGGAAAGTCGGGTTCAGCGGCTCGTCCGGTGCTGCCGAGACGGCGCGGCGCAGAAGATCGACGGCCTCGCGGCGATTGACCCAACCGGTCAGAATCGGCACCTTCGGTGTCAGATGGTGCAGACGGCCCAGAACGCGGACGGGGCCGTAGCCTTCGTAGGTGGGGGCGAGGAGCAGTGCGCCCTGGCTGAGCTCGCGGACTTTCTTGATGACGCCCTGGCGCACGGCGGCGACCTTACCGAAGGACTCAGCCCAGAGACCCCAGTGCATGGCGCCCCAGAAGTAGAGCGGACCGGCGTCGTCGAAGTGGCCGACGACGCCCGGAAGATTTTCCACCTTGAGACCTCGAAGCGTGTCGCGCCCGGCGAAGTTGGCGAGCAGCTGGTAGCTCTCTTCGAAGAGCGTACGGCCTCGTTCGTAGAGCTCCTTGCGCTCTTCGAGTCGGTCCGTCGCGTACTCGGCCTGAAAGAAAAGCGCCCGCAGGAGCTTGACGCGCAGAGTCAGGTTGGTGGGTTCGGCGGAAACCGCTTCTTCGTAGGCGGCGATCGCCTGGAGCCCGCGAGCCGACAGACGGGAGCGCTCGGCGAAAGCGCGGTCACCGTTCGCCTCGAAGAGAGAAGCGGCACCGGCGGCGGCCGCAGCAGACGACGGCGCGCACAAGGCGAAGGCCGCGAGCGCGACGGTGAAGAGGCCTGGGAGGAGTGCCTTGCGGACGTTCGTAGGGCGGAGATTCGTCATGGGAAGAGAGAGCAGCTCAGAGGATGTGACGTCTGGAAACGATGGGAGCCCTGGAACGACGTAGGTGGGAGGCGTCGGGGCTGTAGCGGCGGGGTGAGTACCGCGGCAGCCCTTATTCTGAACCTCTTTACGTTGTTCGACAAGGAACGGTCTCCTCGATTTACTCCAAAACGCTTCTCTTTTGCCCTCGCAGAGGGGCCGGATCCGAACCGATGCCGCTCGCTGGTGACCTTTCGGACGTTCTCGACTGCGTCTCAGCCCATGCCCGGCGGCTGGAACCGGCCGTCGATCGCCGTCCATCCGCCGTCGACGAAGAGGATCGTTCCGGTGACGTAGCTCGCCGCGTCCGAGAGCAGAAACGCCGTCGGGCCTGCCATTTCGTCGGCCTGTGCCCAGCGCTTCATGATGTTGCGGTCGGCGTACGCACCGTGCCAATCGGCGTCGGCCTTGATGGGCTCGGTCAGCGGCGTCTCCACGACGCCAGGGCCAATGGCGTTGACGCGCACACCCGATGGCCCCAATTCGGCGGCGAAGGCCCTGACCATCTGCACGATGCCGGCCTTGGTGGCGGCGTAGATCCCCTGGCCCGGCTCGACGACCAGCGAGC
The DNA here is from genome assembly GCA_039026915.1 of Acidobacteriota bacterium. GTDB lineage: Bacteria > Acidobacteriota > Thermoanaerobaculia > Multivoradales > Multivoraceae > JBCCLJ01. The sequence continues at coordinate 20,902 of JBCCLJ010000102.1, forward strand.
GGATCGACGAGAACATGACGATGCTGCCGGAACCCTGCTCGGCCATCAGCGGACCTGCCGCCTGGAAGACGTGCAGGCCGCCTTTGAGGTTCAGTCCGATGACGCGGTCGAACTCCTCGTCCGTGTACTGCAGCAGCGGCTTGCGCACGTTGATCGCGGGTGTGCAGACGACGCCGTCGAGACGGCCGAAATGCTGCTGGACGGTTCGTAGCGCTGCCGTCGTCGCCGGTCCGTCGCCGATATCCAGCGCCTGGTGGAGAGCGCCGTTGCCGAGACGCTCGGCCGTGGCGCCGGCGCCTTCGCCGTCCAGATCGAGGCAGGCGATACTTGCTCCCTGCGCTGCGCATCCGGCGGCCACGGCGGCGCCAATTCCTGAGGCGGCTCCGATGACTGCGATGGTCTTGTCGTCGAGGCGGAAGTTCGGTGCCATGTGAGCTCCTGAGGGGGGTTGTTCGAAGTCAGTACCGGCCGGTGAGATAGCGCCAGACGTGCCACAGGCCGCGCAGCGTGCCGATCCCCAGGCCGAAGTAGATGACCGCAACGAAGAGGTTCGTGCCTTCGCGGCCGCGCAGTCCCGCAAGCTCGCCGACGAGATAGACCGGCACCGCGAGCATCAGTCCGTAGACGAAGAACTCGATCGTGTAACCGGCGAAGACGAGAAGGGAGACAGCGAGATGCGCGAACCACGGGGCGCGGCCGGACTCGTCCTGCGTCTGAGCGACTCTCCCGACGAGATCGATGAGTCGGTCGAGGGCAACGGACATCGTCAGCGCTCGCGCCGCGTCGTACCGAGCTCGGTCGCCGAAGGGAGTCCCTCCAGACTCTCCGCTGCCTCGACGGCGCGCAGGATGGCTTCGGCCACCACTTCGGCCCCGAGTGCGCCGATTCGCCGCAGATCCGGGGGACCGTTCCAGGTGCCGGTGGACAGGGCGAAGATCGTGTCCCCGTCTCCGGGCGTGTGGGACGGGACGAGGGCCCGGGCGAAGCCGTCGTCGGACATTTGGGCGAACTTGGTCGCCTGCGCCTTGTCGAGGCGGGCGTTGGTGGCGACGACGCCGATCGTCGTGTTCTGTGCGGCCGAGTTCGGGGCTGTCCCTGGGAGCCCCGGTGGCGGTTCGCGCATCAGTTTGCGGGCGTCGGCGAGCCGACCGTCAGCGTCCCGTACCCCGGCGACGACGCGGCCCGTGTAGGGATCGACGACGTCTCCCACCGCGTTCACCGCCACGAGCGCTGCCACCGTCAGGCCGTCCGCCGTGGTGATCGAGGCGCTGCCGAGGCCGCCCTTCATCGCGCGCTCGGTGCCGAGCCACTTGCCGACGGTGGCGCCGGCACCGGCGCCCTCGTTGCCCTGCGCGACGGGGTTGGCGGTCGCGGTGCGGGCCGCGGCGTAGCCGCAGTCCGCGGTGGGGCGAATGCTGGCGTCGCCGACGCGCAGGTCGAAGAGGATGGCGCCGACGACGATCGGTACCTTGGCGACGCCGACGTCGAAGCCGATGTCCTTCTCTTCGAGGTAGCGCACGGTGCCGGAGGCTGCGTCGAGGCCGAAGGCGCTACCGCCCGAGAGCACGACGGCGTGAACTTCCTGAACCGTGTTGGCGGGGTCGAGCAGACCGAGCTCGCGCGTGCCGGGGGCTCCTCCCCTCTGCTCGACGCCGGCAACCGCGCCGTCGGGAGCGAGGACCACGGTGCAGCCGGTGGGCCGCTCCTGCCGACGACTGTGGCCGACGAGCAGGCCGTCGACGGCGGTCAGGCCAGGATCCGTCATCGAAGCCCCCCGCGCGCTCGGGGAGGGTTGAGCCGAGGCCGGTGTGACCAGGGGCTCCGTGCCACCGCAGGCGACAGCCAGCAGCAGCGGCGCCACCGCGTGGCGCGCTCGTCGAGGTCGGTGCACGGGCGTTCGCAGGTCAACCAAGGTCTCTCTCGGAAAAGCAGTTGGGGAGTCGTTCGTTCGCGGGCTCAGCTACGGCGGTGTGCACGCTGGGACGAACGGCGGGGCAAGGTGACGCCGTCTGACTATGATAGGTCACGAAGTACTTCCGAGAGTTGCAGCCACTCGCCAGAGCAGGTCCTACCTGCTGCCGAAGACCCAAGGAGGTCTGCAATGCGACGCAATCCCGCCGGACCGAGCTTTCACTCGAGTTTCCAGGAGGAGGGGAGCGTTCGCTCGCGCCGCCTGCACTGGATCCTTGCCGTCGGTCTCTTGGGATGGGCTCTCCTCGGATCCGGGGCCGCCTTCGGGCAGATCTCCGGGTCGGTCGAGGGCGTCGTGCGTGACGTCGACGGCGCCCCGATTCCCGGAGCGACGGTGATGCTGGCTGGCGAGGCACTGCAGCGTGCCGGTCTCGTCGCCATCACGGACTCGTCCGGAAGCTACCGGCTGCGCCCGATTCCTGCGGGCGTCTACGATCTGACCGTCGAGCTGTCGGGTTTCGCTACGGCGGTTCGCGAGGGGTTCACGGTGGGCGTCAACGCGACGCTGACCCTCGACTGGACGCTGCAGCTCGCCGCCGTCAGCGAGACGATCGCCGTGACCGGGGACGCACCACTCCTCGAGATCACTCGCTCCGAGATGGCCTCGCGCGTCGCCGCCGAAGCGATCGAGAACCTGCCGCTCAATGGGCGCAACGTCGAGGACCTCGTGTCGCTGGTGCCGGGGGTCAAGCCGAACCCCGCGGGCGTTGCTGACCAGCAGTTCTCGATCTTCGGTGAGCGGGCCGCAGCGACCTCGTTCGTCGTCGACGGCGGCG
>JBCCLJ010000103.1:0-23464 GCA_039026915.1 Acidobacteriota bacterium
AGACTTCGTGCTGCGCATCAACTCGGACCTCGTCGGCAAGGTGGTCAACATCGCCAGCCGCTGCGCGGGCTTTCTGCACAAGAAGTTCGACGGCCGCCTCGGCGAGGCGCTCGACCGCCCCGAGCTGTACGAGAGTGCGGCCGCGCAGAGTCAGGAGATCGCCGAGCTCTTCGAGGCGCGGGAGTACAACCGCGCCGTGCGCAAGATCATGACGGTGTCCGACGAGGCAAACCGCTACATCGACGAGCGCGCGCCTTGGGTCCTCGCCAAGGAGGAAGGCAAAGAGGAAGAGCTGCACGCGGTATTGACGACGGGCATCAACCTCTTCCGCACGCTCATGGTCTGGCTCAAACCGGTTCTGCCGGCGACAGCGACCGGCGCCGAGGAGTTTCTCGCAGTCGACCCGCTGGTGTGGAGCGACGCCTCCGCGCCTCTGCACGACCACGCGGTCAACAAGTACAAGCCGCTCCTGCAGCGCATCGACAAAGCGCAGATCGACAAGATCATCGAGCAGTCGAAGGAGGAGGCGGCCGCCGAGGCGGCCCCGCCGCCCACTGGCCCTCTGGCTGACGATCCTCTCGAGGACGAGATCGTCTACGACGACTTCGCCAAGGTCGATCTGCGCGTCGCTCGCATCGAGAAGGCCGAGCACGTCGAAGGAGCCGCCAAGCTGCTGCGCCTGACGCTCGATCTCGGCGGCCCGACGCGCAACGTCTTCGCCGGCATCAAGGCGGCCTACGACCCGAAAGACCTCGAAGGGCGCCTCACGGTGATGGTGGCCAATCTGGCGCCGCGCAAGATGCGCTTCGGCGTCTCCGAGGGCATGGTGCTGGCGGCCGGCCCGGGCGAGGAAGAGATCTTCCTGCTCTCGCCGGACAGCGGCGCCGTGCCGGGTATGCGCGTGCGCTAGTCGCGCCCCCCGATCGTCTCAGCCGCGAGGTGCCGGTCGAAGAAGCGCACAATCCGCTCCATGAAGTAGCGCCTTCGCGACGACTCTCCGGTTCTCATCTGGTGGTTGGCGCCGGGCACGACGAGCATCTCGAAGTGCTTCTCCGCCTCAATGAGGGCGTCGGCCGCTCGCAGCGCGCCGAAGAGCGGCGTGTTCGTGTCGAGGGTGCCCTGGACCAGCAGCAGCTCGCCTTCGAGCTGATGCACGAGCTCGAGGTTCGAGGCGCCGCGCCAAGCCTCCGAGCCCTCCTCGTAGCGTCCGAGATAGACCTCGGTCGACATCGCAGGGATGTCAGCGTCCATCACCGGCAGCCCTGCCGCTACGGCCGCGCGATAGGTGTCGGGCGCTCGCAGCAGGGCTCGAAAGGCGAAGTAGCCGCCGTAGGAGTTGCCGAAGATGCCGACGCGCTCCATGTCCATCCACGGACGAGACGCCGCCGCCTGGCGCAGAGCTGCCGCGTGGTCGGCGATCTCGTGCTGACCGAGACGACGATGCGCGACGTCCTGGAAGGCGCGGCCACGCCCTGGAGTGCCTCGTGCGTCGATCACCACCTCGACGTAGCCCGCGTCGAACAGCAGATCCCCGTACCAGGGAGTGCCCGAATCGAAGCTGTGCGGCACGTAAGTAACGAAGGCGCCGCCGTAGATGTTCTCGATCACCGGGTACCGGCGCTCCGGGTCGAAGTTCGCCGGTTTGAGAAGGACGCAGTACAGCTCGGTGACGCCGTCCGCGGCCTTCGCCGTGAAGTGCTCGGGGGGTACGAAGTGCGTCCCGTCCGGCAGTCCCCCCCTCGAAAGCACCGCGAGCAGCTCGCCGTCCGCTCGGCGCAGCTCGGTCATCGGCAGTCGATCCGTCGTCGAATGCGTATCGAGATAGAAGCGCCCCGCGGGTGAAACGGCGATGCGATGTTGGCCCGCCGTCGCGGAAAGCCTGCGGTCGGCCGTGCCGTCGAGCGACCCGAGATGCACGTGCACGTCGTAGGGTCGCTTCGGATCCGAGCTCGCCGTGTACAAGAAGGTCCCGCCCTCGAGGTCGGCACCGCCGAAAGCGACGACCGGTCGCTCGCCGCGGGTCAGCGGACGTACGAGCGTGCCGTCGAAACGGTAGAGATAGAGCTGACGCCAGCCGCTACGCTCCGAGGCCCAGACGAAGTGCTCGTCGTCGGCGAGTGACGCGAAGCCCAGACCGCCGCCGGCGTTGAGAGCCCGGAAGACGAAGTTGGGAGGAAACGCGAACGACGTCGCCGTCGTCTCTTCGAGCACCGTGCGCACCGTCCCCTCCATCGCATCGACGGCGAGCACCCGGACGCGCTGCGCCGTGCGATCGAGAGTGGCCACCATCACCTCGGTGGCGTCACCGCGAAAGCCGAGCACCCGCACGTACGGATCGCCCCCGAGATCGACGTCGATGCGTCCAACGCTCTCGCCCCCACCCTGACTCGTCGAGAAGAGCGCCCCGCTCGGCGGCGGCAGGGGACCGCCCGCGCCGGGCCACGGCAGAGTTGTTGGCGGCGCCGGAGTGCTCTTCCAGTCGTCCAACGGCAGCCGGCCGACGCCACGATGGTCGCTGCGCAAGGCAAAGAGGACGCGGCCGTCGTGCGAGAAGCTGGCGCCCCGCAGCTCCCAAGGTCGCTGCTGCGTGCCGTCGCGCGTGAGTTCTCGCACCGCGCCGCTGCGAAGCCGCAACTTCAGATCGTGCCCGTCGAGTCCCAGGAAGGCCCCGCCGTCGGGCGACGGCACCTCGTACTGGCTGGGCCACGTCTGTGGGAAGCCGCGCGCGACGAGCCGGGGCCGCGCTTCGGTGTCTTCCGCAGCGGTCTCTCGCTCGACGGTGTCGACCGCGCCCGTCTCCAGATCCGCGCGATGCGTTCCAAAGTCGTCGGAGAACTCGACGAAATCCTCACCCCAGACGACGGACCTCACGGCGCCGCCGCGCGCCAGACGACGCGCTTCCGAGAACGAGACCTCGCGAGAGTCGCTTGCGCTCCCTACCTGGCCGAGGGCGTGAGGAGACGCTGTGAGCAACACGAAGAGGGCCAGTGCCAAAGACTCTGTCGGCAGCGCCCACGGGGGCGGTCCCTTCGCGGGCGATCCCTTCACCGGTCGCCACCGCCGGCGTCCTGCACCATCGACCGAACGTCCTGCAGCAGCTCTTGCACGTCGTAGACGATGCCGTCCTTGATCGTGAACGCGATCGAAGAGCTCTCGGTCAGCTCGCCCGTGCGTGGATCTTCACGCTCGACGCCGGTGCCGTAGAGGATCTTGAAGTCGTCCAGCGGGTTGCCGTTCACGACGACCAGGTCGGCCAGGTAGCGCGGCGCGATGATCCCGAACTCGGCCGCTTCCCCCTTGGGACGCAGGATCGTCTCGGCACCGTAGTGAGTCGCCGAGCGCACCACCTCGAGCGGGTTGAAGCCGGCGTGCTGCAGCAGCTCCATCTCGCGAATGTAGGCGAAACCGTAGAGCGAGTAGAAGGCGCCCGCATCGGTGCCGAGGGTCACCCAGCCGCCGCGGTTCTTGTAGTCCTCGAGGAACCGTTGCCAGCGCGCGTAGGCGCGAAAGAAAATGCCTTCGTGCTCGGTCGTCCACTCGTGCAGGAAGCCGCCGTGCACGTCCTTGTTGGGGCGAAAGCGCTGAAGCACCGCCGGATGGCCGTACTCCTCGAGCCAAGGCTTGTTCTGTGCGCGGATGACGTCGCGCATGCTCTCGGCGATGGCGAGCGTCGGGTCGAGCGCGACGCCGGTCGCCAACAGGTCGTCGAGCCGGGCTCGGCGCCGGCCATCCAGCTGGCACCCCAGGCCTCGAAGCGGTCGATCTCGTCGTTGAAGTTGTAGGCGGGCCGGTAGTCGACGAGGCTCGATCCCTCGAGCAGCGCCTCGGGGGTTCCGTACCAGTGCTCGAGCGTCACGACGCCCGCGCGCGCTGCGTCGACGGCGTTGAGTCGAGCCAGCATGCGCTGGCCGATGTGCACCGTCACGCCGAGCTCGTGCTGCTTCGCCTCATCAACGAGCGCTGCGAAGACGTCCGGCGGCTGGCCGTAGCTCTTCACCCCGTCGACACCCTGTTTGCTGAGCCAGCGCACGTACTCGCGCGCGTCCTCGGGCGTGCGAATGACGCGGCCGTCGTCCCAGTCGTAGCCGCAGCAGGCGCCGGCGAAGTCGAGGTTGCTGTGCACGTAGGGGAAGAGGCGCGGCGCCACGATGCGGTTGGCGGCGCTGAGCGCCTTCTGCTCGACGCAGAACTCGATGCCGCGATGGCAGGCCGCATCGCGCGCCGAGGTGATGCCGTGCGCCAGCCACAGCTTGTAGATGTACTCCTCCGGCGGCTCCGGCCGGATGTGCGCGTGCAGGTCGACGAATCCCGGCAGTACCCAGCGTCCGCGACCGTCGATGACACGCTCGCCACGCCCCGCCGTCGGTGCGTCGACGCGCGACGGCCCGACCGAGACGATGCGGCTGCCCTCGACGACGATGTCGACCGGACCTTCGGGGGGCGCTCCGGTGCCGTCGACGATCATGGCGCCGCGAATCGTCAGGCGCTCGTAGGGTCCGCCGCTGCCGCCGTCGTTCTGCTGTGCCCCGACGAGGCCGGTCAGCCAGCCGCCGGCGAGCCACCCGAGGACCGCCAGCCAACGCATGGGAAGAGCCGTCTTCTGCACCATCGAATCCCCTTTGCCGCGCTTTTCTTGGAACGACTGGAGCCTACCAACGGTGACGTCCGTTACTGTGGCCACCTCGCGCTGACGTCGTCCTGCTCCTCGACATGAACACAACCCCCCTCAAAGCCGTTCTCTTCGATCTGGACGACACGCTCTACGACCACCGGTTCGCGGCGCGCTCGGGCCTGATCGCGCTGCGCGAGCGAACGCCGGCGCTGCAGTCACTCCGAATCGACGACCTGGAGGAGCTGTACTCCGAGATCCTCGAAGCGGTCCACCTGCGGCTGCTGCGCGGCGAACTCTCCCAGGACGAGGCGCGCATCCTTCGCAACCGGCAGTTCTTCGGTCGCTTCGACTTGGAGCTCGACGACCAGCAGGCACTCGCCGAGTACGCGCGGTACCGACGCGACTACGACGACGCCTGTCGCCTCGTTGCCGGCAGTCGTGAGCTCCTCGATGAGCTCGCTCGGCGCGGCCTTCGGCTCGGCATCATCACCAACAACCTGGTGAGCGAGCAGACGGCCAAGCTGCGGCAGCTGGATCTGCACGAGACGTTCGAAGTCGTCACCATCTCGGAGGCTTTCGGGGTGCCCAAGCCCGCTCCCGAGATCTTCCGCGGCACGCTCGACGAGCTCGGCGTCGAGGCCGCCGACGCCGTGATGGTCGGCGACTCGCTGACGAGCGACATCGCCGGTGCTCTCGGCGTCGGTCTGCGCAGCGTCTGGCTCGACCGGCGGCCGGAGCTCGGCCGCGAGGCCCCGCCCGGTGTGCCGACTCTTCTCGGGGACTTCAGCGACCTGGGAACGACCCTGCAAGCACTCTTCGACGCGAGACACACCGCAGGCTGAGGCGAGCGCCATCCAGCGAGGCTGCGGTCGATCCTCGATCACAACGAGGACTTGCGACTCGTCCCACTCCGGGCTCGCTCGAACCAACTCGAGCGCCTGGGGCCGCCGACGGCATGGCAGGATTGAGCCAGCCCTCGAATCCCTGTGGAGATAAGGTCCTGCGGAATCTGACCCTGCTCCTGTTCGCCCTGAGCCTCTGGCAGGGGCCCGCCACCGCCCAGACCAGACCGGGTGACCGTGCGGTCTTCACCGAGGTCGCCGATGTCCGGCGAGTCAGCGTCGACGTCGTCGTCACCGACCCAGCGGGGGCTCCGGTCCGAGGGCTCGAGCGCGACGACTTCGAGCTCAGGATCCGAGGCGAAGTCGTTCCGCTGAGCAACTTCAGCGAAGTGGCCGTCGGAGCCACGGACGAAGAGGCGTCTGTCGATCGCGCCACGCTGCTTGTTCTGATCGACCAGCGGACGGGTGACGCAGCACTTCGGCGCTCCCTGCTGAGCGACGTACGTTCGCTCCTCACACCCCTGCTCGACCAGACTCGAGGCATCTCGGTTGCCACCCTCTCGCAGCGGCTCGAGATGCTGCAGCCTCTGACGCGAGATGAAGTACTTCTCGAGGCTGCTTTCGACGAAGCGACACAACCGCGCCCGCTCTCGCCGGGCGAAATGGGTCCGCTTCTGCGCCAAATCGAGCTCGCCCGACCACTGAGCCCAGAAGATGAGGTCGCGAACGGACTCGCGATCCGGCAGGCGAGCACGCTCCTCGCGCAGATCCGCGCTCAGGCTCGGGAGGACCGGCTGCGCACGACCCGCGCTACCCTCGAGCTCAGCCGTCTCGTCCGCGCGCTGGCGGCGCAGCCCACCCGAACGTGCGTTCTCCTCCTGAGTGGTGGCCTCGAAAGCACACCGACCGAGCTTGCCTTCCGTCTGTGGTGGGCGAAGTTCGGTGATGCTGGGCCCAGCTTCGGCGTTCAGTCGATCGAGGCCGAGATGGCTCGGATCGACGGGCTCGGCAGTGTCGCACCCGTGATCACCGATGCAACGAACGGGCGCGTCATCTTCTACACTCTCGGCCTGGGCTCGACCCGTCACAGCACCGGTTCGGCACAGTTCGCCACGTCCGGCTTTCTCGACGCCCAACTCCAGACCCTCGAGGACCCGCTCGCGGTGCTCGACCGCCTCGCCCGGGAGACCGGGGGACTGAGCGCTCTGCGACCGCGGCGCACCGGCCAACTGCTCGATTCCCTGCTTCGAGACCTGACGCACTACTACGCTCTGGCCTTCGATCCGGCGCAGGTCTCGGCCCCGAACGGCAGGCTGCGAGTGCGGGTGAACCGCCCCGGCGTAGAAGTACGAGCGGCTCGTCGGTTTGCAGCTCGCGAGACGGACGACGCCCTCGAAGATCGGCTCATGGCGGCTCTGTTCCTCGGTCAGGTCGATAACCGGCACCGGGTGCGCGCCGCCGTCGGCAAGCGCACACGAAGCGGCAAGAATCGCTATCTCGTCGAACTGGTCCTCCGAGTTCCCGTGGCGGAGGTCGTGCTCCTCCCCGACGCAGAGTTCCACCGCGGAAGTCTCGAGATCAGCGTCGCCGCACGGTCCGCCGGTGGAGGTAGCTCGACCCCGTTCCTGGGTCAGATGCCCGTCGAGATACCCAACAGCGAGGTGCTCCAATGGCTGCCGCGCGAGATCGGCTCGACCCTTCAGCTCGAGATTTCCGACGAGCGGCAGAACATCGGCGTCGCCGTGCGCGACACCGTCGGGCGCACGATCTCCACGCTCCAGTTGGCCTTCGATCCGCAGGAGCGCCGATGACGCTGTCCGCCGTCTTTCTTTTCCTCCTGGCTGGTGCGGCGACTCCGCGCGCCAGCGTCGAGCCGTTGCCGGGACTGCGGGCCGAAGCCGCAGCGCGTCTGATGGCCGGTGAGGCGGGCGGCAACCTCGCGGCAGCTGTCGCTGTAGGACGGCTCGAGAATCGGGACGCGGAGGCAGTACTGCCGCTGAGCTTCGAAATCGGCGTCGGGGAACTGAGCCCGGCGCGGGCTCCGGAGACTCTCTCTCCCCCCGAGTCGACCGAGACGACGAGGAGCGGTCAAGAGGCTCGACCAACGCTCGAGATCTACGTCTACGCTCTCGACGCCGCGAGCGCTGTCCTCGGCCATGTGGCCGAACGCCTCGTCCTGAGCGATCCCGGCGAGTTCCGGGGCCTGCGCTACGGCGGCACACTGAGCTTCGCTGCAGCACCGTCGCTGCCTCTCGAGTTGCGGGTCCTTCTCCTCGAGACCGGCGCGAGCCGTTCCGGGCTCTGGACCTTTCGGATCGATGAGGAAGGCCGCCCCCCACCTCGACTCGAGGATCCGCAATCGTCTCGCGCTCGTCCTGGCTGGATCGACGTCGGCAACATCGCGCCGGAGGTCGCTCCCATCGCGGGGGCGCCGGTGCTCACGCCGGGAGAGCATCGCCTTCGCGTCGTCGGCCGTCCCCTGATCGCGCCGGACGCCAAGCTCCTCCTCGTTCATCGAGCGACCAACAACTCGACGACGATCCCGGCGACGTTTTCGAGCAGCGGGGAGGCAGTCCAGCTCTCGTTGCCGAGCCTCCGCAGCGGCCCCTATCGCTGGCAGCTAGAGGGGACCGAAGACTCCGGGGACCTCTGGGTCTTGCGCACCTCTGCCGCTGCGGACGCCCGGTCGCCGACGACCGAGAAGGCCGATTGGCTGGACGCCGCCCGGTGGCTCGAAAGCCAGCGGAGCCGTGCGACTGCACTGTCCTTGACCAGCGTCGACCAGGTTGCTCCAGCGGAGAAGCTCCGGGAGAGACTCTTCCGAGTCCTGCGCGACTTCGGTCGGCACTGGGAACCTCTCCGAGCGGCCCGAGAGCTGACGGCTGCAGAGCATCGAGCCTTTCGAGCTGAGCTCGACCGCCCCGCCGTCGAGACGCTCGAGCGGGAGCTGCTGTCGGAGATTGCTGACCGGGAGGCGAGAGCCAGCGTCGCGCTGATGGGACTGCTCGTTCAGGCCTACGAGCTTGCTCGCGAAGAAGACCGATTCGCCGACGCGGGTCGCTATCGGCGCATCGCCCACGAGCTCGCCCGGTCGAGCGACCCGTCGGTCCATACGCAGACAGCGCGACAGCTCACCCGCCTCTCCCTGAGCCTGTCGCAGTTCGGTCTCTGGCCGAGCGTGCAGAACGAACTCGAAACGGCGATCGAGCTGTCACCCGACCAGGCGGCTGCCCACGCTCTGCTCGCAGGAGTGCTCGAGAGACAGGGGGCCGTCGAAGCCGCTCGAACGAGCGCTCAGAAGGCGTTCGAGCTCGATCGCGGGTTGCATCGAAATCGCCTGCGACTTGCTGTTTTGCTGCGACGGCTCGGAGCGGAGGAACGGGCCCTCGACCACTTTCGATCGCTTCTCTTCGAAGCTGAAGACGACGCCGACCGAACGCTCGCCTGCCAGGAGATCGCCCTCGTTCTGAAGCGGCAGAGACGGCCGACCGACGCCATCGAGCAGCTCGACTCCTGCCTCGCCAGGACGTCCCGGAAGACCGAGATCTACCCCCTCTTGATCCACCTTCTGGAGAGAGCGGGGCAAGACCGTCGAGCCCGCGAGCTTGCGGCCACGCCACCTCCCGCGCCGACGGTCCCAACGGCGCGTCTGGTGTACGCGGAGGTACCCGAGAGACTGCTGACGACAGTACGAGAGAGCAGCGAACGCTCGCTTCGACTCAGCGCGCCGGCGCTCGCGACCGTCCTGGAGAGCAGGCCGTGAGCGCGTTCTTTCTGCTTCTCTTTGCAGGTCTCGTCACCACCCAGCCGCCCGAGCCGAAGCTGACGATCTTCTCTCCGAGTGCGGACCAGCCCGCAGCGGGCGTCACGGAGATCTGGATCGACGTCGACCCGGCACCGCCGGACTATCGGGTCCTCTTCCGCGTCGACGGTCGTGAAGTCGCTCGCTTCACGGAGCCGCCCTACCAGTTCACTGTCGATCTCGGACTCGACAACCGAAAGCACCACTTCGAGTTCATTGTCCGCGACGCCGAGAGCGAGCTGACTCGGGTCGAACGCACAACGCCGGCAATCCGCGTCGATGAGGAGATCGATCTGGAGCTGCGCCAGCTCTACGTCACCGTCGAGCAGCGTGGACAGCGGGTGCCTGGCCTGGGAGCCGACTCCTTCGACGTTCTCGACGACGGGGAGCCACAAGAGATCGTCACCTTCGAGGGCGGCGAGGCGCCTCTCGAGGCGACGCTGCTCGTCGACGCCAGCCTGAGCATGCGCGGCGAGCCGCTGCAGTTCGCTCTGGCCGGAGCGCGCAACTTCCTAGAAGGCCTTCACGATCTCGACGAGGCGTCCCTCGTGCTGTTCTCGGATCGAACGCTCGCCCGAACCGAGCATCTGCCGGCGGATCAAGCCCGCCACTTCGTGATTGGCGCACTACAGGCCGAGGGTGGGAGCGCCATTCAAGACCATCTCTACACCGCCCTCAGCACTCTCGACTCGCGTCAGGGGCGACGCGTGGTCGTCCTGCTGTCGGACGGGATCGACGTGCACAGCACGCTTCGCGCGGAGGACGTGCGCTGGCGCATGGAGCGAGGACAGTCGATGGTGTACTGGATCGAGCTGACGGAGAGTCTCGAAGACGACACGGTCGGCACGGTATCGCCGTGGCGCGGAGTCTCGGAGCATCGGCAGGAGCGCACCGCGCTGATCGAGCTCGTCGAGGCTAGCGGGGGACGCCGGATCCGCATCGACGACGCCCAGCAGGCGCCGGCGGTGTTCGCAGAGATTCTGCGCGAACTGCGCGAGCAGTACGTGATCGGCTACTACCCGACTCACAACGACGACGACGGCTCTTGGCACGCGGTGAAGGTATCGGTTCGACAGCGGGGCCTCACCGTCCGCACACGGGCCGGCTACGTCGATGTGCCGTAAGGGGACTGCGTGCCGCCCCGAGAAAGAGGGAGTCTCCGGCGTGGCAATGGTTGACAGCCTGGAGCGCAGCGTGCTGTGAGATGCTGGGGCCGTGACTGATTTCGTCCATCTCCACCTGCACTCCGAGTACTCGCTGCTCGACGGCGGCAATCGCGTCGGACCGCTCGTCGCCAAGGTCAAAGAGCTCGGCATGGACGCCGTGGCCCTGACCGACCACGGCAACCTCTTCGGCGCCGTGCACTTCTACCAGGAGTGCAAGAAGAACGACATCAAGCCGATCCTCGGTATCGAAGCGTACGTCGCGCCCGACGTCGTCACCGAGACGAGCGACCGTCGCCACAAGGAGCAGAGCGGCGTCGCCGACGGCGGTTTTCACCTCGTGCTCCTCGCACAGAACGAGACCGGCTGGCGCAACCTGCTGAAGCTCACCTCCGACTCCTACGTCGAGGGCTTCTACTACCGGCCGCGCATGGACAAGACGACGCTGCAGGAGTGGAACGAAGGCCTCATCGCCATCAACGGCCACCTCGGCTCCTCCATCGCCTACCAGATGCTCAAGTTCGAGGAGACGGGCAACGAGGAGTACTACGAGAAGGCGCGCACCGAAGCGGCCTGGCACGCCGAGATCTTCGGGCCCGACGCCGAGGGCAAGCCGCGCTTCTACCTCGAGCTCCAGCGGCACGAGACCGAAGAACAGGACGCCGTGAACCAGCACGTGCTGCGCCTCGCCGAAGATCTCGGCCTGCCGCTCGTCTGCGACAACGACGCGCACTTCCTGCGCGCCAAGGACTGGGACGCGCACGACACGCTGGTCTGTGTGTCGACGGGCAAGTCGAAGACCGACGAGCGACGCATGCACTACCCGAAGGAGCTCTACGTCAAGGGCCCCGAGGCGATGGCCGAGCTCTTCGACGACGTGCCGCAGGCCATTGCCACGACGCGCGAGATCGCCGATCGCTGCAACGTCGAGCTCGACTTCTCGGCCAACCACGCTCCGCTCGTCGGCATCCAGAAGCGCGACCCCGACCCCGAGCTCGGCGACGGCACCGAGCCTGAAGGCTCGACCCCCTGGTTCCAGCGCTTCTGCTCGACTTACGAGCTCGTACCGATCGACTCCACGCAGGACAACCTGCCGGACGCCAAGGACCTCGAAGAAGAGTGCGACCGCGCCCTGCGTGAGCTGTGCGAGGCCGGTCTCCAGTGGCGCTACCGCGGCGACATCACCGACGAGCACCTCGCCCGCCTCGAGCGCGAGCTCAAGGTGCTCTCGGACAAGATGATCAGCGCTTACTTCCTGATCGTCTGGGACTTCGTCAACGAAGCGCGGCGTCGCGGCATCCCGGCAATGGCACGCGGCTCGGGCGTCGGCACGATGGTCGGCTACCTGCTCGGCCTCTCCAACGCCTGCCCGGTCAAGTACGGCCTGCTCTTCGAGCGCTTCACCGACCCGGATCGCAGCGAGTACCCCGATATCGATATCGATCTCTGTCAGGACGGCCGCGCCGAGATCATCGAGTGGGTGCGCGACAAGTACGGCTACGTCGCGCAGATCATCACCTTCGGAACAATGAAGGCGAAGGCCGCCGTCCGCGACGTCGGTCGCGTCCTCGACCTGCCGCTCCCCCAGGTCGACAAGATCTGCAAGCTGATCGGCGACCAACTCGGCATCACGCTGAGCCAGGCGCTCGAGCAGGAGCCGGAGCTGCGCTCGCTGTGCCGGGATCCGCAGGTCGAGCAGGTGATCGAGACGGCCAAGTCGCTCGAGGGCATCACGCGTCACTCCGGCGTGCACGCCGCGGGCGTCGTGCTGGCCACGCAGCCGCTCGAAAACCTCGTACCGCTCGCGACGAGCAAGCAGCAGGACAAGGAGATCCTCGTTACGCAGTGGGACGGTCCCACGGTCGAGAAGATGGGCCTGCTCAAGATGGATTTCCTGGGCCTCAAGACGCTCTCCGTGCTCGAGCGCGCGCGCCAGCTGACCCTCGAGACGTTGAGCGAAGAGACGATCCGCACCGCCGTCGACGCGGCGGAGGGCACCGACCCGCTCGACCTCGACCGCATCGACTTCAAGGACGAGAAGGTGCTCGCCACCCACTGCCGCGGCGAAACGGTCGGCACCTTCCAGTTCGAGTCAGACGGCATGCGCAACCTGCTGCTCAAGATGAAGCCCGACCGCCTCGAGGATCTGGTCGCCGCCAACGCGCTCTTCCGCCCGGGCCCGATGGCGCTCATCGACGACTACTGCAACCGCAAGCACGGCCGCCAGCAGGTGCCCAAGGTGCACGAGATCGTCGACCGCTTCACCGCCGAGACGCACGGCATCATGGTCTACCAGGAGCAGGTCATGCTCATCGCGCACGAGCTCGGCGGCATCCCGCTGCGCGAGGCGTACTCGATGATCAAGGCGATCTCGAAGAAGAAGCACGACGTCATCAACTCGGCGCGCGAGAAGTTCCTCGAGGGCGCGGAAGAGAAGGGCCTGGCGCGCACGAAGGCGGCGGAGCTCTTCGACCTCATCCTCAAGTTCGCCGGCTACGGCTTCAACAAATCGCACTCGGTCGGCTACTCGATCCTCGCCTTCCAGACGGCCTTCCTGAAGACCTACTTCCCCGTCCAGTACATGGCCGCGGTGCTCACCTACGAGGCCGACAGCACCGACAAGATGGGCATGTACCTCGACGAGTGCAAGCGCGTGACGCTGCCGAACGGCGAGCGCGGCATCGACGTGCGCCCGCCGGACATCAACCTCTCGGGCGTCCGTTTTCACGTCGTCTTCGCGGAAGGTGAAGAGGCGCTGCCGAGCAACGGGCACATCCGCTTCGGCCTCTCCGCCGTGCGCGGCGTCGGCGGCAAGGCCGTCGACCAGATCCTGGAGCAGCGCGACGCCGATGGTCCCTTCAAGAGCCTCTTCGACTTCTGCGAGCGCGTGCCGATGCGCCTGGTCAACCGCTCCACGATCGAGGCGCTGATCAAGTCGGGCGCTTTCGACTCGATCCACGGTGCCGAGTCCCGGGCCGCCCTCATGGACGCCCTCGACGCTGCGATCCGCTCAGGCCAGCAGGCTGCGTCCGACCGCGAAAGCGGCCAGGCGAGCCTCTTCGGCGGCACACCCGAAGAGCCCGAGGACGAGCCGGAGCTGCCGCGCACGGCGCCGTGGTCGCGCTCCGAGATGCTCCGAGCCGAGAAAGAAGCGCTCGGCTTCTTCGCCTCGGGCCACCCGCTCGACGACCAGAGAGTTCTGCTCGAGCGCCTCAGCAACGCCTCGCTCGCCGATCTCCGCAAGGTCGACGAAGAGGCGGAGCTCATCGTCGGCGCAATGATTACCGGCGTCCGCACGACGCGCACCAAGAAGGGACGCAACCCGGGCCAGAAGATGGGCATGCTGACCCTCGAGGACAACACCGGCAAACTCGAAGCCGTCGTCTTTGCCGACGCCTACGCCGAGATCGAGGGCATGCTGCAGACCGACAACATCCTCTTCTTCCGCGGCCGCGCCGACCGCCGTCGTGAAGAGCCGAGCCTGGTGGTCAGCGGCGCCATTCCGCTCAGCGAAGCGCCGACCAAGTTGACGCAACAGATCCGCATCGTGCTCGACGAGTCAGACGACCAGAGCTCACTCAGCGAGGAGAATCTCGAACAGCTGCGCGAGATCCTCCGCCAGGAGAAGCGCAAGATCAACGGCTCGGGAGCCGACGTGATCTTCGAGATCCACCTGGCCGACCGCATCGTGCGCACCGCCCCAGAGGACGGTCTCCGCGTGCCGGTACACGCCAAGCTGCCGGAGCGGATCGGGGCAGTGCTGGGCGAGCGAGGGCGCTGCTACTTCGCGGGGCCGTCGAGGATCGTCTAGCGGGGGTCGGCAAAAGTCACGCGTTGTACTCGAATGCAACGGTCTCAGCATAGCTCTCGAGTTTTGACCCTGCTCCTGGCGGCAACAGAATCCACCCTCAAGTAAGGAACACTTCTTGCCATCCAACGATCTGGTACTTCTAAAAGAGATTCTTCAGAAGGGCAATCAGGAGACTGCCCCAGAGCTCGACGAGTCTGACTACTTCGAACTCTTCGTAGCTACGGAGCTGCTAAAGGACTACCAACTCTCCTACGACGAAGTTGCTGCTGGCCTGATCGGAGGCAGCAACGACGGTGGAGTAGACGGGTTCCATTTCTTTGCCAACGGCGAGCTTGTCCACGAGGACTCTGACCTCAGTGCCTTGAAGAAGAACGTCAATCTTGAGCTAATTGTCGTTCAGGCAAAGAGATCCAGGGGGTTCCGCGAAGAGCCCATCAACAAGCTTCAGGCTGTAACCAACCATCTTCTTGATCTGGCGAATGACCTTGAGGACTACAAGGACAGGTACTGCCCGGAGCTCATCGCAGCTGCCGAGCTCTTCCGTTCAAGCTACCAAGAACTCGCGGGCAGCTTTCCTACCCTCTCAGTGCGATTTGTCTACGCCAGCTTCGCCGACGAAGTCCACAGCAACGTCGAGTCTAAGGCCGCAGATCTAAAACAGAGGGTAGTCGAACTATTTTCGTCGGCCGAGCCGACTTTCGACTTTCTTGGATCAGAGGAGCTTCTTGCGCTAGCGCGGAGCCAGCCAAAGACCTCGTTCTCTCTAGCCCTCGCCGAGACGCCGATCAGCGCGGGCGGCGCCGTTGCATACGTTTGCCTTGTCAACCTCGAGGACTTTTTCGACTTTGTGTCGGACGACCAGGGCGCGCTTCGCAGTGAGCTCTTCGAGGCAAACGTCCGCGACTATCAAGGACGCACGGAGGTGAATCGAGAGATACGTGATTCGCTTGCACGAAGCGATCAGGAGGACTTCTGGTGGCTGAACAACGGAGTGACAATCGTCGCTGCGCAGGCCACGCAAAGCGGAAAGACGCTGAACATCGAAGACCCGCAAATCGTCAACGGCCTCCAGACGTCTCGGCAGATATTTGAGTACTTCAAAGCGGGCGCCGCCCGGGACCAACGCCTGATCTTGGTTCGAATCGTAGTGCCCGACGCCGAAGACTCTCGCGATCGAATCATCAAGGCAACCAACAGCCAAACCTATATCCCGCCAGCTTCGCTCAAGGCAACAGACAAGGTTCAGAGAGACATAGAGGACTATCTGAAGGCGCGTGGGCTCTTCTACGATCGAAGGAAGAACTACTACCGGAATCAAGGGAAGCCGGTCGCCAAGATTGTCGGAATCCCGAAGATGGCTCAGGCCCTGATGGCCATCGTTCTAGCGAGACCAGATACAGCCCGCGCAAGACCTTCGTCACTGATAAAGAACGATTCTGACTACTCGAGACTCTTCAATGAGTCGCATCCAGTAGAGATGTACCTGACTTGCATACAAATCCTCCGCAGATCTGAGGATCACCTGAAGCAAAGAGGCGACTTGGAATCTAAGGACCGCAACAATCTCCGCTTCTACGTCGCACTGGAGGTGGCAAGAGAGATTACCAGCCAGATGCGGCCGACCCTCGAAAGTCTGACGGCTGCAGTCGACCAGGAGATAGAGGACTCGGAGGTCTCGCTCGCTACTGAGCGCGTACTGGAGCTATACAAGGAGTTGGGCGGCACCGACCAAGTGGCAAAAGGACCAAGTCTCAGAGACGCACTCGAAAGCTCAGGGCTAGATGATCGCTAACATTGCTGCATCGTTCGGCCACCCAGTGTCTACTCAGAGATCCGCCTATGACTCTGGAGGTAGCCCTGCGCTCAGCCCTCGCCTCTCGCGCAGGCGAGCCGTTGTTCACGGGCCCACCCTCGCTCAACGCTACTCCGCTCAGCAATGAGGGACAACTTCAGTAACGCCACCAAGAAACTCCTAGCAGAGCGAGCTGCCTACCACTGCTCGAACCCCGACTGCTGCAAGCAAACAATAGGCCCGGCAGGATCGAAGCCCGGGTCCATCAGCATCGGAGTCGCTGCTCATATCTACGCCGCGGCGAAAGGCGGTCCTCGCTACGACGAGAACCAGGATTCTCGAGAGAGGAAATCCCCGCAGAATGGCATCTGGCTGTGTCGAAGCTGCGGGGACCTTATCGACAAAGATCCGGCTGCATTCCCTCCTGCAAAGCTTCTACTTTGGAAGCGCATCGCTGAGAGTCGCGCTTCGAAAGAGCTATCAGCTGGCTCAAGCTTCCGACCCATCCACGCCACAGAACTCGTCCAGCAGACTCCAGAAATCTGGAGGTGGGCAATCCTCCAACTTGAGGAGGAGCTGGGCTGCGACGTTCGAACCGACTTGCGAGTGCCGACGACGGAAGGCTGGCTACGCCTAGACGCAGCCGTTGTGAGGGATGACGCGCTCGTGGGAATCGACATCCACGAGAGCCGCAATGGCGACATACCGTACTTTCAAATCGACTACCTACTAGAGCTGTGCGCGAGACTAGAGTTCACCAATCACGAAGGCGTTGAGATCTTGATCGTTGTCTTACACGCTGGCGCACTGCATGAACTCCAAGTCATAGATAGGAGGCTCACGAGGCTTCTTGATTCGCACGAAGTCACGGCCACGTCAAGAACCCTGAGAGTCGGCCACCTTCGAAGAAAGTTCTCGACCTAGCACAGGAAGCTCAGAAGCGAAGCCAACTCCCAATCTAGGTCCACACAGTGCGGCGCTCACACAGAATCCCGCAACAGCGGACAGGTCATGCAGTGCCCACCGCCACGACCCCGACCGAGCTCCGACCCCTCGATCTCGAGCACCTCGATCCCGGCGTTGCGCAGCAGGTGGTTCGTGTCCTCGTTCTTGGCGTACGCAACGACGACGCCCGGCTCGAGCGCGACGACGTTGTTGCCGTCGTCCCACTGTTCGCGCTCCGCCTGAAAGCTGTCGCCTCCGGTCGGCACGACGCGCAGCTTGTCGAGGCCCAGGGCGTCCCGGAGAGCCTCGAGGAAGCTCTTCTCTTCGCGCACTTCGAAGCGACCGTCGCCGTCGGTCGGGTACAGGCTGAAAGTGCGCATGCGCTCGACGACGCGGGGGTAGATCGTCACCGCGTCGCGGTCGAGCATCGTCAGGACGGTGTCGATGTGCATGTGGGACCGGTCATGCCCGAGCTCGCAGGCAAGGACCCGCTCGGCGGCTCCCCGGCGAAAGAGCTCGCTCGCCAGGACCTCGATCATCTGCGCCGTCGTGCGCTCGCTCATGCCGATCATGACGACGCCCTTGCCGATCGGCATGACGTCACCGCCCTCGAGACTCGCCCGACCGAAGTTCTCCGGGTGAGACGAAGAGACCCCGCCGGAGCTCGGAAACCAGACCGGGAAGCGCGCGTGGCGAAACATCGGGTGGTGGCGGTAGACGGCCGCGACGTTCATCGCCTCGCGCTCGCGCGCTTCGTAGAACATCGGGTTCACACTCAGACCGTCGTAGATCCAGCAGGACGAGTCGCGCGTGAACAGAGAGTTCGGCAGCGGCGGCAGGATGAAGGCGCCCGAGAGCGGCGCAGCGGCGACGAGCGAACGTGCGTCGAGTCCGAGATCGCCCACCTCGAATGCGGTCAGTCCGCCGATCAGGTGCGTAGCGAGCCAGTCGGGATCTTGCGAGACGAGGAAGGAGCGGACCTCGTCGACGGCCCCGGCACCGACCGTCAGCGGCGTCACCGCCTGCTCGACGACCGCCGAGCGACACTCTTCTTCCACCAGCGCCTCGGCGAGCAGATCTCTGAGGTAGAAGACCTCGACCCCGCGCGACTCCATGCACTGCACGAACTCGTCGTGCTGCTCCTTTGCGCGACGAACCCAGACGACGTCGTCGAAGAGAAGCTCGGCACAGTTGGAAGGAGTCAGGCGGCGCAGGCTGAGATCGGGGCGATGCACCAGCACCTTGCGGAGTCTGCCGACTTCCGAGTGCACGCCGAACGGAGCGTTGTTCATGACGCGATGGTAGCGGGTCTCGCTCAGGAGTCGGCTCACGGGCGCAACGCGCTACGATGAGCGCCCTTCGCGCCCTTCAGCAACCGAGCCCGCCATGTCCAAAACTCGCCGAAAGCCCGCCGTGGAGATCGCCTTCGAGATCGAGACGGACGAAGGCATCGAGCTCGAACGCCTCTGGGCACGCCCCGTCGGTCCCGATCGCTACCGCCTCGAAAACACGCCGATCTTCGCGTACGGCGCCTCGTACCGGGACGTCGTCGAGGCCGAGCTGGCGGACGACGCGACGCCGGTCGTTCGGCGCATGCTCGAAAAGTCGGGACACCGCACGCTGCGGCTGCTCTTCGAGGAGGAGATCGATCCCTCGAAGGCCACACCGGAGCTCCTCGACCGCCTCGCCGAGAGGGGCTGCTGCTGGGAAGGCTTCAGCGGCCGCCTCGTGGCGATCGACATCCCCGCCGCCATCGACTTCGACGGCGTCGTCGACCTCCTTCAGCAGTCCGACGTCGACTGGGAGCACGCCGATCCGACGCACGAAGAGCTCTACGGCGAGGACTGATCCGGACGCGAGCGCTGCGCGTCAGACGAAGAGATCTCCTAAGACGATCAGGATCCCGAACTGGCCACCCTGCCAGAGCAGCGGCCGCAGCCCGACCGGCCCCCAGGCATACGCCGGAACGTAAAGCACCCGAGACACGACGAACAGCCAGGAACCGACGATGGAAAGCTGACCGCTCGTACCGGCAAGGTGCACGAGGAAGACGGAGGCGAAGAACTGCGGAATGATCTCGAGGAGATTCCTGTGGGCGCGCACGAGGCGGCCACTGACGCCGGTGACCTCGAAGGGCTCATCCCGCGGGCCGGCTACCCAGGCACCGCCGGCTTGCCTTAGAGTGACGAGACTCTGAATCCCGATTTGCACCATGGCCAGCAAGAGAGTTGCCACGACGGCCCAAAGATCCGCAGTCAAGACTTCCCAATGCACGTTCATCAGCGTCCACGTCTCCTTTCAGGGCCCGTAGTGGCCCCGAGTTACCAGCCCGCGGCGGTCTAGGGATTGCCGAGAGCTTTCAGCCAGGATGAAGAAGCGTCGATCCGTCGACGCCTGCGAGAAGTCGGTCGCGATCTCTTCGGACGCCAGGGTGTCTCCAAGACCAGCGTCGAGAGGCTCACTGCTCCGGCGCGAATCGGCAAGGGCTCCTTCTACAAGTTCTACCCGAGCAAGGAAGCCCTCTTCTTCGAGCTCCTCGAAGAAGCGCAGAACAGGATCCGACGACCCTTGATCGCAGGGCCCGGAGCGTCGGCAACCCGCCCGCGTGACTGCTTCCTCTCGTTGATGGAAGACATGCTTCGCCAGCTTCGAGACGAGCCCATGCTGAGTTTTCTTGGGGACGCCGCGGAGCTTGCTGCCGTCGCTCGCAAGGTTCCGGCTGAGGTCCTGGCTGCGCATCGAGACGCAGACCGCAGGTTCATTCACGAGGTGATCGCCGCTTGGAACGAGCACGACGCCGTGCCTGGGGTCGAGAAGGTGGCGTCGCATTTCGCTCTTCTCCTGATCATTCAACACAGCCAAACCATGCTGGGCGATCGTCTCCAGCCGCATGCGGAAGAGGCCGTTCTCGCCAGCCTTTGCCGCTGCTTCTTCGCCGACGAGGTCTCCCATCACGGCTCGTTGCGATCCGAGTGATTCAAAACGGACCTAGAAGCTCGTGCTCGTCGTGACGGCCACCGACAGACGGCGCCACCGAACGCAGCGATCAAGCCGCCGCCCAGGGCTCCAACGGGCGAGAAGACGAGGGTGAACCACCTCTCGCTGAGTCCCAAAGGGAGGATCGGCGCCGCGTACTCGGGGTTGTTGCTCAGGTACTCGGGCATGAGCAGCGCCTGCGTCCAAAGCGCAGCCAGCACGACCCCTGCTCCGGAGGCGAAGCTGTTCCTGGCGGGCCTCTGCCTGGCGAGGAGGACAGCGACCTTGCCGATACTGACGAGGAGGACAGCGGCGATCCAGTACTCGTGTCCGCTGATCACAGCAAACACGGTCGCGAGTCCGAAGGCCACTCCAAAGAGACTCAGGTACGAGATGACTTTCCACTCCATTGACTCCTCCCTTCTCACTGAATCCCGCCCTGCGCGGCACGGAGACTCTACTGATATTTGACCAAATAAACGTACCGGTCAAATGGACATAAAGCTGCGCGCTCGCCTCATCGCTTCGATGAGAGGGAGGAAGGCGGTGCCGGATCTTCGTCGCAGGTCCGCAACACCCGCTGAGTCAAGCTCAGGTAGCCACAAAACACTGCACTGAAGAGCGGGTGTCAGGGAGGCAGAAACGCCCAATTTACTCCCGGACGCGCAGCACCTTTTCCAGCTCTTCGCCGACGCTCACGTCGAACTCGATCGGCTCGAAGGTCCCGAGCTGCTTCCAGCCCTCCGCCCTGTAGCGGCCTTCCATCAAGGGCACACGCTCACCGGAGGGCGTGATCTTGTCGCTCACCCAGCGTCCCTCCTCATTGAGTCGAGAGAGAAAGACGCGGGCGTCGTCCATCGGCGAGCCGTCGGCCTTCTGATAGCGCAGGACGAGCCAGGCCACGGGCACCTCGAACTCGAACGCCTGCTCGGGCTCGGCGGTGAGCTCGACTTCGGGCACGACGAACGGCGTCAGCTCGAGCGGCATACGCAGCTCGTAGATGCCGGGCAGAGCCTGAACGCCGTTGAATCGGTGCACCTTGTAGGCGCGCTCGCCGTTCTGCCACAGCTCGAAGTTGCTCGCGTAGGCCTGCTCACCACCGCGCGGCCTGACGACGAACCTGGCGCTGACCGTCTGAACCGCCTGAAAGACGACCTCTTTGCGGTCGCCCGCCGCGAAGGACTCGGAGACTCTGAGCTGGTTGTCGGCGTCCAGCTCCGAGCGAAACTCGTAGGCCCCGGGATCGACGTAAGCGCGGTCGAAGGAACGCGCCGAGAGGACCTCGCGGTCGTCCTGGTAGGCGCGGACCAGCGCGCCCTCGCGCTCCTCCCCGGACTGAACGAAGCGGAAGGTCACCGACGGAGGCTCCGGCACGACGACTTCGAGGACCGTCTCGCCGCGGATCGCACTCTCCACCGTGCGCGTCACGGGCCGGTAGAGGTTGCCATTGCGGGTGCGCACACCCACCTCGACCTCGACGTCACCGGGCGGGACGCGGACACGGCCGTTGCTCGACACCGGGATCGGATCCTGGCCTTCAGCGCGTGCCGTGCCGTCGACGCGCAGCGACTCCCCCGCCTCGTTCGTGGCGCGAATCGTGAGAACTCGCCAGTCGGGATCGAGAGGTGCGGACGGCGCTGCGGCTCGAATCTCCTGCAGCCCAGCCGCCAGCTCGCTGGCCGAGCCGGCATCCCGGTACTCGGTCCCCGCCGCGTCCGAGATGCACTGCATCGCCGTGCGCTCCGCTTCCTGCAGCCCCAGTCCGACGACGTGAACCTTGATCGCAACGTCACTCTCTCGCCACTCGCGTACGAGCGCACAGGGATCGTCGTCACAGGTCTCGATGCCGTCCGAAACCAGGATGATCTCGCCCGGGCGGTCGCCGAAGTCCTCGAGCGCCGCCCTCAGGCTGCGAGCGATCGGCGTCTTGCCGGTCGGGTTCACGCCGTCCGCGAAGCTGCTCATGGCGCTGACGGCCCGGTCTGGTGAGGCGAACGGCACGACGAGCTCGCTGTCGGAGCAGTCTCCCTTGCGGCGATGGCCATAGACCCGCAGTGCGATCTCGCGGCCCGCGTAGTCCGCCGGCGAGAAGGCCTGCAAAACGTCGCGGGCGGCGGTGATCTTGTGAGTGCCGTCCGCAAGCTGCCCCCACATCGATCCGGAGCCGTCGAGGATCACATACACGCCCGAGGCTTCCTCCGCAGCGAGTGCGGGGGCCGCGATTCCGAGGGTCAGCGCCAGAAGGCCGAGAGCGCCGAAAAGGCGCATCGAGGGGGCGCAAGGCGGCGCCGTTGGAACCTGCAGCATGTTGAGGGTCTCCGAAGGGTTGTGCCCGAGGATCCTCCCGCAGTCGCCGCCGGATTGCCAAGTCGGCGTCGCGCCCGCCGGCCGGCGGCCCCGGAGCTACGGCCTGCGCACGGTGAGCGAGCCCTTGTAGGACTCCATGCGTACGTCGGCGCCACCGCTACCGACGCGGCCGCGCAGCTCGGAGCGCTGACGCGGATTGCCCGCCGCAGCGGGAGCGGCGAGCGGCACGTCGCTGTCGATCTCGCCGCTGACCGCCTTGAGCCGGAGATCGACTCCGACCTCCGGCGCGAGCACGACGCGCACGTCTCCCGACCAGGTGACGAGCGAGGCTGCAGGCGCTACCTTGACGGCCGCGAACTCGATGTCAATCGAGCCCTCGATGGAGCTGACGACGATCGGGCCACCCAGAGACCGACCGACCACGTCGCTGTTGTTCGCCTTGATTTCGATTGCACCGTCTAGGTCGCGCAGCTCGACGTCGCCGCCCATGACCGTCTGCAGTTCGAGTCGCGCCTGTCGGGGGACGCCCAGACGAACGATGAGCGGCCGGGTCCAGCGCGTCTTGAGCACGGCTCGGTTCTCGAGCGTCTCGACGGTCAGTCCGATCGCGGGCACGGCCCAGAGGCCCTGCTCCTCCTCGACCGGCAGAGGATCGCCTTCGTTGCCGAGCGTGACCTCGATCTGCGTCGCGCCAGCGGGCAGAGACTCGATGCGAAGAGCGCCGTTGAAAACCGAAGCCTCGAGCACGACGGCTTCTCCCGGGCCGGGCAGCGGCACGGTGAAGCGGGTCTCCGCGGCAGCGGCGGCGGCGAACAGCCAGCTGATCCAGAGTGCGGCGCCGCCCGCAGAGGCGGATCTGAAACGAGACGTCCTCAAAGCTCTCCGCCTCCCAGGATGGACTGCAGGCGCTCGCGCACGAGCGGGTCGAGATCCGGCCGTTCGAGCAGCTGTTCGAAGGCCGCCCGCTCCGAGGCGGCGAAGCCATCGCTGAGGACGTCGCTCAGCGCGACCTGCAGCATGGGCGACTGCTGGAGCGGCAGTGCCTCGGCGAGCCCGGAACGCACCTGGGGACGCTCGAGCAGGATCGCGAGAGCGTCGAGGGCCGCGAGGCGCACGTTTTCCGACTCGTCGACGCGCACCGTCTCGAGAAGCGCCGAAACGACTTCGTCCGAAGCCGCCTCGGTGGAAGTCAGAGTCTGTTCGCTGAGCGCCAC
>JBCCLJ010000104.1:0-23308 GCA_039026915.1 Acidobacteriota bacterium
ACGGATCGCTTCTTCCTCTTCCTGCTGATCGGCGGCTCCTTCTTCGTCTTCGAGACGTGGCGTCCCACCGAAGACGAGCGACTCATCGTCGTCTCCGAAGACGACCTCGACGTCCTTCGCTCACGGTGGACGGTTCAGATGGACGCCGCTCCGGACGAGAGCGAGCTCGAGTCGCTGATCGACCGGCACATCCGCGAGGAGATCCTCGTTCGTGAGGCGTTCCGCCTGGGACTCGACGACGGCGACGTCATCCTCCGACGACGTCTCGCCGAAAAGATGGAACTACTCCTCCGCGACCGCATCGAAGAGTCGCCCATCCTGGAGAGCGATCTGGAGAAGTACTTTGCAGAGAATCGCGAGCGCTACGACAAACCCCGCCGGGTCGGCTTCCGCCATATCTACCTCAAGGCAGAGACGGAAGCGGAGGCCGCAGCGGAAGCAAGCGAACTGCTCGCAAAGCTGAGCGCCTCCACCGATCGAGGACTCTGGCGTCGCCTCGGGAGAGCTTTCATGCTGTCCCGGCAGTACGGTCCGCGAAGCCGCCAGGCCCTGACGGAGAAGTTCGGGTCCCAGTTCGCAGACTCACTTCTCGATGAGTCACTCGAGAGATCGGTGTGGTGGGGCCCAGTGCGGTCCTCGTACGGCTTCCATCTGGTGCAGCTCGCTGCGGTGCTGGAGGGCGGCGAAGTCTCGCTCGAGGACGTTCGCGCTGCGGCCTATCGTGACCTTCGGGAGAAGCGCTTCTCCGCACTCAATGACGAGGCGTGGTCCAATCTGCGAGACGGCTACCGCATCGAGCTGCCTGCCTCCGTCGAGCCATGAGCGCGCTAGACCAGAGACAGCAGCGCCCTGTCGACAAGCCGCTGGCAAGAGTGCTGGCGCTCGCAATGCTGCTGTCGACTCTGAACGCTCTGGGTCCGGATCCCGCTTCGGCCCACGAGGTACGACCGGGGTACCTCGAGATTCGCTCGCTTCCCGACGGCATCGTCGAGGGGCGACTGAGGCAACCGATTCTGGCGGACCAGGGGATGATGCGAGGCCTCGATCTCAAGGCGGTTCCGCCGCAGGGCTGCAGAGACGAAGGGGAATCGGTCTACGAAAGGGGACGCGGCTACCTGACCGAGCGCTTCCGCTGGCAGTGCGCCGAAGGGCTGACGGGCGAGGTCGTCATCGACGGCCTGCGCGAGAGCATCACCGACGTCTACGCAACGGTCGAGCTGGAAGACGAGACTCTGAACTTTCTGCTCAACGCGACGCGGCCCAGCTTCTCCCCCACGGACTCCTCCGGCTCGCTCCGCCCCTGGGCCTACCTCGGTGTCGGCATCGAGCACCTGTTCACCGGCGTCGACCACATGCTCTTCGTGCTCGGTCTGCTCCTGCTCGCGAGCTCCTTATGGCGTCTCTTTCTCGAGATCACGGCCTTCACGGTAGCGCACTCCTTGACGCTCGGGCTGGCGGCGATGGGCTTCGTCAGCGTGCCTTCCTGGCCGGTCGAAGCGGGCATCGCACTTTCGATCGTTTTCCTTGCCTACGAGCTCACGCGCCCGGAGGAAGGCAGCTCGATCGCCCGCAGGCATCCCGAAGTCGTCGCCTTTTCGTTCGGCCTGCTACACGGCCTCGGCTTTGCCGGCATTCTCGGAGATGTCGGGCTGCCCCAGGACTCCATCGTGTCCGCGCTGTTTCTCTTCAACGCCGGCGTCGAGATTGGCCAGCTCGTCGTCGTTGCCGTCGTCGGCGGCCTTCTCTGGGGCCTCACCAAGAAGAAGCCGAAGTGGGGCGAGACCTATCGGACGACCCTTCTCTGGATCGTCGGCATCGGGTCGATCTACTTTTTTCTCGGCACGCTCGTACCCTGAGGGCTCGCGCGAACCGAGGTAGAGCCGGAGAGAGCTACTTCCCGCAGCACTTCTTGTATTTGAGTCCGTTGCCGCAGGGGCAGGGATCGTTGCGGCCGACTTTGGGAGTCGTGCGCACGACGGGACGCTGCGGTGGCGGACAGCAGTTCGAGCCTGTGGAGCAGCACGAAGAAGAAAGCGACGGGGGCTTCCTGGGTGTCTGAAGACTCTCTCTCGTCACTCGAGTTCTCCGGGGTCGCAGAGCTGGTGAAAACCGCGGATCTACAGGGTCATCGCTCCTCCGGCGCGTCCGCGAGACTAACACCGTCAGCAGAGCGGTCAGCGGCCACCAACCCGGAAAGAGCGAGCCGCCTGGGGATGCAGTGCGGAACTCCGCTAGGGTGTGCGCACGTGCGGTACGGCGTTATCCCGCGCCCAGGCGTTGGTGAGCGCCACGTCGGTCGCGAAGATCTGTTCGAGTTCCGCCTGCAGATCCGAGCACTGCGCCGCCAGATCGTCGAGGCGTTCGAGTGCGCCCGCAGCGATCGGCGGTCCCGCGAAATCGACGACGTCGAGGAGATGCCGGACCTGCTTCACGAGGCGGGGGGCCAGATTGTCTTCGTCTTCGTAGGTCTCGTACTCCACCTGCAGCGCGGTGGCCTCCCACTCCGTCAGGCGCACGATGGCGGCCTTCGCCGGATCCACAAGCTCCTTCGCCTCCGGATAGGCAGACATCAGCTCCTCGATCTGTGATCGCGCCAGGCGCACGGAGGCGATGCCCTCGATGAGGCCGTTGAACAATCCCGTCAATTCCTCGAGCCGCTGCTCTACCTCTTCGAACTCGCTCGGGCCCGCTTCCACTCGTCGATCAGCCACGAGCACGAGCGGGACGGTCTCTGTGCTAGCGCCGACGCTAATGCGCGCCTGATAGTCGCCCGGCGCAACCGTCGCCCCGTCGAAACCCTCGAAGACCTGAATGTCGTCGATGCAGCTCAGCCCCTGCCGACGAAAGTCCCAGACCCACTGGTTCGCACCCTTGGCTTTCGTGGGGTAACTCACGTCGAACGGAAGCCGCTGGTCCATGTTACCGAGGATGCAGCGCTCGAAATCGCCCTCTTCGCTGGAGTAGCTGCGAACGAGTCCTCCGTCACGGTCGAGAATCTCGATCGTCAACGGGGACTCGACCTCCGACATGAGGTGATAGTTCAGCACGACACCGGTCGGTGGGTTCGCGCCTTCGAACTCGCCGCCGCCGTAGCCTCGGACGACCATCTCCACCGGTGCCGGCGTGAAGACGTGAAGAGCCTTGGTGGCCATGTCGCTCTGCGCCTGTCGCAGCAGCGACAGGTCGTCGAGAACCCAGAACCCGCGGCCCTGCGTCGACGCGACGAGGTCGCCTTGACGGACCATGAGATCGGTGACCGGAACCGGCGGCAGGTTGAGCTCGAGCGACTGCCAGTGTTCACCGCCGTCGAAAGAAACGTGCATGCCACCTTCGCCGCCGGCATAGAGCAGGCCCTTGCGCTCCGGGTCCTCACGAACCACCCGGATGAAGTTGTCGCTCGGCAGATCGGCGTCGAGCCGCGTCCACGTCGCGCCGTAGTCGACGAGCTTGTAGACGTACGGGCTGAAGTCGTTGAGCTTGTAGCCTGCGACCGTGACGTACGCCGTGCCTGGTGTGTGCGGGCTGATCTCGATCGAGTTGACCAGAGCACCGCTGAGCTCCTCGGGGGTGACGTTGGTCCAGCTCTCACCGTCGTTGCGCGTTACGTGCACGACCCCGTCGTCGCTGCCCACCCACACCGTGCCCGGCGTGTGCGGCGACGCAGAGATCGTCAGGATCGTGCCGTAGAACTCGGCGCCGACGTTCTCGGCGGTGATCGGACCCCCGTTGGGCCCCTGCTTCTCTTTGTCGTTGAGCGTCAGATCAGGGCTGATCTCGACGAAGGTGACGCCGCGATCCTTGGTTTGCAGGACCTTCTCCGTCCCGTAGTAAATGACGTTCGGATCGTGCGGCGAAGCGGTGACCGGAGCGTTCCAGTTCGTGCGATAGCGCAGATCGCGCGACTCCATGCCGAAGACGAACTCCGGATAGGGCTTGATCTGGCGCACTCGCTGGTTTTCGCGGTTGTACTCGGTCAGCGTGCCGTTGATCGTCGTGGCGTAGATCAGCTTCGGGTCCTCGGGATCGAAGGCGATGTGAGCGCTTTCGCCGCCGCCGACCGAAAAGAAGTCGTCGTTGCCGATGCCTCCGTCGTAGGTCTCGCTCAGAATCGCCACCGTCGAGTTGTCTTGCTGCCCACCGTAGATCCGGTACGGAAACTCGTTGTCGGTTTTCACGCGGTAGAATTGCGCCGTCGGTTGATTCAGGAGGCTCGACCAGGACTTGCCCCCGTCGAAGGTGATCGTGGCACCGCCGTCGTTGGCGTTGATCATGTTCCGGTTGTCGTCCGGGTTGATCCAGTGATCGTGATGGTCGCTGTGCGGAGTGCTCTTCTTCTCGAAGGTCAGTCCTCCATCGACCGATTTCATGAAGGGTGCGTTGAGCACGTAGACGACGTCGTCGTCGACCGGATCCGCGGCGATGTGCATGTAGTACCAGGAACGGGTCCAGAGGATCCGGCTTTCGTTCTTGAGCTGCCAGCTCTCCCCGCCGTCGTCGCTGCGGTAGAGACCGCCTTCACCCGGCATCGCTTCGACGATCGCGTAGAGCCGCTTCGGGTTGCTGGCCGAGACGTCGATACCGACCTTGCCGATCAGCTCCGGAAGACCGTTCGTCAGCTTCTTCCAGCTCTCTCCACCGTCGGTGGACTTGAAGACGCCGCCGGCCTGGCCGCCCGAGAGGACGTACCAGGGAGTGCGACCGTGCTCCCACATGGACGCATACAGAACGCGCGGATTGGTCGGGTCCATGCGCAGATCGGTCGCGCCCGTCTGCGAGTCGACACTGAGCACGAGTTCCCAGGTCTCACCGCCGTCCTTGGTTCGGTAAACACCGCGCTCGTCGCTCTTGCCCCAAATCTGTCCCTGGACGGCTACGTAGGCAAGATCCGGATCCTTCGGGTGGATCTTGATGCGCGCGATCTGACCGGCCTTCGGCAGCCCGATGTGCGTCCACGTCTCACCGGCGTCGGTCGATTTGTACATGCCGTCACCGTGGCTCGTGGTCACGCCGCGAATCGACTTTTCGCCGGTTCCGACGTAGATCACGTTGGGGTCGGAGGCGGCGACCGCAAGCGCACCGATCGTGCCGACGTTGAAGTACCCGTCGGAGAGATTCTCCCAAGTCAGCCCAGCGTTCTCGGTCTTCCACACGCCGCCGCCGGTCGCGCCCATGTAGTAGAGCTGCGGGTTTCCCGGAACCCCGGCGACCGTCATCACGCGTCCGCCGCGGTAGGGCCCGACCAGCCGCCACTCGAGCGCGGAGAGGAGCGACGAGTCGACGGTCTCGGTCGCTTGGGATCCGGGAGCGAGAAGGGTGCCGAGAACGAGAAGAAGAGCGAGCCTGTGCATGGAGTCTCCTTGGCTGGAGTGACGTGCGTCCTGTCTGTGAGGAGACGTGTGCGGACGGCGTCTTGTTCCGTGAGGCGTTTGCGTTCGACGCCGAAGAGGTCGGCGCTGGGAGTGCCTGAGCGCCCGGGTCTTCGCGTGACTTGCATTCGCGAGGTGGCTGATTGCACACTACCTGCAAAGAACTTGCAGGAGGAAGCTCTCGGTTGCGAGAGCGCGCCGACGACACCGGAGTCGAACCCACCGTCGAGGGCGACTGTCCATCCTCTCCAGACCATCGATCTGAAACCCCGGAGCCACCACCGATGCTGAACACGCTGCCGCTGCTCTTCGCGATGCTCGCCGCCACGACGGCTGCCGAGAACGTGCCACCACGCCAATTGATCGAAGAAGTGTCTCCGGAACGCCTTTTCGAGTGGCACGACATGGTCGCGTCGATCCCTCACATGGCTGGCACACCGGGCGACGAGAAGGTCGTCAACGCACTGGTCGACGCCTTCACCAAGATGGGACTCGAGGTTGAGGCTCATCCCATTTGGACGTATCTCGCCTACCCCGTCTCCGCGGAGTTGGAGATCGTCTCTCCAGAGCGCAAGAGCCTGCCCGTCAAAGAGCAGTCGGTGAAAGACGACGATCATCCCAATGACGAAGGTCAGACCATCGGCTTCAACGCCTATTCAGGATCGGGTGAGGCCACCGGCGAGATCGTTTACGCCAATCGAGGAACCAAGGAAGACTTCGAGCGCCTCGAGAAGCTCGGCGTCGAGGTCGAAGGGCGCATCGTCATCGCTCGCTACGGCGGTAACTTCCGGGGCTACAAGGCGAAGTTCGCTGAGGCTGCGGGGGCGATCGGTCTCATCATCTACACCGATCCAGACGACTCCGGCTACCGACAGGGCCTGCCGTGGCCCGAGGGCGGCTTCGCCAACGAGTCGTACATCCAGCGCGGCTCGATCATGACTCTCGACTACTCCGGCGACCCCCTGACGCCCTTCCGCGAGGCCAGCGAGAACGCAGAGCGCCTCGATCCCGCCGAAGTCGCTCTGCCGACGATCCCCGTGCAGCCGGTGAGCTGGTCCGCCGCCCACGAGATCATGCAGCACATGAAGGGCCCCGAGGTCCCCAACGACTGGCAGGGCGGCCTGCCCTTTCGGTATCGCCTGACGGGCGGCAGCGACCTGAGTGTGCGTCTCAACGTCCAGCAGATCCGCGAGATTCGCAAGACCCACAACGTCGTCGCCACGCTCAGAGGCTCAGAGGAACCGGATCGTTTCGTCGTCCTCGGAGGGCATCACGACTCCTGGAGTCACGGCGCCGTCGATCCCACAGCAGGCCTCATCACAATCCTGGAGACCGCCCAGTTGATGTCCGATCTCGCGCGGCAAGGCGAGCGCCCGCGCCGCAGCGTGCGCTTTGCCGCCTGGGGCGCCGAGGAGTACGGGATCATCGGCTCCGTCGAGTGGGTCGAGAGCCGACTCGAGGAGATCGTCGAGAACGCCGTGGCGTATCTGAACCTGGACGGCTCCGCCATGGGACCGCAGTTCTGGTCCAGCTCCTCCCCGTCGCTTCAGCCGGTCATCAAGCGCGCCGCAGACTCCGTCCAGGCACTGGGCGGTGACGGGACGGTCCTCGACGACTGGATGACGCGCAGTCCGTCCGAAGACTGGCCGAGCTTCGGCGACCTGGGCGGCGGATCGGACCACGTGGGCTTCCTCGCCCTCGGCGGCGTGCCCGCAGCGGGGCTCGGCGGTCGCGGCGCGCGAGGGGTCTCGTACCACTCGCTCTACGATCACCTCGACTGGTACCGGAGAGTCGTCGACGACAGCTACTCCTCCGCCACCATGGTGACCCGAGTGCTGGCTCAGGCAACGTGGATGCTGGCCGACGATCCGCTGCTGCCACTGGGACCCGACCGTCTCGATGCGGACATACTGCGTCACCTCGGAACGCTCTCTGACCGAGGCCGAGCTCTTGGGAAGTTCGCAGCAGGGGAAGGGGTCGTGGCCGAGCTCGAGCCTGTCGCCCTCGCCGCCCGCGCACTGACTCCGACGCTGGAAGAGTTCCGCAAATCGGCGGACCAGGTGAGCGATTCAGCTTCCCTCGGAGAGATCAACGGCAAGATCATGGCGCTCGACCGCGTCTGGCTCGACGACGAGGGCCTTCCCGGACGTCCCTGGTTCCGAAATCTCTACGCAGCGCCAGACGAGGACTCCGGCTACGCCTCCTGGATGCTTCCCGGCCTCAGGTACGTTGTCGAGAAAGGCGACGACGACGAGCTGACCGCGATGGTCGAGCGCTACGTCGCAATTCTCGAGCGCATCGGGAGCGAAATTCAGGCCGTCAATCAACTCCTGACCACGGGACCTTAGGGACCGCTCGCTTCCTGGCGACAGTTCAGCCGACGGAATCCACTCGACGCGTCGGGAGCGCGGGCTCAGAGACCGAGCTCATTCAGACGGCCGGACGACCGCGTCGACCAAGCGGTTGCCGGCCCGTCTCGCTCCCGCGATGTTACGCGACACCGGCCCGAGCTCGAGCTCCGCAAGCGGACCCGAGACATGAACCCGCGGATGCCAGCGCAGTCCCGAGTCGACGATCGGAAAACCGCAGCCCGCGCAAGGCAACGAGGCCGAAGCGATCAGGTCGTCGACAAGGGATCCGCCGGGGCGAGTCGCGGCGAAGCCGGTTGCCAGCAGCACGCGGTTCACTGCGACTTCTTCCTGAGTCGAGAGCCTGAGCGCCAGAGCCTCCGGGCCTCGCCCATCGAGTTCCAGAACCTCGCTCTTGTGCCAGAGGAGCTGGCCGTCGTCGATCGCCCGACGTAGTGCGCGGTAGACGTCCGGAGGCACGGAGCCCTTGTGACGGGCCTCCGTGATCAAGGCGCGCCGACGGTCGTAGTTGCGCTCACGGCTGAAGTCCGTCATGAACTTCGGACCGAGCCAACCGGGATCGCTGTCGAACTGGTGACGGCGCAGCGGATGACGCGAAACGAGATGGGCACGGTGCCCCTCGTCGAGGAGCCGCAGCGCCACCTGTCCTGCCGAGATGCCACCGCCCACGACCGCGACGGTCTCTGGCGAGTCGGGCCAGCGGTCGAAGTCGGGATCGAAGACGTGCGCGATCCGCTCGTCTTCGCGCGGCGCCCAATCAGGCCACTCCGGCCTTTCCCCAGCGCCGAGAGCTAGAACGATGTTGCGCGCCGTCACCGCTTGCCCGCTCGCCAGCTGCACCGTCACCTGATCGCAGTCGACGGAGCATGTCGTCGCACGGTCTCGGATGTGGAGGTCGGCGAGTCCGAAGGTTTCGACGACGTGATCGCAGTGATCGTTGAAGAGATCGAGGGCCGGTCGATCGTAAGGGGCGGCAAAGAGGCCGAGGGCACGCCCTCCGTGGTCACCCGCAAAGTTCTCGAGTGCCCAAGGCTCCAGGTCGATGTGGTGAACCACCGGTGAGCGAAGGTGCTTCATACCGGTCACCGCGGTGCAGGTGCGCCACCGTGAGAGCAGGCGCTGCCCCGGATCGACGATGCGGAGTGCCTTCCGATCGACTCCAGCATCGGCGATCAGGCGCGCGGCGATGTGCACACCGTGAATCCCGCCGCCGACGATCAGCCAGTCCAGTCTCACATTCACTCCAGTCTCGCCGAGCGGTCAGCCATCTCCGGGCGAGACCAGCGCGGCGAGGTTCGCCAGGAGCCAAGCACAGGCTGCACACATCTGCAGCCAATCCCCTGCGGATCCGATTCCATAGAACAGCATGCTGGCGATCCAGCACGAGCTGGCCACCGTTTGACCGAGCCATTCCAAGCGCAGCGCGCGAGCGAGCAGCCCCTTCCGCGCTGTCGTCGTGGCTTCAACATCCTTCAGCATAGGCACTCGTCTCCACAGCAGGACAAATCGTCCAGGTACATTCCCCACATCCTGTACTCCTCCAGTTTCTCTGCGGGAAGTCCCAGGGAGGTGGCGATGGCCTTGGCGACAACGGCGAACCGCTGCCGGTACTTGTAAATGAAGCAGAAGATGAAGTCCTCGTGACGGACGGCCGCGCCGCAGAGGAAGATCCCCGGCACGATCGTCGACTCGTCGTGCTCGCTGAGCAGCGGGAAGCCATCGTCGCGTGACTCGAACAGGTTGTTGACGAGCGCATGACTGCCGTCGAAGCCACCGGCCAGCAGCGGCTGCGCAGTGGTCTCGAAGGAGCGCCCGTCGAGCGTCAAGACCTCGTACTTCGGCGCCGAGTGCGTCACTGCAACAACCTGAGTGTCGGGAATCAGCGTCACATTCTTCTTGAAGGTCTTGCGCCGCATGCGCTGCAGCGAGTAGGTCGAAAGTGCGACGCTCGGGTCCGAGCTTTCGGACTGCCAGGGGCTCCCTCGGTCGATGAGTCGAACCCGCTTTCCGCGGCGCGCCAGGTGGTAGGCGACGTCGACCCCGCTCTCGTAGCCACCGATGACGACGAAGTCGTCGCCTTCCAGGTCCGCATAAGTCGAAATGGTTGCCGTATGCCGGCAGTGCGTGCTGCCCAGGAGTCCACTCATTCTCGGGTACTGGAAGTCGCCCGCCGCCCAAACGACATGGCTTGAGCGCACGACGCCCTCCGAAGTCTTGATCGCGAACTCATCGCCCTGCTTCTCGATGCGCGACACGTCGACCTTTTCGCAGACCGGCAGCTTGAAGTAGCTGGCCACGAGGTTCAGGAAGACCGCATACTCCTGCCCGGTCGGATGTTCGACCTGCAGGCTGTACGCCGGTGAGGTCCCGATCACGACGGCATTGATGTCGAGCATACCGACCGCGTTCGTCGCGAACGAAGGAGTGATGAAGCGCGTCTCCGCTGGCCAAGCAGCGAAAGACGCGCCGACGACGTCTCGCTCCAGAACGACGTAGTTGTCGAGTCCTGCGTCCTTGAGCGCGACAGCGACGCCGACGCCCGCGGCGCCGCCGCCGACGATGACCGCATCGTAGAGGTGGTCCTTTTTCAAATGTGTCATACAGACTCCTGAGCGGTCGAAAGATCCGGAAAGGGGTTGGGAAGCTCAGTCCACTCTCTGCTGGTTCGCGAAGCGAGCTCGGGATCGAGCAGGCAGTCGTCGAGGCGTGAACGCAGCTCGAACTCATCCAGGTCCTGGCCGATGAAGACGAGCGCCTGATAGCGGTCGCCGTAGCGCGGGTGCCAGTCTGGGCCTTCGTCAGGACGCTCACCTTCCGGCCAGAGTCTGCGCGGCATTGCCGCCCACCAGACACCGGCTGGAGTTGCGGCGCTCACGCCACCTGCCTGCTCCCACTCGTAGACGGCTCGATGATCGGAGGCGACCCAGAAGAAGCCCTTGGACCTCAAGACACCGCGCCAGCTCTCTTCGTCTTGAAGGAAAGCCCACAGCTTCTCCGCGTCGAAGGGCGCCGTCTCGCGGTACGTGAAACTCGAGATGCCGTACTCCTCGGTCTCTGGAACGTGCACCCCGGCCTCGAGCTCACGGATCCATCCGGCCGAGCTCTCCGCCTTGTCGAAGTCGAAGAGGCGCGTGTCCAGCACGCTCTCGAGAGGAACTCTGCCTCTCGTCGTCCGGAGGATCCTGGCTCCTGGGTTGAGGGCTCTGAGAATGGCCTCGAGCTTGGAGGCCTCCCCGTCGCTGACCAGGTCCATCTTGTTGAGCACGATCACGTCGGCGAACTCGACCTGGTCGACCAGCAGGTGAGTCACGGTGCGCAGATCGTCTTCACCCAGCGACTCACCGCGGTCCTGCAGAGCTTCGGAGGCCGCGTAGTCTCTGAGGAAGCTCGCGGCGTCGACCACGGTCACCATCGTGTCGAGGCGAGAAATGTCGCCCAGACTAACCCCCTCCTGATCCTCGAAGGTGAAGGTCTGCGCGACTGGGATCGGCTCCGAGATCCCCGTCGATTCGATGAGCAGGTAGTCGAAGCGGCGTTCTCGAGCCAGGCGCGA
Organism: Acidobacteriota bacterium; assembly: GCA_039026915.1. Classification (GTDB taxonomy): domain Bacteria; phylum Acidobacteriota; class Thermoanaerobaculia; order Multivoradales; family Multivoraceae; genus JBCCLJ01. The sequence continues at coordinate 11,289 of JBCCLJ010000104.1, forward strand.
TACCTCCTCGAGAAGATCCTCGCGCAGAGTGCAACAGATGCAGCCGTTCGTCATCTCGACGAGCGCCGCTTCCGTTCTCGACAGTTGGGCGCCGCCCCGTTCGACGAGCGCTGCGTCGATGTTGACCTCGCTCATGTCGTTGACGATCACCGCGACACGTCGACCTTCGCGGTTGTTCAGAACCTCGTTGAGGAGCGTCGTCTTTCCGGCTCCGAGAAACCCCGAGAGCACGGTGACGGGAAGGCGAGGTGGCTGAGAGGAGTCTCGAGTGCTGGAAGTCATGCAGGACGGGCCCCACCGTGCGCGCTTGGACGCGCTTGAGCCAGATCGCGAGCGAGCTGCGCGAGCGCGCGGTCGCCGTGTTCACTGGGGATATCCACCGTCTCGTAACGCCCAAGGAGCTTTCGGTGTTCCGGGGGGAGACGGAGTAGGGTCGGATCGGGCTTGCTGATGCAAGCGATTTGCAGGAGTATATTCAAGCCACTCACGGGCGCAAGTCGCGAGCGCTAGACTCCGCTCCAGACCCATCACGCGATCGAAAGACGTTATGAGCATCACCAAGAAAGAGGCCAGGGAACTCCTACGCGAGCGCGGCCTTCGCGCGACGTCTCCTCGTCTGGCCGTGCTGAAGGTGCTCGCCGACGCGCCGAACCCACTTTCGCACTCCGAGGTGCTTGAACGACTCGGTGAGACCGACTGGGACCAGGCAACGATCTACCGCAATCTCGTCAAGCTCTCGGATGCCGGCGTCGCGCAGGTCGTGAGTCGGGCGGAAGGCATCGCGCGATACGCACTCCTCGAGGGTGAAGGTCATCGCCACCCCCACTTCTTCTGCGAGGCGTGCGGCCTGCTCGCGTGCCTGCCTCCCGAGCTCACTCCGCCGATGCTCATGGAGGGCCCGTGGGCCGCATCGATCCGAAACTCGACGATGCAACTGAGCGGCGAATGCCCTGACTGCATTCATCGCGACGCGTAGACAGACGGTCGAACGGGCCGTCGCGGTACAGAGAGACAGAGGCGTCCATGAACGAGAGCCACGAGAACGCGCAGGAAAGAACACCGCGCAGCGAGTCGGGTCCTGGCCAGCAGCGCCTGAGTCGCAGAGACTTCTTCCGAGAAACCTCAGCGACGGTCGCGACGGCTGCGGTGGCCGGCGGGCTCACGGCGGAAGGGGCCTCCGGACTGGGAGCGCAGCAAGAAACGAGGGAAGCCGCGCGAGGTCCGCGCGTCCGCGAGCTCGATCCCGAGGCAGGCCTGTCGGCCATCCTGCTCGGCACAGGCACGCCGCTGCCTAACCCCGCCCGCGCCTGCACGTCGACTCTGGTCCTCGCGGGTGACCGCTCGATCCTGGTCGACACGGGCCGGGGAGCCCTCGACAATCTGGCCACGGCAGGCTTCCAGGACGTCTCGATGGTGCTCTTCACTCACTATCACTCCGATCACATCGGCGACTTCGGCGAGATCATGGTGAACCGCGGGATCTGGGGTGCCGAGCGGCCCATGCCGGTTTTCGGACCGCAAGGTGCGCAACAGGTCGTCGGCAGCCTGCTGGGCGCTTACGAACTCGACACCGGCTATCGCAAGGCGCACCACGGCGAGAAGTGGTCGGACCATGCGATGAAGGCCGCGATCGAGGTCGTCGAACCCGGTGTCATCTACGACGAAGACGGTTTGAGAATCGAGATGTTCGCGGTCGACCACACACCGGTTACCCCCGCGATGGGCTTTCGCTTCGACTACAAAGGCAAGAGCCTCGTCATCTCCGGCGACACAAAGTACGTGCCCTGGATGGCCGAGAAAGCCGAGGACTGCGACTTGCTGATTCACGAAGCGCTGAATACGACGATGACGCAAATGACCCTCGGTGCACTACGCGACAATCCCCGTTTGACCGAGATGACCCGAGAGATGATGGACTACCACACGCCGACCGAGCAGGTCGCGCGAATCGCCCGCGACGCCGGCGTCAAGAGGCTGGTGCTGAATCACATGGTGCCGTCGATCCCGCCGACGGAGCAGGCGGAGGGAGCTTTCGCGAGGGGTATGGGTGACGTCTTTGGAAACGAGGTGATCGTCGGTCGAGATGGCATGGAGTTCGAACTCTAGCCTGCACTCTCCTCGTGGGCCCAGACCGAAGGGCCGACGACACCGAAGGAGAAAGAAGGACCAGGAGACCACGGACCGAGGCTAGGCGACCGTCGGTTCCGCCAGGGCACGCATCGCAAAGGCCGGATCGACGACTGGCGCGGCTCCACTCCTCGACAAACGGTGGTCTCCGAGAGGATCGAAGCATCGTCGTCGGCCCACGGAGGCAGCGACGGCAGACAGGAGCAAGAGCATGCAGCTACGCGGAGGAGTCAACACACTTCACTTCGACTTCGGCGCTCTCAAGGAGCTCTCAGGAGCACTTGCCAGCCTCGAGTCTCGGCGTCCCATGCTCGTCACGGACCCTGGCCTGCTCGCCACTGGGATCGTGGATCGCGTTCGCGAGGCTGCCGGCGGCAGCTTCGCCGCCGAGTACTCCGAGACTCCACCGAACCCGGACGAGGCCTCGACGAAGGCAGCACACACCGCCTTTCTCGAGTCCAACTGCGACAGCGTGGTCGCACTGGGCGGCGGCTCCTCGATGGACCTCGCCAAAGGCGTTGCACTGCTCGCTACACACGACGGTGAACTGGCGAGCTACGGCGCCTCGCGAGGTGGACTCGGCGCCATCGGACCCGTTGCGCCGTTGATTGCCATTCCGACCACCGCCGGCACCGGCTCGGAGGTCTCGGTGGGTGCGGTGATCATCCTGGAAGACGGCCAAAAGGAGACCTTCGTCGCGCCGACTCTGATCCCGCGCATCGCCCTCTGCGACCCCGAGCTGACGATCAGCATGCCGCCGTGGCTGACGGCAGCGACGGGAATGGACGCCGTCACGCACTGCATCGAGTCCGCACTGACTCCGGCCTTCGCACCTCACCTCGAGGCCGTCGCATACGACGGCCTCGAACGAGCCGTTGCCCAAGGCAACCTCCAGCGCGCAGTGGACGACGGCGGGGACCGTAGCGCTCGGTGGGAGATGCTGCTCGCGTCGACCGAAGGTGCGCTCGCCTTCCAGAAGGGCCTCGGCCCAGTGCACGCTCTGTCTCACGCCACGGGCCGACTCCCCGTGCGGCTCCACCACGGCACCCTGAACGCCATCTTCCTGCCGGGCGTACTGCGCTTCGGGGAAGGCGTCGTGCCGGAAAAGTACACGAAGCTCGCGCGAGCCATGGGACTCGAGGAGGGCAAGAGCATCGCCGACGCGACCGATCAGCTGCGTGAGTCGCTGGGACTCCCAGAAAAGCTCGGACCGCTGGGCGTCAAACAGGAGGACATCGACTCCATCGTGCGGTACGCGCAGGCCGACATCGCCCACCGCGGCGGCGTGAAGCGAGTCAGCGCGGAAGACTACGAACGGATGGTTCGCGACGTCCTCTAAACGGCGCCTTCGCCTCACACTCTCATTCCCCGCTTCGGCGACGATGGGAGAAGCTCCTCCTGCGCCGAGCGATCGTCAAGCCTCAGCGGGCCGGAGCCGCAGCGATCAGCCGCTTCGCGAGCCTCGCTACGGCGCGGTTTCGCTCCGCCGCGATGGACTCGGTCTGCGTGAGAAAGATCACCACGACCAGACTCCTTCCCCGCGCATCGTGAAGAACCGCCGTGATGTTGCGAGTGCCGTAGCCGCCGGCCCCCGAACGATCAGCGACCGTCCAGCCGTCCGGCAGAACCGAGCGGATCAAGGCGTCGGAGACGGAGTTCTTTGCCATCCAGGCGAGGAGCTGCTCTCGCGAACTCTCGCTGAGCGTCTTGCCGAGCGTCACCTTCTCCAGCGAGGCGAGCATCGCGCGCGGTGTCGTCGTGTCGCGCGGATCTCCCGGTCTGGCTTCGTTGAGATCGGTCTCCCAGCGGTCCAGACGAGTCGTGGCATCACCGATCGAGCGAAGGTAGTCCGTCAACCCCTGAGGTCCGCCAAGACTCCCGAGAGCTACGTTCGCAGCGGTGTTGTCCGAGTGGCTCAACGCCGCCGCGCAGGCGTCGCCCAAGGTGATCTCGCGTGCGTCCTCCGTCAGCGGGGACCAACTCACGATCTCGTCCGCCTCGTAGCGGATCACCTTGTCGAGACTGGAGTCACCACGGGCTACCTGCGCAAGGACTCCGGCACAGAGCAGCGGTTTGAAAGTGGACGCCATTGGGAAGCGCTCATCTTGGCGGTAGGCGAAGCTCCAGCCGGTCTCCGGCTGGTGGACGGCGACGCCGATCCTCCCTCGCATCTCACTCTCGAGCCGAGCGACGAAGGTTGCGAGGTCTTCCTGGGCTGCAGGCGCTGCACCACGAGCTCCGTGGAGCGCCGACGACGCCAAGACAGCGACCACCAGCAGGCGGCGAAGATTGAGACGAGTCAAAGCACCTTCTCCACGGTTTCTTCTCCAGGGCTCGCCGAAGGTCGAAGATCGCGAGCTGCCGAGTCAGAGACTAGCCCGGGAGTCCTCGACCGTCTCCGCATCCTGAACCGCGGGGGCTGCGGACCGAAACACCCAGCGGCCTCTTCTCGTCGTACGATGCGCACTCACCTACAGGATCGACCGCAGGAGCGATCCACTCTCAGACCCAGATCGGAACGCGACCCACGCCGCTGCGGCGCGGCTCGCCTCCGCTCGTGCTCACGAAAGCGAGACCCTCGATGAAACGGCACCTCTTCTGGCTCACTTTGGCCACTGCGCTCTGCGTCGCACCTGGCTTCTCCCAGGTGCAACAGACCAAGGGAAACTACGAGGACAAGTTTCGCCAGCTGGACGAGGTGCTGCCGACCGCCAACGCCTATCGCACAGCGGGCGGCGAGCCTGGACACGAGTACTGGCAGCAGGAGGTCAACTACACGATCGACGTCCGTCTGGCTGAAGACCCGCGCCGCATCGACGCCAGTGAGCGCATTCGTTACACCAACAACAGCCCGGACACCTTGCGGTTCCTCTGGCTGCAGCTCGACCAGAATCGCTTTCTGGAGGACTCTCTCGCAGAGCGCAGCGCAGCTTTTGCCGACAGCAGCCGGCGCGGTCCCGCGGTGCGAGGGGCCGAGGGCGGCAAGCCTCCGCAGCTGAGCCTCGAGGAGCTTCGACGTCACCAGTTCCTGGCCGACAGCGAGCTCGGCTACGCCCTTCCCTCGGTACGCGATGCAAACGGTGAGCTCGAGCACAGAGTCGTCGGCACCAATCTGAGGATCGACCTGCGCACTCCTCTGGGACCGGGCGAGACCACCGAGCTCGAGATCGACTTCGTCTTCAACATCGTCGACGAGAACGCCGTCTCGGCCCGCTCCGGCTACGAGCACTTTCCGGACGACGAACGCGAGGGCGGCAACGACATCTTCCTGCTGGCGCAGTGGTTCCCGCGCCTTCACGCCTACACCGACTACGAAGGTTGGACGAACAAGGAGTTCCTGGGGCGCGGCGAGTTCACGCTGGAGTTTGGCGACTACACCGTCAACATCACCGTCCCGGCCGACCACATCGTTTCGTCCACCGGTGTCCTTCAGAACCCGAGGGCCGTGCTGACCGCGACGCAGCGCGAGCGCCTGGAGCGAGCCCGCACGGCCGACTCCCCCGTCTTCATCGTGACGCCTGACGAAGCGCTGGAGAACGAGCGCGAAGGCACTGCGGAGACCAAGACCTGGAGCTTCAAGGCAGAGAGGGTGCGCGACTTCGCCTGGGCCTCCTCGCGCAAGTTCATCTGGGACGCCCAGGGCTACCAGCAGGGCGGCGCGGTGCAGCCCGAAGTCATGGCCATGTCCTTCTACCCCAAGGAGGGTGAGCCACTCTGGTCCAAGTACTCGACCGCCGTCGTCATCCACACGATGGATGTCTATTCGCGCTTCTCGTTCGACTATCCCTACCCGGTCGCGCAGTCCGTCAACGGTCCCGTCGGTGGCATGGAGTACCCCATGATCACCTTCAACGGTCCCCGAACCGACCTTCAAGACGACGGCGAACGGACCTACACGCTGGCGGAGAAGCGCTTCCTCGTCGGGGTCATCATCCACGAGATCGGGCACATCTACTTCCCGATGACGGTCAACTCCGACGAGCGTCAGTGGACGTGGATGGACGAGGGCATCAACAGCTTCCTCGACGCCATGGCCGGCTGGGAGTGGGACTCCGAGATCCCTTGGGACAACGAGCCCAGGAACATCGTCGACTACATGCGCTCGGAGAACCAGGTCCCGATCATGACCCAGTCGGACTCGGTGCTGCAGTTGGGGCCGAACGCGTACGCCAAACCCGCGGCGGCGCTGATGATTCTTCGCGAGACCATCCTCGGTCGCGAGCTCTTCGACTTCGCCTTCCGCGAGTACTCCAGGCGTTGGATGTTCAAGAGGCCAGCGCCCGCGGACTTCTTTCGCACGATGGAAGAGGCCACCGGCGTCGACCTCGACTGGTTCTGGCGCGGCTGGTTCTACACGACCGATCACGTCGACATCAGCATCGATCGCGTCTGGAAGCTCCGCCTCGACACCAAGGATCCCGACATCGACTACGACCGCCGACGGCAGGAGCAGGGCGAAAAGCCGCCCTCCGTCATTGTCGAGCGCAACCGAGAGGACGGGCCGACCTGGGTGGAGCGCAACCCCGACATCCGGGACTTCTACGACGAGAACGACCGCTTCACCGTCACCAACAAGGAGCGCAACAGCTACCAGTCCTTCCTCGACGACCTCGAGCCATGGGAAGGCCAGGCTCTCGAGCGCGCGGTCGAGGAAGACCGGCATTACTACGTCCTCGAGTTCAACAATCACGGTGGCCTGGTGATGCCGATCCTCCTCGAGCTCACCTACGAGGGCGGCGCGACCCAGCGCATGGACATCCCGGCAGAGATCTGGCGCCGACACTCCAAGCACGTGAAGAAGCTGATCATCACGGACAGGGAGCTCACGCAGGTGGTGATCGATCCGAACTGGGAGACCGCGGACACGAACGTCGAGAACAATCACTATCCGCGGCGCATCATCCCGTCGCGTATCGAAGCGTTCAAGTCGCCGGACCGCAAGGGCATGGTCAACCGCGACATCATGCAGGACATCAAGACCGAGCCCAAGACCGAGGAAGACGACGGATGAGCCGCAGGCGGCAGCTCGCCCGAGCCGTTCTCGCTGCGACACTGTTGCTGCTCGTCGGTCCGCTGTCGGCACATCAGCTCAAAGAGTCGATGACACGGGTTCTTTTCAACGCGCGCAGCGGCAACATCGAGGTGATGCACCGCTTTCTGCTGCACGACGCCGAGCACGCAACGAGCAAGCTCTTCCCCGGCGAAGCGGATCTTCTGAAAAACGCAGCCGACCGCGACCGGTTCGGCCAGTACGCTCGAGAGCGCTTCTCGCTCGTCGATCAGGACGGCAGAGCCTTGGATCTCTCGCCCGTCGGTACGGAAATCGATGGCGCCTATCTCTGGGTCTATTCCGAGACACCCATCCCCAAGGCGCTCACCGCAATCACGATCTCGCACGACGCGCTTCGCGACGTCTGGCCCGAGCAGGTGAACCGAGTCAACGTCGAACGGGGCGAGACGGTGCAGAGCGCCACCTTCGACAAGTCGCAGCGGGCGACCACAATCCTCTTCTGAGAGGACGCCGTCGGGATCGGCACCCGGCACTTTCGTGCCCACGACCGCTCGCCCCGCCGGAGCCCCCCACGTCTGCCTCTGGAGTCGAGTTGCGCTAGCCCTCGCCTGATGCCCAAATCACGAACCTTCTGGATCGTCGCGATCCTGCCGCTCACGACGATCGTCTCGCACACGTTTGGGCGTTCGACGTATCCACTGCTTCTCCCCGTCATTCGCGATGACATCCTGGGCTCCAACGCGGAAGCCGGTCTGGGAGGAACCGTCATCTTTCTCGCCTATCTGACGGGCGTCACTCTGGTGACGTGGATGTCGGTTCGCTTCGAGCCACTCCGCATCCTGCAAACGGGTGTCGCGCTCTCGGTCTTCGGACTGACGATCCTGTCGATGGCACAGAGCCTGCCGATCCTGCTTCTGGGCCTCGCGATCGCGAGCGCTGCGGGAGCTGGCATCTGGCTCACCGCACCCGTCATCATCACGTCCGGCGTCGCCGCCGAGAAACGCGGTTTCGTGATTGGACTTCTGTCGGGCTCCGTGGGCCTCGCGTATGCCGCCGTGGCCGGAGCAACGCGCCTCGCCTGGGATGTGACCGGCGACGCGACACTCTGGCGACCCGTCTTCGCCGTGGAAGCGGCCGTCGCACTGGCCATCCTGATCGCAGTCGTGCTGCAAGTGCGACCGGTCACCGGGATGGCTGAGGAGAGCTCCAAGCCGCCACCGCGACTCGAGTCCCTCCAGCGCATCCCGACGTGGCTGAGGCTCACAGCCGCGTACGTCTGTTTCGGCATCGTTGCTGCGGGCTTTCAGTCGTTCCTCGCGGCGGCGCTCGAAGAGGACGCAGGCCTCGCCCGAGAGAGTGTGGCCCTGGTGTTCATGGGCTCCGGCCTGGCGTCGGTCGTCGGCGCGCCGCTGACCGGGTGGCTTTCGGACCGTCTTGGACGCCGCACGGCGATGGGCGCGGTCATGACGGCCATGGGCGTCGGCTCCGTTTGCGTGGCCACGCTGAACGGTCCCTTCCTGGCGCTCGTCGTCGTGCTCTTCGGTGGTCTCTGGGCAAGCTACCCGACCCTGACCGCAACCTACGTGCGCGACCACCTCGACGAGCGAGCCTTCAGCTCCGCCTTCGGAGTCATGACGATGGCTTACGGGATCGCCGCCGTCATCCCCCCGCTGGTTGTCGGGCTTGCTGCAGATCACTTCGGCACGTTCCGTGGGGTCTATCTCGGCCTTGCCGCCATGGCAGGAATCGGCGCGCTCCTTGTCCGGGGTCTGGACGAAGGGCAGCGGGCGAAGCCGAGCACCCCAGGTCATGGCTGAATCTGACTTGCCCTGCGGAAAGCCTCGCCTTCACCGTCGGCGGAACGCGCCGGGGGCTCTGCTACGACGCGCTTCTCTAGTCACCGAGCCTCTCCGCGAGCTCCCGGGCGAGGTTCAACGTGACCTCGATCCGCGGTCGCTCCTCCGACGGCAGGGTAGTGATGACCCGGCCTTCTCCGTCCATGTCGTAGTCACGGCTCAGGCCGGCGAGAGGCTTGGAAAGCTCGAGGACGGGCTCGGGGCGCTGCCACTCCGTCGCCCCCTCGGCGCGCTGGACCTGCATCACGTGGGTCGACGTGCGGAAGTAGAGAGTCTTCCCCGAGGCCTCCCAGAGCGGGAAGCGCCCGCCGTCTCCCGAGACGGCCTTGGCCGGGGTCATCTCGGGAAAAGGAGCGACGTAGACGCGCACTCCCGACGACGATCGGTTCGATTCATAGGCGATCCAAGAGCCGTCCGGTGAGATCTCGGCGCCAGCTTCGAAGGCGGAGCTCGCCTGCAGCTGCCGGTTCGGCTCACCGGGTTGATGAAGCCAGAGGACCCAACCTCTGCCGCCACCCTCGGAGCGGATGTAAGGAAGGAGCTCTCCGTCCTTCGACCAGGAGGTCGGATACGCGTCCAGCGACTCACGAAAGAGCACCTCGAGCTCTTGAGCAGCCCCGAGGTCGGCCGGACGGTGAACGAACCGGAACCCATCCGGCCGATTCTCGACGTACGTGAAGACGCCGGGTTCGGGCCCCCAGCGCGCCGCGCCGTCCGGTCCCGGCCGGTGCGTCAAGCGCTCGGGCAGGCCGCGGCCTCCCAGATCGAGAACGAAGACGTCCTCGTCTCCTTGAGGCAGAAAGCGCGCATAGAGAAGACGCTGCCCGTCGGGCGAAACCCGGGCCTGGCCGTAAAGATCGGGCTCGGGAAGCAAACGCTTCACAGCTTCGCCCGGGCTCAGCCGCACCAGGTGCTCACGCGCGGGCTGCACCACGGCGAGGTCTCCCGCTGAGCTGACGTCAAACTCGACGGCACCCGCCCACCGGAAGACCTCGTCGACCAGCGGCACCGCCTCGCCTCGGGTGACCAGCTGCGCCTGGTCGAAGCGAACGCCCCAGAGCGTTCCTTCCCGCCAGTAGACGAGATAGCTAGCCTCGCCCTCGGTGCTGAGAACCCTCGGAGAGTCTCCCAGCAGGAGCTCTTTCGATGCGGCGCCCTCGAGAGAGATCAGGGTCACGGCCGACTCCGATCCGTCGGGAAGCATCGCCGCTGCCACCAGAGCTCGTCCGCCGGCAACGACCCGCGGCCACCGATAGAACCGGCCATCCTCTTGCCCTGGAAGGATGCTCGGCTCACCACCCTGACCGTCGACGATGCGAAGCATCGGCGACGCCGTCGTGGCGTAGACGATGCGCCCGTCGGGCAGCCACGTGGCACCGCCAGGCCAGCCTTCGATCTCGACGATCGCGGAGGACGCTCCGCCGTCCATCGAAATCCGGCGTAGCCCTCTGTTGGAGAAGAAGCCTACAGACTCTCCGTCCGGCGAGAAGAAGGGCTGTGTCGGGTAGATGTCCTCCTGGAGCAACAGCTCGGGCTCCGCGCTGTCCAGCGAGTGGCGGTAAAGCCTGTCGGTCCCATCGGCTCGACTCCGGTAGAGGAGGGTTCGGCCGTTTGGAGAAAACGCCAGCCCCGCGCCCTCGCTGGCACCTCGCGTCTCGATCGAGAAGCGCACCGTGCCTTCGTCGGCAGGCTCGAGGCTCGACGTCATTCTGCCGGCGAGAAAGGCAGCGCCGACCGCGGCCACGAGGGCCGTCGCAATCCAGATGCCGAGGTGCGGGCGAGGGAGGCCGGAGCGACGGGCTCTCTGGACAGTGTTCGCCCGCTCCTCGAACCCGGAGTGGTCTGGGAGCGACGCGAGCTCTCGAAGCTCGAGCGCTAGATCGCCGGCGCTCCGCTGACGCTCACGAGCGTTCTTCGCCAGACACCGGGAAAGAAGCCTGCGGAGAGGAGCTCCGACCTCTCGAGGGAGCGCGTTCCAGGCGGGCTCTTCTTTCAGCACTGCCGCTAGAACCTCAGTGATGCCGTCGCCGTCGAAGGCAGGCTGCCCCGAAAGAGCCTCGTACAGGCAGGCCCCAAAGGCCCATAGGTCGGTCTGTGCGCCGACCTTGCCGCCTCGCGCCTGCTCGGGTGACATGTAGGCGGAGGTGCCGAGAATTCGGCCTGCGGTGGTAGCAACCTCCGTGCGGGTCGGGGCATGGGAGAGTCCAAGGTCGGCCGGCTGAGCCGCGGTCGAGCGGGCAAGACCGAAGTCCAACACCTTCGCACGCCCGTCCGTCGTCATCATGACGTTCGCGGGCTTCAGATCACGGTGCACGATCCCCCTGTCGTGCGCCGCCTCGAGCCCTTCGGCGATCTGCACGAAGAGCGATAGCGCTTCCTCGATGGGCAAGGGTCCGCTCTTCAAGCGCGTGGCCAAGTCTTCGCCCTCGACCAGCTCCATCACGAGGAAGTGCACATCGCCTTCGCTCTCGAACCCATGCACGGTGGCGATGTTCGGGTGATTCAGAGCGCCCAAGGCCTTCGCCTCGAGCTCGAACCGTGTCAGGCGGTCGGGATCGTCGGAAAGCTCCTTCGGTAGCACCTTGACAGCGACGTCCCGTTCGAGCTTGCTGTCTCTGGCGCGATAGACCTCACCCATGCCGCCAGCGCCGAGCAAAGCGGAAATCGTATAGTGACCGAAGGAGGTCCCGGAAGCCAGCGCCATAGCCGCAGTCTATGTCTACCGAGATGGATCACCGCGACGATCGCGCCGCGGGCTTCTTCCGTGGACGCGTCGCGGCAGAGCAGGCCTTGCGCCGACCCGAGGAGCTTCACCGGACGCTATCCCGATCGCTCGAGCAGACGCCGGATGGCCAGTGCCGGGGTCGTGGCGCCCGTGGCAAGCTCTCCTTCGAGCTCCGTGGCGAGCGCAAGCACGTCGGGCCGACGGCGGAATGAGTCGATCAGCTGGGAGTCGACGGCAGACCACATCCATTCGATGAGCTGACGCGTGCGGCGACGCTTGAACTCTCCGGACTCCGTCATCT